>NZ_JBVHHE010000007.1:86757-293025 GCF_055561235.1 Kitasatospora sp. NPDC022856 | reverse complement strand
TCGCCACGCAGTTGCTCAATCTCCCCCAAGTCCACGCCCGCCAGGATGCCCGATGCACAGATCAGGATCAAGCCAAGTTAACGAAGTACTACTAGGGCCGGGTGGGACAAGCCCTGGCCCCTCGGGTCCCCGGCGGCGGCCGCCCGCGCACCGCGCAAGGGTCGGCGGGCGGCCGCCGCACGGGTACGGGCCGGGCTCCGTCACTGCCTCGACGGAGTCCCGGCCCGTTGTGGTGTCCGGCGGGGGCCGGAGGAACGGTCAGCGGCGGGCGGCGCGGGTGCGCCAGGGGAGCTCGACGGTGACCGTGGTCGGCCCGCCGTCCGGGCTCTCCACCAGGAACACCCCGTCCACCGCCCGGATCCGTTCGGCCAGCCCGGCCAGGCCGCTGCCCGGGTAGGCGGCCGCGCCGCCCTTGCCGTCGTCCCGGACCAGCAGCATCAGCTGGTCGCCGGCCCGCCAGGCGTCCACCGTGGCGGAGCGGGCGCGGGCGTGCTTCGAGATGTTGGTCAGCAGCTCGCTGACGGTGAAGTAGGCGATGCCCTCGACCGCCGAGTCCGGGCGCTCCACCGTGCCGTCGGCGGCGGTCAGCTCGACGTGCACCTTGACCCCGTCCGGCACCGTGCAGCGGGCCGCCACCGCGGAGAGCGCCGCGTCCAGCCCCCGGTCGGTGAGCACCGCCGGGTGGATGCCCCGGGCCAGGTCGCGCAGCTCCTGCAGGGCCAGCTTCACCTCGCCGTGCGCGGCGCCGACCATCCGGGCCGCGGCCGCCACGTCCTCGGGCGTCTCGGTCTCGCTCAGCTTCTCCTTGGCCATGCCGAGGTCCATCGCCAGGGCCACCAGCCGGGCCTGGGCGCCGTCGTGCAGGTCGCGCTCGATCCGGCGCAGGTCGGCGGCGGCGGTGTCGATCACCGTGCCGCGGTCGTCCTCCAGCTCCCGCACCCGCTCGGAGAGCGCGCCCGGGTAGAGCAGGACCTCCACCAGCATCCGGTCGATCGCCGCCTGGAAGCGGACCACCCAGGGCAGCACCGGCCAGCCGACGATGACGCAGATCAGCGTCACCGCGAAGCTCAGCAGGCCCCAGGGCAGCAGCAGCACGTTGTAGAGCGCCGAGCGCCAGCTGAGCGGGTCGGTGAGGTAGGCGATCGCGTAGCCGGTGATCCCCGGCCGGTTCCGGCGCACCGGCTCCGGCTCGCGCACCTCGGAGCCGAGCACCGAGCGGGCCCGGCGGCGGGCGAAGGCGCCCAGGAGTCGGCATCCGGCCAGCCCGGCGGCCAGCAGCGGCAGGCCGATCACGGTGATGGAGAGCGCCAGCCCGACGGAGAGCAGGACGACGGTGAAGACGAACCCGGCGAGGCCGAGCGGCAGATTGAGCATCAGCTGCCCGGCCTGCCGCCACATCCGCGCGCCGTACAGCGGGGCGCGCTCGGGGCCCGCGTCCTGCTCCTTGAGGGCATCCGCGGCGCGGCGGTGCAGTGGCTTCATGTCGGATCTACCGTCCCTTGGAGTCGAGCTGGTGATCCAAGCTTCCCCGGTCGGGGGCGCGCGGGGCCATGGGGGTGATACGTCTTCCCGCCCGGGGGTTATCCCCACCCCCGCCCGGGGCGGCCGGCGGGCCCGGTCGTCCACCGAATGTCCATCGGCCGTCTTGCGGATCGGGCGGGATGCGGTGCTCCACGGCCGTGCACTTAGACTCACGCATTGGCGATGGTTATGACCGTGTAAAGAAACGTCGTAGAACTGCCGTGAGGGCGGTTTTCCCAGGCGATGTGGAGGCGAGGGGCATGGAGGGGCAGCCGGCAGCTGCCGTCGCGGCCGACCCGGCCGCCGGCAGCGGCTACTTCGACGCGTACGCCGCGATGGGC
This sequence comes from Kitasatospora sp. NPDC022856, assembly GCF_055561235.1. Lineage (NCBI taxonomy): Bacteria > Bacillati > Actinomycetota > Actinomycetes > Kitasatosporales > Streptomycetaceae > Kitasatospora > Kitasatospora sp. NPDC022856. The sequence continues at coordinate 291,163 of NZ_JBVHHE010000007.1, read as the reverse complement.
CTGCTCGCCGTCGTCGGCGTGCTCTTCGTCGCCGTGGCGTTCACCGCCAACCGGCTGCTGCGGCCGGTGGTGTACTCGCCGGAGAAGCTCCTCGCCTACGAGTGCGGCGTGGACCCGGTGGGAGAGGACTGGGCGCACACCCAGATCCGCTACTACGTCTACGCCTTCCTGTACGTGATCTTCGCGGTAGACGCGATCTACCTGTTCCCGTGGGCGACCGTCTTCGCCGCCGCCGGCTACGGCGCCGGGACGCTGATCGAGATGTTCGTCTTCATCGGCTTCCTCGCGGTCGGGCTGCTCTACGCCTGGAAGAAGGGCGTTCTGGAATGGACGTGACCCACAACCACTCGCACGCGCACGGCGCCGGGGGCGCCGGGGGCCCGGTACCGCTCGGTCTGCCGGACCCGTCGCGCCCCGGTGCGGCCGTCGGGCGGAGCAGCCTCGGCCCGCTCGCCCGGCTGGCGCCGGACCCGGTCAAGGTCGTCCTGAACTGGGGCCGCCGCTACAGCCTCTGGTGCTTCAACTTCGGCCTCGCCTGCTGCGCGATCGAGTTCATCGCCGCGTCGATGGCCAAGCACGACTTCATCCGGATGGGTGTGATTCCGTTCGCGCCCGGCCCCCGACAGGCCGATCTGATGATCGTCTCGGGGACGGTGACCGACAAGATGGCGCCCGCCGTGAAGCGCCTCTACGAGCAGATGCCCGAGCCGAAGTACGTCATCTCCTTCGGCGCCTGCTCCAACTCCGGCGGCCCCTACTGGGACTCCTACTCCGTCACCAAGGGCGTCGACCAGATCATCCCGGTCGACGTCTACGTGCCCGGCTGCCCGCCCCGGCCGGAGGCCCTGCTCCAGGGCATCCTCAAGCTCCAGGAGAAGATCGCCGCCGAGTCGCTGCCCGGCCGGTACGCCGCGCCAGCGAGCGCGCTGCGCCGCCCGCTGGTGGCCGGCCCCGCGCCGTCCGAAGGAGGCGTCTCGTGAGCACCGCCGAGCAGTACGCGGCGTCGGTCGGCGAGTGGGCCACCGGCGCCGAGGCGTACGGGCTGGTCACCGTCGACGTGCCCGCCGAGCACTGGATCGAGGCGCTCACCGCGGCCCGGGACGTCCTGGGCCTGCGGTTCTTCGACTGGCTGAGCGCCGTCGACGAGCTGGCCGAGGGCTTCTCGGTGGTCGCCCACCTGGCCGCCGCGGACGGCCCCGGGGTGCGCCACCTGGCGCTGCGCACCAAGGTGGCGCGGGCGGGGGCCGCCCTGCCGACCGCCGTCGAGGTGTACGCGGGAGCCGGCTGGCACGAGCGCGAGACGCACGAGATGTTCGGCATCGACTTCCCCGGGCACCCCCACCTGGTCACCCTGCTGCTGCCGGACGGCTTCGAGGGGTTCCCGCTGCGCAAGGAGTTCGTGCTCGCGGCCCGGGTCGCCAAGGCCTGGCCGGGCGCCAAGGAGCCGGGCGAGTCCGACCACGGTGACGGACCGGCGCGGCGCAAGATGCAGCCGCCCGGCGTCCCGGACCCGAACGAGTGGGGCCCGCTCAAGGGCACCCTGCCGCCGGTGGCCGAGCGGCCCGCGCGCGGTGCGCGGGCGGCCGGCGCGGCGGCCCGTACGCCCCGGGCCGGTGCGGCCGCCGCAGGTGCGGCCGCCGCTTCGGCCGAGGGCGGGCCCGCCGTCCGGGCCGACCGGCCGCGCCGGACCAGGTCGGTCGACGCGGGCTCGGTGAGCCAGGCCGCCGAGACCGTCGCCGAGGGAACCACCGCCGAGGGAGCCGCCGCCGAGGCGGCGCCGCCGGTGCGGGCCGACCGACCGCGCCGGACCAGGTCCGTCACGGACGGCTCGGCGAGCCAGGCCCCCGCCGGGGAGCCCGTCGTGGAGAGCGCCGAGCCGAAGCCCGGGCGGCCGGCGCCGGCCCGGACCCAGTCCGCGGACGCGCCCTGGCACGCCCCGGTGCCCGCGCACGGCTCCGAGGCCGAGGCCGCACCTAAGGGCACCGCCGCACCCGAGACCGAGACCGAGACCGAGACCGAGGCCGCTGCCGCGCCCGAGGCGCCCGGCGAGGCGGTCGGTGCGACCGGACCGGAGGACGGGAAGCGCGCGGAGGACGGGACGAAGGAGACGCCGGCCGACCCGGCCGACCAGGACGGAGACAGCACGTGAACCTGCTCGACACGCTGCTGCGCTGCGTCGCCACCCTCGTCGTCTTCCTCACCTTCCCCCTGGTCATCGGCCAGACCGAGCACAAGGTGATGGCGCACATGCAGGGCCGGCTCGGTCCGATGTACGCCGGCGGCTTCCACGGCTGGGCGCAGCTCGTCGCCGACGGCGTGAAGTTCGCGCAGAAGGAGGACATCGTCCCGGCCGGGGCGGACCGCAGGATCTTCCAGCTGGCGCCCGCCGTCTCCCTGCTGCCCTACCTGTTCGTGCTGCTCGCCATCCCCGTCGGGCCGGACGGCCTCGTCGGCCAGGCGATCGACGCCGGCCTCTTCTTCGTGCTGGCCGTGATGGGCGTCGGCGTGATCGGCAAGCTGATGGCCGGCTGGGCCTCGGCGAACAAGTTCTCGCTGCTCGGCGGTCTGCGGACGGCCGCGCAGCTGATGTCCTACGAGCTGCCGATGGTGCTCGCGGCCGCCTCGGTGGCGATGGCGGCCGGCACGCTCTCGCTCCCGGGGATCCTGGACGCCTGGCAGTGGTACTGGATCCCGTGGCAGCTCATCGGCGCCTTCGTCTTCTTCACGGCCGGCCTGGCCGAGCTCCAGCGCCCGCCGTTCGACATGCCGGTGGCCGACTCGGAGATCATCTTCGGCGCGTACACCGAGTACACCGGGCTGCGCTTCGCGCTCTTCCTGCTCTCCGAGTACGTCGGGATCCTGGTGGTCTCCGGGCTGACCGCGGTGCTCTTCCTGGGCGGCTGGCACGGTCCGCTGCCGGACGAGCTCGGCTGGCTCTGGACGATCCTGAAGACCTTCGCGCTGGCCTTCGTGGTCATCTGGCTGCGGGTCACCTACCCGCGACTGCGGGAGGACCAGCTGATGCGCTTCGCGTGGCTCGTGCTGATCCCGCTGGCCCTCGTCCAGCTCGCCCTCACCGGCATCATCAAGGTGGCGATCTCATGACCGAGCGCAGCGAGCTCGTGGCCGACAGGCACGCAGGGGCCGACGCCCCGGCCCGGCGGAGCGGGGTGGGCGCATGAGCTTCCCCGGCTCCGGACTGGCCAAGGGCCTGGCCGTCACCCTGCGGACGATGACGAAGAAGACCGTCACCGCGCAGTACCCCGACGTGCAGCCCGCGCTGCCGCCGCGCTCGCGCGGCGTGATCGCGCTGCTGGAGGAGAACTGCACGGTCTGCATGCTGTGCGCCCGCGAGTGCCCGGACTGGTGCATCTACATCGACTCCCACAAGGAGACGCTGCCGGCCGCCGACCCGAACGCCCGCGCCCGGACCCGCAACGTGCTGGACCGCTTCGCCATCGACTTCTCGCTCTGCATGTACTGCGGGATCTGCATCGAGGTGTGCCCGTTCGACGCGCTGTTCTGGTCCCCGGAGTTCGAGTACGCGGAGACCGACATCCTGGAGCTGACCCACGAGCGGGACAAGCTCCGCGAGTGGATGTGGACGGTGCCGGCGCCGCCGGCGCTGGACCCGGCGGCCGAGGAGCCCAAGGAGATCGCCACCGCGCGCAAGGCCGCGGACAAGCTGGCCGCCGCCGCCTCGGCGGCGCCGGAGGAGGGTGACCCGCGATGAGTGCCGCCCTGCTGACCGCGGCCGGGTCGCTGGACCCGGCCGCCCGCTCGTTCCTCTCCCCGACCGGGGTCGAGATCGTCTTCCTGCTGGTCGGCGTCGCCGTGCTGGGCTCGGCCGTGATGGCCGTGACCACCAGGCAGCTGGTGCACGCCGCGCTCTGGCTGGTGGTCGCGCTCGGCGGCCTGGCGGTGGAGTTCCTGCTGCTCACCGCCGAGTTCATCGCGTGGGTGCAGGTGCTGATCTACCTCGGCTCGGTGGTCGTCCTGGTGCTGTTCGGGCTGATGCTCACCCGGGCGCCGATCGGGCGCTCGCCGGACGCCGACTCGGGCAACCGCTGGGTCGCCCTGGTGGTGGCGCTGGCCACGGCCGGGACGCTGGTGACGCTGCTCGTCGACGCCTTCCGGACGTCGTGGATCGACCTCGGCGGGGGCGGCGGTTCGGCGCAGGCGACGGGTACCAGCCTGTTCCGGACCTGGGTGCTGCCCTTCGAGGCGCTCTCGGTGCTGCTGCTGGCCGCACTGGTCGGCGCGATCGTGCTGTCCCGCGGGGCCGGTCGGCGGGTGCCGCCGCCCCGGGCCGCCAAGCTGCGCGCGGGCCGGCCGGTGGGCTCCAACGGGACGGTCGCCGCCACCGCGCCGAAGGCCCCGGCCGAGCCCGCGGCTCCCGCCTCGACGACCTCGGCGGAGGAGAGCTGATGCATCTCGCCTACCCCGTCGTGCTCGCCGCGCTGCTGTTCAGCGTCGGCGTGTACGGCGTGCTCGCCCGGCGCAACGTCGTCCTGGTGCTGATGTCCGTGGAGCTGATGCTCAACGCCGTCAACCTCAACCTCGTCGCCTTCGACGCCTGGCTGCGGGACTCCCTGCACGCCGGCCAGGCACTCACCCTGTTCACCATCACCATCGCCGCCGCCGAGATCGGCCTCGGGCTCGCCATCGTCCTGCTGCTCTTCCGGGCCCGGGGCACCGCGGACATCGACCGGGCCACCGCGCTCGGTGATCCCGCCGAGTCCGCAGAGGAGGCGCCGGCCGGCGCCGGGGCACCGAAGGGCCAGGCCGCCGCATGAACCTCGCCCTGCCCGTCCTCGTCCCCGTCCTGCCCGCGCTCGGATCGGCCGCCACCCTGGCCGTCGGCAGGCGCGCGCCCGGTCTGGCCCGGCCGCTGGCGATCGTGCCGGTCGCCGTCTCGGCCGTGCTCGCCCTGGTGGTCGCCCTCCAGCTGGGCACCGGCCAGGTGCTGGAGGCCGGCACCCGGCTCACCCCGACCGGCGGGCCGGACCTCACGCTCGGCGTCTACCTGGACGGCTACAGCTCGCTGATCTCCGTGCTGGTCGGCCTGGTCGCCACCTGCGTGCAGGTGTACTCGACCGCCTACCTCAAGGACGACCCGCGCTACCCGTCGTACGCGGCGCTGGTCTCGCTGTTCACGGCGGCGATGTTCCTGGTCGTCTACTCGGGCGACCTGATCGTGCTGCTGGTCGGCTGGGAGGTCATGGGCATCTGCTCGTACTTCCTGATCGGCCACCACTGGGAGACCGCGGACGCCCGGTCGGCCTCGCTGAAGGCCTTCCTGGTCACCAAGCTCGGTGACGTGCCGTTCCTGTTCGGCATCTTCCTGCTGGGCGCCGACGCCGGCAGCTTCCGGATCTCTGACGTCCTGGCGGCCGCCGCCGAGGGGCGGCTCGGCCACCCGACGCTGACCGCGCTGCTGCTGCTCGCCGGCGTGGCCGGCAAGAGCGCGCAGTTCCCGCTGCACACCTGGCTCCCGGACGCGATGGCCGGTCCGACGCCGGTCTCCGCGCTGATCCACGCCGCCACCATGGTCGCGGCCGGCATCTACCTGGTCGCCCGGCTGCTGCCGGTCTTCCTGCTCTCCGGCGCGGCGCTGGTGGTGCTCGCGGTGATGGCCGCCGTGACGATGATCGGCTCGGCGCTCTGCGCGCTCGCCCAGGACGACCTGAAGCGGGTACTCGCGTACTCGACGGTCGGGCAGCTCGGCTACATGGCCGGGGCCCTGGCCGCCGGCGACCGCGAGGCCGCCGTCTTCCACCTGGTCAGCCACGGGGCGTTCAAGGCACTGCTGTTCCTCGCGGCCGGTGTGGTGATCCACGCCGCGCACACCAACTCGATCTCCGCGATGTCCCGGATCCCGGGGCTGCGCAAGCGGGTGCCGGACGCCTACTGGACGATGGGCATCGCGCTCGTCGCCCTGATCGGGCTGCCGCCGTTCTCCGGCTTCTTCAGCAAGGAGGCGGTGCTGACCGCCGCCGAGCACGCGGCCAACGGCGAGGCGCTGACCAACGGCCTCGGCCCGGTGTCCGCGGTACCGCAGTCGGCCGGCTGGATCGTGCTGATCTCGGCCGCGCTCACCGCCCTGCTGACCGCGGCGTACGCGGCGCGGCTGTTCCTGGTGGCGTTCCACAGCCCGGCCGCCGCCGGCGCCGCCGCGCCCGCCTCGCCGGCGGACCACGAGGCCGACGCGCCCTACTCGCCCGAGGTGGACGAGGCCGACCCGGCCACCGCCGAGCCGCCCGCGATGCGCTGGCCGCTCTGGGTGCTGGCCGTCCCGACCATGGCCTTCGGCGTGACGAGCCTGCGCTCGGACTGGCTGCCCGCGCTGCTGGACGGCGGCTCGCTGCGGCCCTCGGCCGTCACCGCCGTGACCGGTACCGGCCTCGCCGTGGTCGGCGCGCTGCTGGCGTACGGGGCCTGGCGCTCCGCCACCGCGCGGCTCGGCGCCGGCCAGCCGCCCGCCGCACCGCTGGGCCGGGTGCCCGAGCAGGCCGGCGCCCCGGCCGCCGAGGTGATCGTCGCCGACCCCGGCCGCACCCTGCTCGGTCCGCTGTTCGGCCCGGCCCGGCACGGCTTCGGCGTCGACCGGCTCTACAGCGCGCTGTTCGTCCGGCCGGTGACCGCCGCCGCCCGGCTGGTCCGCTTCCTCGACCGCGAGGTCGTCGAGACGTACGTGCGCGGCAGCGGGACGGCGGCCGGCCTGCTCGGCCGGGCCGTCCGGCTCGCCCAGACCGGGAACGCGCAGACCTACCTCAGCGCGCTGCTCGCCGGCGTCGTCCTGCTGGCCGTCCTGGTGGCGGTGTAGCCGGATGGACCAGAACAGGCAGCCCCGCCGCCCAGCCCCGCCGACCGCAGCCCGTAGGAGCCCCCGATGAACGCAGTCCTCATCGCCCTCCTGGTGCTGCCGCTGGCCGGGGCCGCGCTGACCCTGGTACCGGCGTTCGGCGCCGACCCGGCCGCCGCCGACCGGCGCGCGCTGCGGCTGAACACCGTGGTCACCGGCGCCGTCCTGGTGCTCGGCATCGTCCTCGCGGCGGGCTTCGACCACGACGGGCCCGGCCGGATGCAGGCGACCACCGACGTGTCCTGGATCCCGGCCATCGGCGTGCGCCTCCACCTCGGCGTGGACGGCGTCTCGCTCCCGCTGATCGTGCTGACCGCGCTGCTCACCTTCCTCTGCGCGCTGTACTCGGAGAAGCGGCTGCCGACCGGGGAGGGCGTCCCCTCGGCCCGGGCCTTCACCGGGCTGTTCCTCCTGCTCGAAGTCGGCATGCTCGCCACCTTCGCGGTGCTGGATCTGCTGCTCTTCTTCCTGGCCTTCGAGATCGTGCTGATCCCGATGTACTTCCTGATCGCCCGCTGGGGCACCGGGGCGAAGGTGCCGGCCGCCAACCGGTTCATCCTGTACACGCTGCTCGGCTCGGCGGTGATGCTGCTCGGCTTCCTGCTGGTCGGCAGCAAGGCGGGCACCTTCGACATGCAGGCGCTGGCCGCCGCGCACGGCAGCGGCCTGAGCCACACCACCCAGGTGGTCGCCGCCCTGGCGATCATGGTCGGGCTGGTGGTCAAGGCCCCCGCCTGGCCGCTGCACAGCTGGCTCCCGGACGCGCACACGGCGGCCCCCACGGTCGGCTCGGTGCTGCTCGCCGGCGTGCTGCTGAAGATGGGGACGTACGGCCTGGTCCGGGTCCTCCTGCCGGTCGTCCCGGACGGTACCGCGACGCTCGCCCCCTACCTGGGCGCGTTCGCCGCCGTCGGCATCGTCTACGGCTCGCTGGCCTGCCTCGCGCTGGTCCGGCCCGGGGCCAAGGGCGACCTCAAGCGCCTGATCGCCTACTCCTCCGTCGGCCACATGGGCTTCGTGCTGCTGGGCATCGCCTCCCTCACCCCGGTGGGCGTCAACGGCGCGCTTTTCGCCAACATCGCCCACGGGCTGATCACCGGCCTGCTGTTCTTCGTGGTCGGGGCCCTGAAGGACCGCTACGGCACGGCGGACCTCGACACCCTGGCCGGCTCCACCGGGGCCGCCCTCTACGGACGGGCCCCGCGGATCGGCGCCCTGCTGGCCTTCGCCGCCGTCGCCAGCCTCGGCCTGCCGGGGCTGGCCGGCTTCTGGGGCGAGCTGCTCGCGATGTTCGGCGCGTTCGACCCGGCCGAGGGCCTCTCGCGCCCCGCGTTCGTCACCTACATGGTGCTGGCCGGCCTGGGCACCCTCCTCACCGCCGGGTACCTGCTGATGGTGGTCAAGCGCGTCTGCATGGGCGACCCGAAGCAGCTGGCCCCGGTGGCCGAGCTCGCCGACCTGCGCCCGTACGAGGCCGTCAGCTGGACCCCGCTGGCCGCCCTCACCCTGCTCGCCGGCCTCTGGCCCGCGCTCCTGCTCGGTCTCTCCGACCCGGCCGTCAAGCACCTCCTCGGGGGTGGCTGACATGCTCGGACCCCAGCTCGCCGCACTCGGACCTCACTCCACGGGGCAGCCCACTGTGACCTCCCTCGCCGTAGCTGACCCGGGCAGCCTGATCCAGTCCGTGGACTGGCTGGCGATCGCGCCCCCGCTGATCGCCGCGCTGGCCGCCCTCGCGGTGCTGGTCACCGACCTCTTCCTGCCCGCGCGCCACCGCAAGCTGCTCGGCGCCCTGGCCGTGGGCGGCCTCGCCCTCGCGCTGCTCGCCCTGCTCCCGCTCACCGGCGGCTCGCCCCGGAGCACCTTCTGCGTGCGGGACACCGGCTGCTCCTACGTCGCGGACCACTTCGCGCTGGTCTTCCAGCTGCTCGCGCTCGGCGGCGCGCTGATCGCCGCGCTGCTCTCGATGCACACCGTGGACGGCCCGGCATCGGACGACGGCTCCGCCGCGGGGCTGCCCGGCGGCGAGTACTGGTTCCTGCTGCTCTCCAGCGCCACCGGCGCCGCCCTGCTGCCCGCCTCCCGGGACCTCGCCACCCTGGTGGTCGCCCTGGAGGTGGCCTCGCTGCCGGCCTTCGCCCTGGTCGCGCTGCGCCGGGACGGCCGGGGCGCGGAGGCCGCGCTGAAGTTCTTCCTCTCCTCCGTCACCGCGACCGCGGTGATGCTGCTCGGCATCGGCTTCGTCTACGCCGCGAGCGGCAGCCTGCACCTGGGCGCCGTCGCCGAGGGCCTGGCCCACGCCCCCGCCCAGCTCAAGCCGCTGGCCGAGGCCGGCGCGGTGCTCACCCTGGTCGGCTTCGCCTTCAAGGTCGCCGCCGTCCCGTTCCACTTCTGGGTGCCCGACACCTACGTCGGCGCCCCGCTGCCGGTGGCCGGCTACCTCTCGGTGGTCGGAAAGGCGGCCGGCCTCTCCGGCCTGGCGCTGGTCACCACGATCGCCTTCCGGCCGTACGCGCACACCTGGGGCCTGGTGCTCGCGGTGCTGGCCGCCGTCACCATGACGGTCGGCAACGTGGGCGCGCTGCGCCAGCGGTTCGACACCCGGTACAGCGCGGTGCGGTTGCTCGCCTGGTCCTCGGTGGGCCAGGCCGGGTACCTGCTGGTGCCGCTCGCCGCCGCCGGCTACGCACGGACCGGGGCGGACAGCCTGGGCGCCACCGCCGCGTACGCGCTGATCTACGGCGTGGTGAACCTGGGCGCCTTCGCGGTGGTCGCCGCCGTCGGCCGCCGGGCCGGGACGAGCGTGGACGAGTTCCGCGGCCTGTTCGCCCGGCGCCGCTGGACGGCCCTGGCGCTGGCGTTCTTCCTGCTCTGCCTGGCCGGGCTCCCGCCCGGGGTGATCGGGCTGTTCGGCAAGGTGGTGGTGTTCCGCGCCGCCGTCGACGCCGGGCTGGGCTGGCTGGCCGTGGTGATGGCCGTCAATGTGGTCATCGCGCTGTACTACTACCTGCTCTGGACGGCGCGGCTCTTCGCCCCGGCGCCGTTGCAGGACGCGGTCACCGCCGTCGCCGAGCGCCGGCCGCCGGCCTCGCTGACGGCCACCCTGGGGCTCACCGCCTCGGTGGCCGTGGTGCTCTCGGTGGCCCCGCAGCTGGTCCTCCAGGTGGTCGGCGGCACGCTGTTCTGAGGCCGCCGGCCGGGGCGGGCGGCTGGGCGGTCCGGGTGTAGCGGTGGTCACAAGGGAACAAGGCCGCCGGGCTCGCCCGTTGAGCGGGCAGAGGGACGAGGCAGCGAGGGCTTCCCCACCGCACCATTGGAGGGCCTGCCGTGCACCGCCGGCACAACGGACTGAGGACCGCCGCACTGCTCGGCGGCCTCTCGGCGCTGATCCTGGTGATCGGCAGCTTCTTCGGCCGCACCGGCTTCGTGATCGCCCTGCTGGTCGCGCTCGGGACCAACGCCTACGCGTACTGGAACAGCGACAAGCTCGCCCTGCGCGCCATGCGGGCCCGCCCGGTGAGCGAGATCGAGGCGCCGCGGCTGTACCGGATCGTCCGTGAGCTCTCCACCTCGGCCCGCCAGCCGATGCCGCGGCTGTACATCTCCCCGACCCCGGCCCCGAACGCCTTCGCCACCGGCCGCAACCCGCGCAACGCGGCGGTCTGCTGCACCGACGGCATCCTCCAGCTGCTGGACGAGCGGGAGCTGCGCGGGGTGCTCGGCCACGAGCTGAGCCACGTCTACAACCGGGACATCCTGATCTCCTCGGTCGCCGGGGCGCTCGCCTCGGTGGTGATGTTCCTGGTGAACTTCGCCTGGCTGGTGCCGTTCGGCCGCAGCGACGACGACGACGGCCCCGGGCTCTTCGGGATGCTCGCGATCATGATCCTGGGGCCGCTCGCCGCCTCGCTGATCCAGCTGGCCGTCAGCCGCTCCCGGGAGTACCAGGCCGACGCCGACGGTGCTCGGATCACCGGCGACCCGCTCGCCCTGGCGAGCGCCCTGCGCAAGCTGGACGTCGGCACCCGGCAGCTGCCGCTGCCACCGGAGCCGCAGCTCCAGACGGCCAGCCACATGATGATCGCCAGCCCGTTCCGCCCGGGCGAGGCCGGGACGAAGCTCTTCTCGACGCACCCGCCGATGGCGGAGCGGATCGCCCGACTGGAGCGGATGGCGGGCTACCGGGGCTGACGGGGGCCCGCCTGCCCCGCGCCCCCGCCCGCCCGCTCGCTCGGCGGCCGACCGCGTTCAGCCGGTGAGACCCTCGTAGGCCCGGCGCAGCCGGTGGACGCCCTCGGCGATCCGGGCCGGGCTGTCGACGGCGGCATAGCTCAGCCGCAGGTGGGGCGCCGGGGGCTCGGCGGCGTAGTAGGGGCTTCCGGGGGCGACCAGCACCCCGGCGTGCAGCGCGGCGGTGGCCAGCGCGGCCTCGTCGGTGCCCTCCGGCAGCCGCAGCCAGAGGTGGTAGCCCCCGGGCCGGTGCGGGCCGAGCAGCCCGGGGAGTTCGCGGCGCAGCGCCGCCACCGTGAGCATCCGGCGGTCGCGCAGCTCGGCGCCGAGGGTGCGCAGGTGGCGCGCCCAGCCCGGGTCGGCGACCAGTTCCAGTGCCGCCTCCTGGAGCGGCCGGGGCACGAAGAAGCTGTCCACCACCTGGGTCGCCCGCAGCCGCCGCAGGGCCGGGCCGCGGGCGGTCAGCGCGCCGACCCGCAGATTGGGCGAGGTGGCCTTGGTCAGCGAGCGCAGGTGGACCACCACGCCGTCCGGGTCGTCGGCGGCGAGCGGGCGCGGCAGCGCGGGGGAGTCGGCGTGGACCAGCCGGCGGGCGAAGTCGTCCTCGACGACGAACGCGCCGGCCGTCCGGGCGATCCGCAGCACCTCGGCGCGCCGCTCGGGGGAGAGCACCGCGCCGGTCGGGTTCTGGAACAGCGGCTGGCAGACGAAGACCCGGGCCCGGGTGGCGTCGAAGGCCGCCGCCAGCAGGTCGGTGCGCACGCCGTCCTCGTCCACCGGGACGGGGACCGGCCGCACGCCCGCCGCGCGGGCGACCGCGAGCGTCCCGGGGTAGGTCGGCGACTCCACCAGCACGGGTGCGCCCGGGGCGGCCAGCGCGCGGATCGCGACGGTCAGCGCGCTCTGCCCGCCCGCCGTGACCAGGACGTCGCCCGCGCCCAGCGGCCCGCCGTTGCCGCCGATGTCCCGGGCGAACCAGGCGCGCAGTTCGGTCAGCCCGTCGACCGGCGGGCGCTCCCAGGCGCCGGGCCGCCGGCCGGCCCGGGCCAGGGCGGCGGCCAGCAGCCGCTCCGGCTGGAGCGAGGCGTGCGGGTAGCCGCCGTTCAGGTCGACCACGTCGGGCGGCGGGACGTTCAGGGTGGCGAACAGCGCGCCCGCGCCCCGGTCGCGCGGGCCCGCGTCGGCGCTCAGCGCGAGCTCCTGCCAGGAGAGGTCGCCGGGCCGGGCGGTCGGCGCGGCGAGCGGCGAACCGCCGCCGGTGGTGCCGCCGCCCGCGAAGGCGGCGGCCCGGAAGACCCCGGCGCCCGGCCGGGAGACCACCAGGCCCTCGGCCGCCAGCACGGCGATCGCCCGGGAGACCGTCACCGGGCTGACCTGGTGGCGCTCCATCAGGGCCCGGCTCGACGGCAGCTTGCGTCCCTCCGGGTAGCGCTCGACCTCCCGGCGCAGGCTGTCGGCCAGATCGGTCACGCTGCTACGCTCGTTCATGACGGCACAAGATAGCGCTACCCGCCCGATCGCGATAGCACCGCAGGCACCGATCGGCTCCGCCAGCTCCGCCAGCTCGGGCAGCTCCGGTACGGCCCTGGCGGCCCTCGGCGTCCTCTCCTTCTCCTTCAGCTTCCCCGCGACCGCCTGGGCCCTGTCCGGGTTCGGTCCGTGGACGGCGACCGGCCTGCGCGGCGCCGTGGCCGGGCTGCTCGCCGCGCTCTGCCTGGCGGCCGCCCGCGTCCCGCTCCCCGCGCGCCGGCACTGGCCCGGGCTGCTGGTGGTCTCGGCCGGCTGCGTGCTGGGCTTCCCGCTGCTCACCACGCTGGCGCTGCGGGCCTCCTCGACCGCCCACTCGGCTGTGGTCATCGGTGTGCTGCCGCTCGCCACCGCCGCGTTCTCGGCGCTGCGCACCGGCCGGCGCCCGTCCCGGGCCTTCTGGTGCGCGGCGCTGGCCGGTGCGGCGGCGGTGCTGGCCTTCACCCTGCTGCAGAGCCACGGGCGGCCGACCACCGCCGACCTCTACCTGTTCGCCGCGCTGGTGGTCTGCGCGGCCGGGTACGCGGAGGGCGGGCGGATCTCGCGGGAGCTGCCGGGGTGGCAGGTGATCGCCTGGGCGGTGGTCGCGGCGCTGCCGGTCACCGTGGTGACCACGGCGCTGGCGCTGCCGGGCGAGCCGGCGCACCCGGGGGTGAAGGCGCTGGCCGGGCTGGCGTACACGGCGGCGGTGTCGCAGCTCGGCGGGTTCGTGCTCTGGTACCGGGGGATGGCGGCGATCGGGGTGCCGAGGGCCAGTCAGCTCCAGCTCGCCCAGCCGCTGCTGACGCTGGTCTGGGCGGTGCTGCTGCTGGGCGAGGAGCTGCCGGTGGCGGCGCCGGTCACCGCGGTGGTGGTGCTGGTCTGCATCGCGGTCACCCAGCGCGCCCGCAGCTGAGACGGCCCGCGCCCGTACCGGCGGTGCGGTACGGGCGCGGGGCGGGTCGGTGCGGCCGGTCAGTACACGTCGTCCTCCGGCCGGTAGACGCAGAGCGCCCAGATGATGAAGACGTCCAGGGCGATCACCACGATCGACCAGAGCGGGTAGTACGGCAGGGCCAGGAAGTTGTCCAGGGCGCTCAGCGCGGTGAGGAACACACCGGCCCAGCGGGCCCAGGCGGCGCCCTTGAGGACGAAGGCACCGACCACCGCGACCAGGGCGCCGATGACGATGTGCACCCATCCCCACCCGGTGAGGTCGAAGCGGAAGACGTAGCGCGGGGTCGAGACGAAGATGTCGTCGTCGGCGACCGCCATGATGCCCCGCACCGCCTCCATGAAGCCGTTGATGAGCATCAGCACACCCGCGAACATCACCAGGCCGGGGGCCCAGTCACGGAACCGGTCGGCCGATGGCGGCGGGGGCGGCGCCCCGGTGCCGGAGCGCCAGGGCGGGGGCTGGTCGGGGGTGGGCGACGAGGTGCTCATGACTCCTCCTGGGCCGCAGGCCGGCGTCGTCGGCGGTTCCCGGCCGGAGCCGGACCGACGGCGAACAGGCGCACGGAAAGGGGTACGGACCTCGACCGTCCGCCGCGGCCGGGCGCCGGGCAACCGGACCGCGCCTGTTCGGGTGACCGGCCCCGCGCGCCCCCCGGCGGGGCCGGGCGGCGGCTGGTAGTCGTTGTCCGACTGCTGTCCGGGCCCGGGCCGGCGGGCTCGACCGGGGCCCGGCCCCGAGTACGGAAGGTGCGCCGCGTGACTCTCCTGCCGAAGGACGCCGTGGAGCGGGCTCCGCGCCCGTCGCGCACGCCGCGACTGGACCGTCGGCGGGCGGCCGCGCGCCGACGGCGCGGCCGGGCCCTGGTGGGCTGGCTCACCACCACCGACCACAAGCGGATCGGCACCCTCTACATCACCACCGCGTTCCTGTTCTTCCTGGTCGGCGGGCTGATGGCGATGCTGATGCGGATCGAGCTGGCCCGGCCGGGGCTGCAACTGCTCTCCAACGAGGAGTTCAACCAGCTCTTCACCATGCACGGCACGATCATGCTGCTGATGTTCGCGACCCCGCTGTTCGCCGGCTTCGCCAACTGGATCATGCCGTTGCAGATCGGCGCGCCCGACGTGGCCTTCCCCCGGCTGAACGCGCTCGCCTACTGGCTCTACCTGTTCGGCTCGCTGATCGCCCTCTACGGCTTCGTCACCCCGGACGGCGCGGCCGACTTCGGCTGGTTCGCCTACGCGCCGCTGAACAGCGCCGAGCACAGCCCGGGCCTCGGCGCGGACCTGTGGATCATGGGCCTGGCCTTCTCCGGCTTCGGGACCATCCTCGGCTCGGTCAACTTCATCACCACGATCGTCTGCCTCCGGGCCCCCGGGATGACGATGTTCCGGATGCCGATCTTCGTCTGGAACATCCTGCTCACCGCCGTCCTGGTGCTCTTCGCCTTCCCGGTGCTGGCGGCCGCGCTGCTCTGCCTGGAGTCGGACCGCAAGTTCGGCTCGCACGTCTTCGACGCGGCGAACGGCGGGGCGCTGCTCTGGCAGCACCTGTTCTGGTTCTTCGGGCACCCGGAGGTGTACATCATCGCGCTGCCGTTCTTCGGCATCGTCACCGAGATCATCCCGGTCTTCAGCCGCAAGCCGGTCTTCGGCTACTCCGGGCTGATCGCCGCCACCATCGCCATCACCGGCCTGTCGATCACGGTCTGGGCGCACCACATGTTCGTCACCGGCCAGGTGCTGCTGCCGTTCTTCTCGATCATGACGATGCTGATCGCGGTGCCGACGGGGGTGAAGTTCTTCAACTGGATCGGCACCATGTGGAAGGGCTCGCTGAGCTTCGAGGCCCCGATGCTCTGGACGGTCGGCTTCCTGGTCACCTTCCTGTTCGGCGGGCTGACCGGGGTCCTGCTCGCGGCGCCGCCGATCGACTTCCACGTCTCGGACTCGTACTTCGTCGTCGCCCACTTCCACTACGTGGTCTTCGGCACCGTGGTCTTCGCGATGTTCGCCGGCTTCCACTTCTGGTGGCCCAAGTTCACCGGACGGATGCTGGACGAGCGGCTCGGGCGGATCCACTTCTGGACGCTCTTCGTCGGGTTCCACGCCACCTTCCTGGTGCAGCACTGGCTGGGCGCCGAGGGCATGCCGCGCCGCTACGCCGACTACCTGGCCTCGGACGGCTTCACCACGCTGAACACCGTCTCCAGCATCGGCTCCTTCCTGCTCGGCATCTCCACCCTGCCGTTCCTCTACAACGTCTGGCACACCGCGCGGTACGGCCGCAGGGTCACCGAGGACGACCCTTGGGGGTACGGGCGGTCGCTGGAGTGGGCCACCTCCTGCCCGCCGCCGCGGCACAACTTCGTCACCCTGCCCCGGATCCGCTCGGAGTCCCCGGCCTTCGACCTGCACCACCCCGGGATCGCCGAGCTGGACCGGCGGCAGAACGCCCGTGAGCCGCTGGTCTGAGCGGGCCGGTGGGCGGCCGGGGGCCGGCGGTCGCTCGTTAGGATGAGAGCGCGTCCCGCCGGCTGCGGGGCGCGGCATCCGGAGGGAGCGGCCGTCATGGCAGAGGAGAGGCACGCCCCGGCGGCCGGGGATCCACGGGCCCGCCGGCGAGGCCAGGGCGAGCTGGAGGCCCAGGTGCTGGCGGTGCTCCAGCGGGCGCCCGGCCCGGCCACCGCGGTCTGGGTCCAGGAGCGGCTGGACGGCGGCCTGGCGTACACCACCGTGATGACCATCCTGTCCCGGCTGCACGCCAAGAAGGCCGTCTCGCGGACCCGATCGGGCCGCTCCTACCTCTGGCAGGCGTCCTCCGACGCGGCCGGGCTGGCCGCACTGCGGATGCGCCGGATGCTGGACGGCGAGCCGGACCGGGACGCCGTCCTGGCCAGCTTCGTCACCGCCCTGCTGCCGCACGACGAGGAGCTGCTGCGGACGCTGCTGGACAGCGCCGGTGCCGACCCGGCAGTGGCCGACCACGAGAGCTGACCCGTGGGCGTCTTCGTCTTCCTCCCGCTCATCCTGCCGCTGACCGCCGTCCCGATCGCCCGGCTCACCGAACAGCACCTGCATCCGCGCGGGGCGTCCCGGCTGCTGACCGTGATCAGTGCGGTGATGGCGCTGTGCAGCGCCGTCTGCCTCGGCCTGACCGGGGTGGTGGGCACCGCCCAGATCCCGGGCAACCCGCTGCCGGACAGCTGGTCCGACCCGGAGGTGCGGGCGGCGCTGCCGTACCACGAGACGGTCGGCACGGCGGCGATCTGCGTGCTGGCCGTGGTGGCCGGGGCCTGTCTGCGCACGGTGGTGCGACACCTGAGGATCCGGGCCCGGGCCCGCCGGGCGCTCGGCCGCGACCTCGGCGGCACGACCGGGTACGGACTCGGCGGCACGCCCGGCGGGCTCCCGGACGACCTCGCGGTGCTGCCGGACGACCGGCCCTACGCCTACGCGCTGCCCGGCTCGCCGGGGCGGGTGGTGGTCTCCACCGGGATGCTGGCCGGGCTGGCGGCCGACGAGCGCGAGGCGCTGCTCGCGCACGAGCGGGCGCACCTGGAGCACCGGCACCACCGCTATCTGCTGATCACCCAACTCGCGGGCTGCGTCAACCCGTTCCTGCGGCCCCTGCAGCAGGCGGTGGCGTACAGCGCGGAGCGGTGGGCGGACGAGGAGTCGGCCCAGGCGGTCGGCGACCGGCGGATCACGGCCCGGGCGGTGGCCCGGGCGGCGCTGGTCTCGCACCGGGCGCCCGCTCCCGGCTTCGCCGCCTTCGCCGCGCCGGGGGCCGTGCCCGGCCCGGTGCCGCGCCGGGTGGCCGCGCTGCTCGGCCCGGTGCCGTCCTCGCGGAACTGGCCGCCGGCCCACACCCGGGCGGGCCTCGCGGCCATGGTGGCGGCGATCGGAACGGCCGCGTCGGCGCTCTGCGCGGTCAACGCGGCGGTGGCGCTGCTGCTGGTGCTGAAAGCCGTCACCCCGCTGTAGGGGCCCGGCGCTGTAGGGGCCCGGCACCGGCGGACCGCCCGTGGCGGGCCGGTTCGGCGGTCGGTTCGGTCGTCGGTTCTCCGGTCGGTCCGGCGGGCGGGTCGGCGGGCGGCGGCGTAGACACGGCGGACAGCGGGCATGGCACGTCATAGGGGTCGGCCGTCCGTCGTGAGAGGGTGCCCACCATGAAGGTGATCGAGTTCGTCCTGAACGCCATCTGGCTGATCTTCTGCGGGATCTGGATGGCGCTCGGCTACGTCATCGCCGGCATCATCTGCTGCGTCCTCATCGTCACGATCCCGTTCGGCATCGCCTCGTTCCGGATCGCCGGTTTCGTGATCTGGCCGTTCGGCCGGACGACGGTGGAGAGGCCGGAG
This sequence comes from Kitasatospora sp. NPDC022856, assembly GCF_055561235.1. NCBI lineage: Bacteria > Bacillati > Actinomycetota > Actinomycetes > Kitasatosporales > Streptomycetaceae > Kitasatospora > Kitasatospora sp. NPDC022856. The sequence goes on along the minus strand of NZ_JBVHHE010000007.1, from coordinate 273,241 downwards.
GCCGGGGCGGCGTCCTGCGTGGGCAATGTGATCTGGCTGGTGTTCGCGGGCTGGTGGCTGGCGCTGGCGCACATCGCGACGAGCATCCCGCTGTTCGTGTCGATCATCGGGATCCCGTTCGGCTGGGCCAACCTCAAGATGATCCCGATCTCGCTGATGCCGCTGGGGCGCGAGGTGGTACCCACCGACGAGCGGTTCGGCGCGCGCTGAACCGCCCCCGCGGGCCGGTCGTCGGCCCTCCGGCGGTCCCGGCCCCGGTCACTCCACGGCCTCGCGCAGCCGCCGGAACTCCCGCGCCAGCGCGTCCAGCGTGTAGTGCGCGTTGAGCCCGCTCGGGTTGGGCAGCACCCAGACCTCGGTCTCCCCGAGGCCCTCCGGCTGCCGACCGACCGCCGCCGTCCGCCGGCCGAAGGCCGTCCGGTACGCGCCGATGCCGAGCACGGCCAGCGCCCGCGGGCGCAGCGCCAGGACGCGGGCGGCGAGCGCGGCCCCGCCCTCGCGCAGTTCGTCGGCGGTGAGCTCGTCCGCCTTGGCGGTGGCGCGCGGGGCGACGTTGGTGATGCCGAGGCCGAGGTCGAGCAGCTCGCGCTGCTCGTCCGGGCGGAACTGGCGCGGGGTGAAGCCGGAGCGGTGCAGCGCGGGCCAGAACCGGTTGCCCGGCCGGGCGAAGTGGTGACCGGTGGCGCCCGACCAGAGGCCGGGGTTGATCCCGCAGAACAGCACCCGGAGCCCGGGGCCGGCGATGTCCGCGATGGTGCTGTCGCGAGCGGCGAGCAGCTGGTCCTGCGTGGGCTTCCTGGGCGTCTCGGTCACCCGCCCAGTCTGCCGGTGGCGGCCGCCGGCCGGGCACGGGGGTGGTGCGGTCCGCACCCGGCCGGGCGGCGCGGCTACCCCGGTACGGCCACCGCCAGCAGCCGGGCCCGGCGCCGTGCGCGCAGCCACCGCACGCCGTAGACCACAGCCGCCGCGTACGCCCAGCCGGCGAGGACGTCGACGATGAAGTGCTCAGCCCCGTAGATCAGGGTGAACGCCATCGCGAGCGGGTACGCGACCAGCAGCACGCGGACCCACCGCGCGGCCGTCGGCCAGAAGAAGAACAGCAGCATCGCCGGGTACGCGGAGTGCAGCGAGGGCATCGCGGCGACGTCGTTGGCGAACCGGCTGCCGTTCTCGAAGACCGACCCGGCCCGGGGCAGCCCGCTCTGCGTCAGCACGTCCGACACCACCCGGGTGAGCGCCGGCATGTGGCCCTCCTGCGCGGTGAGCCACGGCGGGTCGGCCGGGAACAGGAGGTACGTCGCGAAACCGGCGAAGGTCAGCGCGAGGTAGCAGGTGAGCAGGTGCCGGAACCGGTCGTGGCGGCGCCGCCAGAGCACGGCCAGCACCACGAAGATCATGAAGAAGTGCGACATGTAGACGAGGACCGCCGCGTAGTCGTACCAGTGCGGCGAACCGGCGGTGTAGAGCCCGTGCTGCAGCCGGACCGTCCAGGTCTCACCGAAGCCGAGCAGCTCGTCCGCCCGCAGCTGCGGCCGCCAGTGCGGGGCCCACGGGGTGTGCGCGCCGTACCCGCGCAGCAGCGAGTACGCCCAGACGACGGCCATCACCGGCACCCAGTCGCGCAGCACCAGCAGGAAGCCGCGCGTCCCGTGGCCGCTGTGCACCGCGGCGGCCAGCAGCGCGCCGATCAGCCAGCAGAAGACCACGTCGTTGGAGTACGGCAGGCCGTACGTGCGCACGTACCAGAGCAGGGCGACGAGGTAGAGCGGCCACGCCAGGAGCCGCAGCCGCGTCAGTGCGCTGGCGCGCGCACCGGGCAGCGGCCGGGTCACCGGACGCAGCCGCCCGGCGCTCGCGGGTGGGGGCGGCGCCGGGCGGAGCAGTTTGGTCATGCCAGCCGAAGCTAGCAAGGCATTCTTTGAGAACTCTTCACGCGAACGGCCTGTCGTCCAGCAAAGACTCAGAAAGACGCCGGACAGCGGAACGGCCCGGCCCGCCCGATCGGCCCCGTGCGGCGCGGTGCGGGCGGACTCCGCCGCAGGTCGCGGGGCCGGTCGGCAGTGGTCAGGAGACGGTGGTCAGGAGACGGTGCCCAGCTCGTGGGGCGTGTTGTTGAACCGCCGGCCGCCCTGGTCGGTCACCGTCACGATGTCCTCGATCCGCACCCCGAAGCGGCCGGGCAGGTAGACACCGGGCTCGATCGAGAAGCACATCCCCGGGACGAGCGGCTGCTCCTCGCCCTCGACCAGGTAGGGCGGCTCGTGCGTGGTGATGCCGATGCCGTGCCCGGTGCGGTGGATGAAGTACTCGCCGTACCCGGCCTCGGTGATCACCCGGCGGGCGATCCGGTCGATCTCCTGGCAGGTCACGCCGGGCCGGACCGCCTCGAACGCGGTCTGCTGCGCCTGCCGGACGACGTCGTGCACCGTCCGCACCTCGGCCGGGACGTCCGTGCCGACGTGCACCGTCCGGGTGGTGTCGGAGCCGTAGCCGTCCTTGAGGCCGCCGAAGTCCAGGACGACGGTGTCCCCGGCCTCGATGACCCGGTCACCCGCCTCGTGGTGCGGGTTGGCGCCGTTGGGGCCGGAGCCGACCACGGTGAAGTCGACCTGGCTGTGCCCGTACTGGATGAGCAGGGCGCTGAGGTCGGCGGCCACGTCGGTCTCCCGCCGGCCGGCGAACCGCACCTCCAGGATGCCGCGGTAGGCGGCGTCCGCGGCGCCGCCGGCCGCGGCCAGCCGCTCCAGCTCGTCGGTGTCCTTGACCGCCCGGAGCATCGGCAGCGCCTCGGTGAGCGAGGTCCAGCCGGCGCCCGGCAGGGCGGCCTGGAGGCCGAGCAGGTGCATCGCCCAGGCGTTGTCCGAGACGCCGTAGCGACCGGCGGGGTCGAGCAGCGGGACGGCGGTGTCGTAGGGGCTCTCGCCGTCCGTCCAGTCGAGCAGCAGCAGGCCGGGGGCGCCGGTGGCCCGTTCGGCGTCGGGCCGCTCCAACTTGGGGACGATCAGGGCGGGTTCGCGGCCGTCGGTGAGGAGCAGCGCGGTCAGCCGTTCGGTGATCGCGGTCGGCTGGTAGCCGCAGAGGTAGACCAGGTCGGGGCCGGGGGCGACGACCAGGCCGCTGAGTCCGGCGGCGGCCGCGTCGGCGGTGGCCCGGGCCATCCGGGCGGTGTAGTCCTCGGTGGTGAACGGTCGTGGCATGAGGGTTCCTCTCTGCGTCTGTCCCGTACCGGACGTGCTGCGTCTGCCCCGTACCGGAATTCCGCTTCTGTCCCGTTGGGTCTTCCCCGCTGTCTTTCCCGCTGTCTTCCCCTCTGTCTTCCCCTCTGTCTTCCCCGCCGTCCTTCCCGTTCTGGAACCGGTCCCGGACCGGTGGCCGTCCGGGTCGGGCCGGCCGCCGGGCGCGGGCTGTCGCGCGTACCGAACTCCCTCACGTCCGGGTGGACTCGGCGTAGTGCCGGAGGAACAACGCCTCGACGTGGGCCATGTGTTCGATCTCGCCGGGATCGACGCTCTCGTTGGGCGCGTGGATCAGGCAGCGCGGCTCCTCGACGCCCATCAGGATGATCTCCGCGTCCGGGTAGGTGCGGGCGAACACGTTGCAGAGCGGGATCGAGCCGCCCTGGCCGAGGAAGGAGATCGGCTTGCCGTAGACCTCCCGCATGGCCCGGTCGAGCGCCTGGTACGCCGGCCCGCCGGTGGAGGCCTGGAACGGCGAACCGACGCTCTCCGGCTCGACCGTGACCTGCGCGCCCCACGGCACGGCGGCCTTCAGGTGCGCGGTCAGCGCGTCCTGGGCGGCCCGCGCGTCGGTGCCGGGCGGCACCCGCAGGCTGACCCGGGCGCGGGCGGTGGCCGGGACGGCGGCCGCCGAGCCGACCACCGGGGGGCAGTCGATGCCGAGCACGGTGACGGCGGGCCTGGCCCAGAGCCGGTCGGCGACGGTGCCGGAACCGGTCAGCCGGACGCCCTCCCGGACCCCGGCGTCGGTGCGGAACTGCTGCTCGTCGTAGCCGACGCCGCGCCAGGTGCCGGTGGAGTCCAGGCCGTCGATCCGGGTGCCGCCTTCGGCGTCGCGCAGCGAGTCGAGGGCGCGGATCAGCGCGGCCAGGGCGTCCGGGGCGGGCCCGCCGAACATGCCGGAGTGCACGTCGCCGGCGAGGGTCGAGACGCCGACCACCACGTTGGTGACCCCGCGCAGCGAGGTGGTGGCGGTCGGCACGCCGACCGCCGCGTTCCCGGTGTCGCAGACCAGCAGGGCGTCGGCGTGCAACTCGCCCGCGTGCGGCGGCACGTACGCCTCCAGCCCGCCGGTGCCCTGCTCCTCGGAGCCCTCGGCGACGAACTTGATGCCGACCGGGAGGTCGTCGCCGAGCGCCCGCAGGGCGGTGAGGTGCATGACGATGTTGCCCTTGCAGTCGGCGGTGCCGCGTCCGTACCAGCGGCCGTCGCGCTCGGTGAGCTCGAACGGCGGGGAGGTCCAGGCGGCGTCGTCGAGCGGCGGCTGGACGTCGTAGTGGCAGTAGAGCAGGACGGTCGGGGCGCCGGGCGGCGGCGGGCGGTGGCCGATCACGGCGTGGCTGCCGTCCGGCGTCTCCTCCAGATGGACGTCGCGCAGGCCGGCCCGGGTGAAGGCGGCGGCGACCCACTCGGCGGCCTCGCGGCACTTCTCCGGCGGGTACTGGCGGGGGTCGGCGACGGAGGGGATGGCGACCAGCTCGGCCAGGTCGTCCTTGGCCCGGGGCATCAGGGCGGCGATCCGGCGGGCGAGTTCGTCGGTCATGGGTACGGCTCCTGGGCGATCGGTCGGTTCGGTGGGCTGATCGTCAATTGCGCACGGTGTCACGGAGCTTGAGGTCGTCGATCTTCTGCCGGATGTCGGCGAGCTTGTCCGGGCAGTACACCGAGAGCACGATCGACTCCGCGAACACCACCTCGCGGTCGGAGAGCACCGGCCGCTGCCCGGGACCGCCCGCGCCGTTGGACATCCCGTACTTCCACTGCGCCTGGTTCAGCGCGTCGGCCGGGGTCTCGCAGACCGCGCCGCCGTCCTCGCCCAGGGTGTGCACGATCTGGCTCTGGCTCGGCACCGGGTAGCCGGCCGCCGTCAGCGCGGACGAGAGCTGCTTGGCCTTGTCGTTGGCCTCGTTGGTGCTGTGCAGCTGGGAGTACGTCAGCAGACCGGTGATCAGCATGCCGACCAGCAGGACGATCGCGCCCAGGTAGATCCAGCGGTGGCGGGAGGCCATCATGGTGCCGGTCATGCCGCACCTCCGGTGGTGCCGCGCCGTTCCTCGGCCTCCTGCTCGGCCAGTTCGGCCTGGGCGTCGGGGTTGCGCCAGGAGGGCTTGCGCAGTCTCAGGAACAGGTAGGGGATCACCAGGCCGAGCAGCACCAGGCCACCGCCGACGATCGCGACGTACGACCAGACACTGCCGCTGCCGAACTGCGAGGACGGGACGAACCCGATCGCCATCGCTGCCGCCGAGGCGATCAGGCCGGTCACGCAGACCGGGACCAGCGCCGGGGCGCGGTAGCCGCGGGGGTGGTCCGGCTGGGTGCGGCGCAGCCGGATCGCGGCGGCGAACATCAGCAGGTAGACGATCAGGTAGACCTGCGTGGTGATCACCGAGAAGATCCAGTAGGCACTGGAGACGTTCGGGATCAGGGCGTAGGCGAGGGCGATGACCGTGGTGACCACACCCTGGGTGACCAGCAGGTTCTGCTGGATCCCCTCCTTGTTCAGCCGCTGCAGGAACGGCGGCAGGTAGCCCTCCTGGCGGGAGATCATCAGCAGGCCCTTGGACGGTCCGGCGAGCCAGGTGAGCATGCCGCCGAGGGAGGCGGCGATCAGCGCCACCGCGATCACCGGGGTGAGCCAGCCGATGTGGAAGTACTGGAAGAAGGAGTCGAAGGCCTGCATCACGCCGGCCGTCAGGCTGAGCTGGCTGGACGGCACCACCCAGCTGATCGCCAGCGCGGGCAGGATGAAGATCAGCAGGACCATCCCGGAGGCGGTGAACATCGACCGCGGGAACTCCCGGGCCGGATCGCGGAGCGAGGAGACGTGCACCGCGTTCATCTCCATGCCGGAGTAGCTGAGGAAGTTGTTGACGATCAGCACCAGGCTGGCCAGGCCGGTCCACTGCGGGAAGAGGTGCGCGGCGTTCATCGGGGCGGCCGAGGTGTTGCCCTGGCCGAGGAAGACGAGGCCGAGCACCACGAGCAGCGTGCCGGGGATCAGGGTGCCGATCACCAGGCCCCAGGAGGAGAGGCCGGCCACGGCCTTCGTCCCGCGCGAGGAGACCCAGACGCCGGTCCAGTACAGCACCATGATCACGACGGCGGTGTAGGGCCCGTTGCTGGCCAGCGCCGGGTTGACCACGTACGCGATCGTCGAGGCCACGTACGCGAGCAGCGACGGGTAGTAGAAGATCGTCATCGCGAACTGGCACCAGACGGCGAGGAAGCCCAGCGGCTTCGACAGGCCCTCCGACACCCACCGGTAGACGCCGCCCTCCCAGCCGGAGGCCAGCTCGGCGGAGACCAGCGCGGTCGGCAGCAGGAAGACGATCGCGGGGACGAGGTAGAGGAAGACGCAGGCCAGGCCGTAGACCGCCATGGTCGGCGCGGCCCGGAGGCTGGCCACGGAGCTGGTCGTCATCAGCGCCAGCGTCAGCCAGGACATCCGTGGTGCGCCGGCCATCCGGGTGGCGACCGCGCCGCCGCTCCTGCGGGCGGCGCTCGGGCCGGGGCTGCCCCGGCCGGGCGAGGGTGCCTCCATCGAACTCATGCGTCCTCCTCGGGTGCGGCCCGGGGTACGTCCACCGGGGGTCCGCTCCGGCGGTGGGGTTCGCCCCGGGAGAGCCCCGGGGGCGGGCCGTACCCGGCCAGTTCACCCGGTTGCCGGGGGTGTCGCATGCGGCGTGCGCCCGCTCGGGTGAGTGGCTGTCAGGGATGCGCGGCGGAGGTTTGGCCCGCGGGGCCCCGGTGCCCGGTTCGCCGCCCCGGTCGGCCATCCGGTCGGCCGTCCCGGTCGGTCATCCGGTCGGCCGTCCCGGTGCCTCCGGCGGTCAGGACCGCCTGGTCCGTCCGCGCGGGCCGTCCGCACGCCGCACCGCGGCCTCCGGCGGTCCGATGCGCCCGGGCCGTCCGATACGGGCGCATCGGACGGGCCCCTCCGGGGCGCGGTGCCGCCGCGTCCGGGGCCTGCCCGAAGCCCAGCCCGGGGCCTGCCGCGGGCGCCCGAACCCGGAGCCGTGCCGTCCGGGCCCTACCCGTCCGGGTACGGAATGGTAAATGCCGGGCGGAGTGTCAGTGCCTTGGTTCAGGATGACTGAATGTCGTACGAACTTCAGGCGCTGATCGGTTCGGCGGAGCTGCTCGCGGTGGCCGCCGCGGAGGTCCCGGCCGCCCGTCTCAGTCCGCTGGCCCAGGGGTTGGCCCTGATACCGGCCACCCCCGCCTTCCTGTCCGCGCTCCAGTTCGGCCGCGGTGAGCCCGGGTTCGGCGGTGAGTCCGGTTTCGACTGGTTCCCGGACGGCCTCGAACGCCGGCTCGCCGCGTGGTCCAAGGCCGGTCCGATCGCCTGCGTGGAGGCCGACTACTTCGGTGGCAGCGGCACCCAGCGCGCCGCCGTCTGGGCCGACGGCCGGCTCGACCTGGGCCCGCTCGTCAGCGGCGAGTTCGAACCCAGCCCGCCCGAGGGCACCCCGATCTCCCGCGCCCTGCGGCGCATCGGCGCCCGCGTCGTGGACGCCCACCACCACGACGAGTTCGAGGCGGTCGGCCTGACCGCCCACCGCCGCACCGACGGCTGGGCCGCTCCCGACGGGGCGTGAACCGTTCGGCGTACCCGCGGTGGCTGGGTCAACTGGCTTGCCCCAACGTGTGAATCAGGCATTTCGCCTGATTCGCATCGAGAGGAAGCATCACCCATGCGTGCCACTTGGATGGCCGCCGCGCTGACCGCAGCCATCGCGCTGACCCCGGTCGCCACGGCGTCCGCCACCGCCGCCGGCAACGAAGCCGCGGCCTTCACCCCCGCCAGCTCGCCCCCCGCGTTCCTCGCGGACGTCCCGCTGCCGGTCGGCGTGCCGCCGGTCGCGGCCCCGCCGGTCTCCGCCCCGGCTCCGGCGCTCCCCGCCGCACCCGACCTCGCCGCGGTGCCGGCCGCCGTGCCCGACCCGGCCGCCGCGCTCGGGGCGCTGGGCGGCCTCGGCGACGTCCTCAAGCTGGTCAGCGGCCTGCTCTCGGCCGCCACCCCGCCGACCGGCAGCCCCGACCTCGGCGTCCTCCAGCAGCTGCTCGCCACGCTCGACACGGCGACGAAGGGCCTGCTCGCCCAGCTGCCCGCGGCCCCGGTGGCGGCCCCCGTGCCCGCTCCGGCCCCGCTGGACCAGCAGCCGGCGGCGGAGCCCCCGCGCACCACCACCCCCGCGCTCCCGCCGCTGGCCCTGGAGGACCGGCTCGCCTCGCTCGGGACCAAGGCCAAGGCCCTGGTCGACGCCGCCACGGCCGCCAAGCCGGACCCGGCCGCCGTCCAGCAGGCCGTCACGGCTCTGGCTCCCGACACCGTCGCGACCACCACCGGCACGGTCACCCGCCTCACCGGCCCCTGACCCACCGCCCGACACGACGGCCCCCGGACACCACACGGTGTCCGGGGGCCGTCGCCACTGCGCGTCCCGACGGGACTAGCGGTAGTTCACGTACTGGAGCGCGAAGTCGAGGTCCTTGCCCTTGAGCAGAGCCTGGACGGTCTGCAGGTCGTCGCGGCTCTTCGAGGTCACGCGGAGCTCGTCGCCCTGGACCTGGGCCTTGACGCCCTTCGGGCCCTCGTCACGGATGATCTTCGCGACCTTCTTGGCATCGTCCTGGGAGATGCCCTCCTTCACGTCCGCGAAGATCTTGTACTCCTTGCCGGACAGCTGGGGCTCCTTGGCGTCCAGCGCCTTCAGCGACAGGCCACGCTTGATGAACTTGCTCTGCAGCACGTCCAGAATGGCCTTCACCCGCTCCTCGCCGCTGGCCTTCATCTCGATCGTTTCGCCGGAGCGGCTGATCTCGGCGCCGACGTTCTTGAAGTCGAAGCGGGTGGCGATCTCACGCGAGGTCTGGTTGATCGCGTTGTCGACCTCCTGCCACTCGACCTTCGAGACGATGTCGAAACTGGAGTCGGCCATGGGTGTTGGTCTCCTTGATGCTCTGGCTTCACTGACACGGCCCGCCCCACCGGACGCCCGCAGCCCCAGCCTATCCAGCACCACCCCGCCCCCGCCCCCGACAGCCACGCCACATCCGTTGATCATCACGTGACCAACCAGGTGGCGAACCACCCCCCGGCATCAGGTATCGTTTACGGAGTCGAACGGGGCAAGCCCCGCGAGACACCAAATCCTGGCTGGTTGCCCGAGCGGCCAAAGGGAGCAGACTGTAAATCTGCCGCGTAAGCTACGCAGGTTCGAACCCTGCACCAGCCACTGGATTACCAGACCGGCCCTGAACAGCGGAAACGTTGTTCAGGGCCGGTTTTGTCGTACCCGGGGGCGGGTCTCGGGCGTGGGCGTCCCGGTTCGGCGGTGCCGGGGGGTCAGAAGAGCGTGGGGGCCGGAGGGTCGGGGGTGACGCCGGGGAGGGCGTCCTGCCAGGCGGTGGCCCGGGAGAGCGGGAGGGGTCGCATGCTCGCCTCGCAGAGGAGGAGGGAGCGGCGGTCCCTCTTGTGGTCGTGGATGACGCCGTAGCCGGCCCGGCGGGTGGGCATCAGGGCGACCGGTCGGCCGCAGGCGGGGCACTGGACTCGTGGTGCGCGCATGGGTGAAGCCTGCCCGAGGGGGCCGACATCGGCGGGCGCCCGGTGCGGCTCAGGGGGCGGCCAGGAGGAGGGCGGCCGCCGTGGGGGTGTCGGGGGCGGTGTGGGTGGGGGCGGGGTGGGCCGGGGGGAGCGGCGGAGGTGGGGTGGGGGTGATCCAGATGGAGCGGAGGCCGCAGGCGTGGGCGCCCAGCAGGTCGGTGGCGGGGTTGTTGCCGACCATCCAGGTGTCCGGGGTGAGGGTGCGGCCGAGGCGGGCGGCGGCCAGGCGGAAGATCTCGGGGTCGGGCTTGCGGGCGCCGGCCTCCTGGGAGACGCAGACGGCGTCGACGGCGGGGAGCAGGCCGGTCCGGGTGAGTTTGGCGCGCTGGACGTCGGTGTAGCCGTTGGTGACGACTCCGATGGTCCAGCCGGCTTCGCGCAGGGCGGTGAGGGCGGCGGGGACGCCCGGGATCGGGTGGGTGCGGGCGGCCTCGTGGGCGACGTGTTCCTCCCAGAGGGCCTCGCCGGACTGCCGGAGGCCGTAGCGGGCGGCGATCCCGGCGAAGCCGGCCGGGGAGCGGTCGGCGCGCACCAGCGTGACGACGGTGGGTGCGCTGTCCAGGGGGAGGCCGTGGGCGGTGCAGAACGCGGTGGCCCAGGCGTCGGTGCCGCCGTCGCGTTCGACCAGGGTGTGGTCGAGGTCGATGAGGAGGAGCGGGCTCGCCTGCGGGGAGTGGTGATCCATGCGCGGAGCGTAGCCCGCCGGAGGGGTCGGCATTATTGCGCATTACTTGCAATTGCTTCCTGGGGGCAGCAGAGTGTTCTCCGAGGGGTGGGGCCGGGCCGTTCAGCCTCCCCGCCGAGAAGTTCCGGACGTGCCCAGGTGCGCCGGGAGTCCTCCGTCCGAGCTGATCGTCTTCCCAACCGGCGCCCGCCGGGACATCGGCCCGCCCACCCCGCGCAGAAACCCCCGACGAGGCATCAACGAGGCGTCAAGGGCGCCCGGTGGTGCGTCAGGAACGCGTAGGGAGACCGGGGACGGAGCTCCCGGGCCCGCAGGATCGGAGCAGTACCCGACTGCGGAGGTTCCGTTCGATGTCCAGCGTCACCACCCCGGTCGTCATCGCCGAGCCCGAGCCCTACCCCTCAGCCGAGCCCCCGGCCACCGGCGCGCCCCCGGAGGACCGTCACCGGCTGACCGCGCTGGGCGGGCTGGCGGCGCTGTCCCTGGACGCGATGGCCTCGGTGGCGTACGGCCCGGAGTCGATCGTGCTGGTGCTCACGGTGGCCGGCGCGTACGGGCTGGGCTTCACGCTCCCGGTGACGGCGGCGATCGCGGTGCTGCTGGCCGTGCTGGTGGCCTCCTACCGGCAGGTGATCGCGGCCTTCCCGGACGGCGGCGGCTCGTACGCGGTGGCCAAGGCGCACCTGGGGCGCCGGACCGCGCTGACGGCGGCGGCCTCCCTGGTCATCGACTACGTCTTGAACGTGGCGGTGTCGGTGACGGCCGGGGTGGCGGCGCTGACCTCGGCGGTGCCGGGCCTGTACGGCGACCGGGTCTGGCTCTGTCTCGGGGTGCTCGCCCTGGTGACGGCGGTGAACCTGCGCGGGATCGCCGAGTCCGCCCGCTGGTTCCTGGCGCCGACCGCGGTGTTCGTGCTGTCGATCCTGGCGATCGTCGTGGTCGGGCTGTTCCGGGACGCGCCGGCGAGCACCGAGGCCGCCGCCGGGCACGCGTCCGTGCTGGCCGGCAACGCCACCGCGGTGGGCGCGCTGCTGCTCCTCAAGGCCTTCGCGGCCGGCTGTTCGGCGCTGACCGGCGTGGAGGCGGTGGCGAACGCCGTCCCGTCCTTCCGCACGCCCGGCGTGAAGCGCGCGCAGCACACGGAGGTCGCGCTCGGCGCGCTGCTGGGCGTGATGCTGATCGGACTGGCCGTGCTGATCGGCCGCTTCCACCTCCAGCCGGTCGAGGGCGTCACCGTCCTCGCCCAGCTCGCCGACGCCTCGCTCGGCCACGGCGCCGGCTTCTACCTCGTCCAGTCCGCCACCGTGGTGCTGCTCGGGCTGGCCGCCAACACCTCCTTCGGCGGACTGCCCGTCCTGCTCCACCTGCTCGCCCGCGACAACCACCTGCCGCACGTCTTCGCCCTGCGCGCCGACCGCCAGGTCCACCGCCACGGCGTCCTCTTCCTCGCCGGGGTCTCGGCGGTGCTGCTGGTCGGCTCGGGCGGTGACGTGAACAGCCTGGTGCCGCTGTTCGCGATCGGGGTGTTCGTCGGCTTCACCGTCTGCCAGGTCGGCATGGTCCGGCACTGGTGGCTGGAGAGGCCGGCGCGCTGGCGGGCCAAGGCCGCCCTGAACGGCTTCGGCGCCCTGCTCACCGGGGTGGCCGCCGTCGTCGTCACCGGCACCAGGTTCGCCGAGGGCGCCTGGGGCATCTGCCTGGCCCTGCCGCTGCTGGTGCTGCTCTTCGAGGCGGTCCACCGCGGCTACGCCCGGATCGGCGAGCGCCTGGAGCTCGGCCGCGTCCCCGGCCCGCTCACCCCGCAGCGCAGCCTGGTCGTCGTCCCGGTCACCGCGATCACCCGCCTCACCCGCGACGCCCTCTCCGCCGCGCTCTCGCTCGGCGACGCGGTCATGGCCGTCACCGTGGTCCACGAGCCCGCCGAGGCCGAGGCGCTGCGCCGGGACTGGGAGCTCTGGCAGCCGGGCGTGCCACTGGTGGAGGTCCCGGACGACCACCGCCGGCTCGGTCCGCCGATCGCCGCCCTCGTCAACCGGCTCGCCGCCGAGCACGCCTACGACCGGCTCACCGTGCTGATCCCCGAGGTCGAGCCCGTCCGCCCCTGGCAGCGGGCACTGCAGAACCGGCGCGGCGCCGTCATCGACCGGGCCCTGCGCCGGCACACCGACGCGGTGGTCTGCCGGCTGCGGATGCGGATGTAGCGGCCGGGGAGCGGTGCCTCAGGAGCAGCTCGCGAATGGGGAAATTAAGAGCTTATGTCGTAAATGTCCTATCCGATCGTCATATCTTGACGATGTCTTAACGGCCCCCCTTGACGCCCCCGAAACGCCTCCGAGCCGCTCGGAGCACGCCCCCCATAGCGGCTTCCACCTGCGGGAACACCCCGCCCAAAGGGCGTGTCCGGCGCTCGCGGTACTCCGCTCGGGCCCATGGACGGTCCGTTTTCCGCCCTTACGCTCGCCCATGTGTTCAACCTGCCCCAGGCGCTCAAGCGCCTAGTGATCGGCCGAGCCATGCGCAGCGAGGAGCTGGGCGAGACGCTGCTCCCCAAGCGGCTGGCGCTGCCGATCTTCGCTTCCGACCCGCTCTCCTCGGTCGCCTACGCGACCCAGGAGATCCTGTTGGTGCTCACCGTCGGTGGCACCGCCTTCCTGTACCTGACCCCGTGGGTCGCGGCCGGTGTGGTCGCGCTGATGGCGGTCGTGGTGATGTCCTACCGCCAGGTCGTCCACGCCTACCCGAGCGGCGGCGGCTCGTACGAGGTGGTGTCCCGCAACCTCGGCGCCAACTCGGGCCTGGTGGTGGCGGCTTCGCTGCTGGTCGACTACGTGATGACGGTCGCGGTGTCGGTGGCCTCGGGCGTCGACAACATCATCTCGGCGCTGCCCTCGCTGGCCGACCACCGGGTCGAACTGGCGGTCGCCTTCGTCGTGCTGCTCGCGGCGATGAACCTGCGCGGGGTCCGGGAGTCCGGCAAGGCCTTCGCCGCGCCGACGTACCTGTTCATCGGCGGCATGCTGCTGATGGTGGTCACCGGACTGGTCAAGGCGCTCTTCGGGGAGACCCCGGTGGCGGCCAGCGCCTCGTACGGGATCCTGCCGGTGGACGGCAAGGACACCCTGGCCGGCCTCGGTCTGCTGATGCTGGGCCTGCGGGCGTTCGCCTCGGGCTGCACGGCGCTGACGGGCGTGGAGGCGATCTCCAACGGCGTACCGGCCTTCCGGGCGCCCAAGTCGAGGAACGCCGCCGCCACGATGGCCGTGATGGGCACCACGGCCGTGGTCATGTTCGTCGGCATCACCGCGCTGGCGCTGATGTCCAAGGTCCACATCGCCGACGACGCCTGCACGTTGACCGGCTTCGCGGGGGACTGCCACACCGCGCCGCAGCAGACCGTGATCGCCCAGCTGGCGGCCGCGATCTTCGGTGGCGACCGGAGCTTCCTCTTCTACTTCATCCAGGCCGTCACCGCGCTGGTGCTGATCCTGGCGGCCAACACCGCCTTCAACGGCTTCCCGCTGCTGGCCTCGATCCTGGCCGAACACCGCTACCTGCCCCGGCAGATGCACACCCGCGGCGACCGCCTCGCCTTCTCCAACGGCATCATCGCCCTCGCGGTGGTGGCCGGCGGGCTGCTCTGGCTGTACGAGGCGGACGTCACCAGCCTGATCCACCTCTACATCCTGGGTGTCTTCACCTCCTTCACGCTCTCCCAGATCGGCATGGTGAAGCACTGGAACCGGGTGCTGCGCACCGAGACCGAGCCGGGCGTGCGCGGCCCGGCCCAGCGCGCCCGGGTGATCAACGCCTTCGGCGCGGTCACCACCGCGCTGGTGCTGGTCATCGTGCTGCTCACCAAGTTCACCCAGGGCGCCTGGCTGGCCGTGGTCGCGGCGGTGGTGCTCTGGGTGATGATGCGGGGCATCCGCCGGCACTACGACCGCGTCGCCGAGGAACTGGCTGTGGACGACCCGGAGGCCGACTCGGTGCGCCCCTCCCAGGTGCACGGGATCGTACTGGTCTCCAAGCTGCACAAGCCCACCCTGCGGGCGCTCGGCTACGCCGAGGCGTTCCGGCCGGACTCGCTGGAGGCGCTGACCGTGGCGGTGGAGCGGGAGGCCACCGGCGAACTGGAGCGGCAGTGGGGCGAGCTGGACGTCCGGGTGCCGCTGAAGGTGCTGGACTCGCCGTACCGGGAGATCACCAAGCCGGTGGTGGCGTACGTGCGCGAGTACCGCCGGACCAGGCCCCGGGACGCGGTGGCCGTCTTCATCCCCGAGTACGTGGTCGGGCGCTGGTGGGAGCACCTGCTGCACAACCAGTCGGCGCTCTGGCTGAAGAGCAGGCTGCTCTTCACCCCGGGCGTGATGGTGATCAGCGTGCCGTGGCAGCTGACCTCCTCCAGCAAGGCGCACCACCCGTCCCGCCGGGCCCCCGGCGCGGTCCGCCGCGGCGAGCCGGCGACGCGGTCGGAGTACGAGCGGCTGCCGGCGCCCGAGAACGCCTGAGGCGTCGCCGCCGAGAGCCCCGGACCACGCCGGAGCCCCGGACCACGCCGAGAGCCCCGGACCACGCCGGAGCCCCGGACCACGCCGAGAGCCCCGGTCCCGGCCGGAGCCCCGATCCCACGCCGGGAGCCCCGGACCACGCGGTCCGGGGCTCCCGGCGTATCCGCGCGGCCGTCCCGAGGGACGCCCGGCAGCGCGACGGGCGAGGCGTGAAGGGCAGCGCGGGGAGTCACCGTATGGAGCCCGTCAACAATCGAACGGGCGCCGTATGGAGGGCGTCAAGAACGGCGGTGACGGTCCGTGGGCGCGGTTGGCTGGCGAGGCCGGCCCACCGCCGGTGCCGCGTCGACCGCCCGCAGGGGCCGGGCCGCGGCCACCTCCGAACCACTGTGGTGGAGCCCATGTCCGATCTCATCCACGTCGGTGTCACGGTCGCCGTGTTCGCCGTCATCGCCCTGATCGCGCGGGGGGTGGAGAAGCTGTGAGCGCCGAGAACGTCGCAGGTCTCCTCGTGGCCGTCGCCCTCGTCGGCTACCTCGTCGTCGCGCTGATCTACCCGGAGAAGTTCTGACATGGGTTCCGTTCTCGCGGGCTGGTCGCAGGTCGTCGCCCTGGTGGGCGCGCTGGCCCTGTGCTACCGGCCCCTGGGCGACTACGTCGCCCGGATCCTGACCACGTCCAAGCACCTCAGAGCCGAACGCGGCCTGTACAAGGTCATCGGGGTGGACGGCGACGCCGACCAGCGCTGGCCGGTCTACCTGCGCTCGGTGCTGGCCTTCTCGGCCGTCTCGGTGCTCTTCCTCTACGGCCTGATCCGGCTCCAGGGACACCTGCTGCTGAGCCTCGGGGTCCCGCAGATGTCGGGGCACCAGGCGTGGAACACCGCGATCTCCTTCACCGCCAACACCAACTGGCAGTCCTACAGCGGCGAGTCCGCGATGGGGCACCTGGCGCAGATGGCGGGCCTGGCGGTGCAGAACTTCGTCTCCGCCGCCGTCGGCATCGCCGTGGTGGCCACGCTGATCCGGGGCTTCACCCGCAACCGGACGGACCGGGTGGGCAACTTCTGGGTCGACCTGACCCGGATCACGCTGCGGCTGCTGCTGCCGGTCTCGATCGTCTTCGCGCTGGTCCTGGTGGCGAACGGGGTGGTGCAGAACTTCCACGGGTTCCACGAGGTGACCACCCTGGCGGGCGACCCGCAGGCGGTCCCGGGCGGGGCGGTGGCCTCGCAGGAGGTCATCAAGCTGCTGGGCACCAACGGCGGCGGCTTCTACAACGCCAACTCGGCGCACCCGTTCGAGAACCCCACCGGGTTCACCAACCTGCTGCAGGTCTTCCTGATCCTGCTGATCCCCTTCGCGCTGCCGCGCGCCTTCGGGAAGATGGTGGGCGACCACCGGCAGGGCTACGCGATCGTCGCGGTGATGGGCCTGTTCTGGGTCGCCTCGGTCGCGCTGATCACCCTCTCCGAGGCCCGGCACTCCGGTACCGCGATGCAGGCGGCCGGCGGCGCGATGGAGGGCAAGGAGCAGCGGTTCGGCATCGCGGCGTCCAGCCTGTTCGCGGCCTCGACGACGCTCACCTCGACCGGCGCGGTGAACTCCTTCCACGACTCGTACTCGCCGTTCGGCGGCGGGCTGACGATGTTCAACATGATGCTGGGCGAGATCGCGCCCGGCGGCACCGGTTCGGGCCTGTACGGGATGCTGGTGCTGGCGATCGTCGCGGTCTTCGTGGCCGGGCTGATGGTCGGCCGCACCCCGGAGTACCTGGGCAAGAAGCTGGGCGGGCGGGAGATGAAGTTCGCCTCGCTCTACATCCTGACCACGCCGACGCTGGTGCTGGTCGGCACCGGGGTGGCGATGGCGCTGCACGGTGAGCGGGCCGGGATGCTCAACTCCGGTGCGCACGGCTTCTCCGAGGTGCTGTACGCGTTCACCTCGGGCGCGAACAACAACGGTTCGGCGTTCGCCGGGATCACGGTGAACACCGACTGGTACGACACCGCGATCGGACTGGCGATGGTGTTCGGCCGGTTCCTGCCGATGGTCTTCGTCCTGGCGCTGGCCGGCTCGCTCGCGAGCCAGCAGCCCGTCCCCGCCACCCCGGGCACCCTGCCCACCCACAAGCCGCTGTTCGTGGGCCTGCTGTCGGGCGTCGTCCTGATCGTCGTCGGTCTCACCTACTTCCCGGCCCTGGCTCTCGGGCCGATCGCGGAAGGTCTCTCCTGATGTCCTCCACCCTTACCGACAAGCCGGCCGCGCAGCCGCAGGCGCCCGCGGCGGCGCCGCACAGGGTCTCCGGCGGACTGCTGGACCCGAAGCTGATCGTCTCGTCGCTGCCCGACGCGGTGAAGAAGCTCGATCCCCGGGTGATGGTCAGGAATCCGGTGATGTTCGTGGTCGAGGTCGGCTCGGTCGTGACCACGATCGCCGCGATCGCCGACCCGTCCGTCTTCGCCTGGTCGATCACCGTCTGGCTCTGGCTGACCACCGTCTTCGCCAACCTGGCCGAGGCGGTGGCCGAGGGCCGCGGGAAGGCGCAGGCGGACACCCTGCGCAAGACCAAGACGGACACCATGGCCCGCCGCCTCACCGACTGGCCGGCGAGCCGGGCCGAGGAGGAGGTGCCGGGGACGGCGCTGTGCCTGGGCGACCACGTGGTGGTCGAGGCCGGGCAGATCATCCCCGGTGACGGCGACGTCGTCGAGGGGGTCGCCTCGGTGGACGAGTCGGCGATCACGGGCGAGTCCGCGCCGGTGATCCGCGAGTCGGGGGGTGACCGCAGCGCGGTCACCGGCGGCACCAAGGTGCTCTCCGACCGGATCGTGGTGAAGATCGCCTCCGAGCCCGGCAAGTCGTTCATCGACCGGATGATCGCCCTGGTCGAGGGCGCGGCCCGGCAGAAGACGCCGAACGAGATCGCGCTCAACATCCTCCTGGCCTCGCTGACGATCGTCTTCCTGATCGCGGTCGTCACGCTCCAGCCGATGGCCACCTACGCGGGTGCGCCGCAGTCGATGATCGTGCTGGTGGCGCTGATCGTGGCGCTCATCCCGACCACCATCGGCGCGCTGCTCTCGGCGATCGGCATCGCGGGCATGGACCGGCTGGTCCAGCGCAACGTGCTGGCGATGTCCGGCCGGGCCGTCGAGGCCGCCGGCGACGTCAACACCCTGCTGCTCGACAAGACCGGCACCATCACCCTCGGCAACCGCCAGGCCGCCGAGTTCCTGTCCGCCACGGGCGTCTCCACCGAGCGGCTCGCGGACGCCGCCCAGTTGTCGTCCCTCGCGGACGAGACCCCGGAGGGCCGCTCGATCGTCGTCCTCGCCAAGACCGGCTACGGCCTGCGGGCCCGTGCCCAGGGCGAGTTGACGCACGCCACCTGGGTGCCGTTCACCGCGCAGACCCGGATGTCCGGCGTCGACCTGGACGAGGCCGACGGGGTCCACCAGATCCGCAAGGGCGCGGCCGCCGCGGTCACCCACTGGGTCACCGGCCACGGCGGCACGGTCACCGACGAGGTCTCCGCCCTGGTCGACGGCATCTCGGCGGCCGGCGGCACACCGCTGGTGGTGGCGACGCGCACGGCCTCGGCCCCGGCCCGGGTGCTGGGCGTCATCCACCTCAAGGACGTCGTCAAGGAGGGCATGCGGGAGCGGTTCGACGAGCTGCGCCGGATGGGCATCAAGACCATCATGATCACTGGCGACAACCCGCTGACCGCCAGGGCGATCGCGGAGGAGGCGGGCGTGGACGACTTCCTCGCCGAGGCCACCCCCGAGGACAAGATGGCCCTGATCAAGAAGGAGCAGGCGGGCGGCAAGCTGGTCGCGATGACCGGCGACGGCACCAACGACGCCCCCGCCCTCGCCCAGGCCGATGTCGGCGTCGCGATGAACACCGGGACCATGGCGGCCAAGGAGGCCGGCAACATGGTCGACCTGGACTCCAACCCCACCAAGCTGATCGAGATCGTCGAGATCGGCAAGCAACTCCTGATCACCCGCGGCGCGCTCACCACCTTCTCGATCGCCAACGACGTCGCGAAGTACTTCGCGATCATCCCGGCGATGTTCGCGGCGGTCTACCCGGGCCTGGACAGGCTCAACATCATGGGCCTGCACAGCCCGCAGTCCGCGATCACCTCGGCGATCGTCTTCAACGCCCTGGTCATCGTCGGCCTGATCCCGCTCGCCCTGCGCGGGGTCAAGTACCGCCCTTCGGACGCGAGTTCCCTGCTGCGCCGCAACCTGGGGGTCTACGGCTTCGGCGGTCTGGTCGTCCCCTTCGTCGGGATCAAACTGATCGACCTCGTCGTCCAGTTCGTCCCCGGCCTGAGCTGAGAGAGGAGAACCCAGATGTCCAAGCCCCTGCCCACCACCGTGCGCACGCACCTCACCGCACTGCGGATGCTGCTGGTGATGACGGTGATCCTCGGCCTCGCCTACCCGCTGCTGGTCACCGGCATCGGCCAGGTCGCCTTCGCCGACAAGGCCGACGGCTCGATCGTGAAGACCGCCGACGGCAAGGAGGTCGGCTCCAGTCTGCTGGGCCAGACCTACGACCTGCCCAAGCGGAACCCCGGCGACGAGAACGAGGCGGCCCGGCCGGACCCGAAGTGGTTCCAGCCCCGGCCCTCCGCCGGCGGGTACGACCCGAAGAGCTCCGGCGCCTCCAACCTGGGCCCGAACAGCGAGGACCTCGCCAAGGCGATCGAGGACCGCCGCGCCGCGGTCGCCGCGTTCGACGGCGTCGACCCGGCGAAGGTGCCGGTGGACGCGGTCACCGCCTCCGGCTCGGGCCTCGACCCGCACATCTCGGTCGCCTACGCCGAGGAGCAGGCCGCCCGGGTCGCCGGGGCCCGGAACCTGCCGGTGGAGACGGTGGAGAAGCTGATCGACAGGTACACCGAGGGCCGCTCGCTGGGCTTCCTCGGCCAGCCGGGAGTCAACATCGTCCTTCTCAACACGGCTCTGGCACACCAGAAGTGACGGCCAGGCAGGCAGCGCCGTGAGACAGGCCGACCCGGGCCGGGGCTCCACCCCGCGCCCGGGTCGGCCGCCGTACGCCCCGACCCCCGTACGACGACGAAAGCACCACGCCCCGACCCCGTACGAAGACGAAAGACGTAATTCCCGACCCCCGTACGAAGACGAAAGAGCAGCGCCCATGGCCCGCGACCTCGCCCCCGGCACCGGCCTCCGCCGCGGCCGGCTGAGGGTGTACCTCGGTTCCGCCCCCGGTGTCGGCAAGACCTACCGGATGCTGGACGAGGCCAGGCGCAGACAGGACCGCGGCGCGGAGGTGGTGGTCGGCTACATCGAGTGCCACGGCCGCCGCCACACCGAGGCCATGCTCGACGGCCTGGACGTCGCACCCCGGGCCCGACGGCTCTACCGGGACGCCGAGTTCGAGGAGATGGACCTCGACGCGCTGCTCGCCCGCCGCCCCTCCCTGGTGCTGGTGGACGAGCTCGCGCACACCAACGTCCCCGGCGGCCGGCACGCCAAGCGCTGGCAGGACGTCGAGGAGCTGCTGGCCGCCGGGATCGACGTCATCACCACCGTCAACGTCCAGCACCTGGAATCGCTGAACGACGTCGTCCAGAAGATCACCGGCATCCCCCAGCGCGAGACCGTCCCGGACGAGGTGGTCCGCCGGGCCGACCAGATCGAACTCGTCGACATGGCCCCCCAGGCGCTGCGCCGCCGGATGGCCCACGGCAACGTCTACCGGGCGGAGAAAGTGGACGCCGCGCTCTCGAACTACTTCCGGGTCGGCAACCTCACCGCCCTGCGCGAGCTCGCCCTGCTCTGGGTGGCCGGGCGGGTCGACGAGGGGCTGCGCGACTACCGGGCCAGCCACCGCATCGACCGCGTCTGGGAGACCCGCGAGCGGGTGGTGGTCGCCCTCACCGGCGGCCCCGAGGGCGAGACGCTGATCCGCCGCGCCGCCCGGATCGCCGACCGCACGGCGGGCGGCGACCTGCTCGCCGTGCACGTCACCCGCAGCGACGGCCTGGCCGGGGCGTCCTCGGGGGCGCTCGCCCAGCAGCGGCAGCTGGTGGAGGCGCTGGGCGGCAGCTACCACGTGGTGGTCGGCGACGACATCCCCACCGCGCTGCTGGCCTTCGCCCGCGCCCACGACGCCACCCAGCTCGTCCTCGGCACCAGCCGGCGCGGCCGGATCACCCGGCTCCTCACCGGCCCCGGCATCGGCGAGACCACCGTGGACGGCTCCGAGGACACCGACGTCCACATGGTCACCCACGCGTTCACCGGCCGCGGCCGGCTGCCCCCGCTCGGCCGCCGCCACTCCAGGCGCCGCACCGTCGCCGGCTACGCCGCCGGACTCGTGCTGCCCTGGCTGCTGACGGCCGGCCTCTCGCAGTCCCGCGGCACCGTCAACCTGACCACCGACGCGCTGATCTTCCAGCTGGGCGTGGTCGTCGTCGCCCTGCTCGGCGGCGCCACCTCGGCCCTGCTGGCCTCCCTCGTCGCCTCGCTGCTGCTGAACTACTTCTTCATCCCGCCCCTGCACACCCTGACCATCGGCGAGACCAACAACCTCGTCGCCCTGCTGGTGTTCGCCGCCGTCGCGCTCACCGTCTCCACCGTGGTCGACCACGCGGGCCGGCTCACCACCCGGGCCGCCCGGGCCACCGCCGAGGCCGAGACCCTCTCCACCCTGGCCGGCAGCGTACTGCGCGGCGCCGACGCCCTGCCCGCCCTGCTGGAGAAGTCCCGGACGGCCTTCGGGATGGACTCCGTCGCCCTGCTGGAACGCACCGGCGGCGCGGTGCTGGCCCGCTGCGACGGCGGGGGCGGGCCCGCCGGGCCCGGCGAGACCACCGAGGTCCCGGTCGGCGCCGACGCCCTGCTGGCGCTCACCGGCCGCCGGCTGCCCGCCGCCGACCAGCGCGTCCTGACCGCGTTCGCCGCCCACGTGGCCGCCGCGCTGGAACGCGACCGGCTCGCCGTGGTGGCCGCCGAGGTCGAACCGATCAGGGCCGCCGACCGGATGCGCACCGCCCTGCTCGCCGCCGTCAGCCACGACCTGCGCACCCCGCTGGCCGCCGCCCTGGCCTCGGTCGGCTCGCTGCGCAGCCCCGACGTCGAGTTCTCCGCCGAGGACCGGGCCGAACTCCTGGCCACCGCCGACGAGTCCCTGGTCAAGCTCACCCGGCTGGTGGACAACCTGCTCGACATGAGCCGCCTCCAGGCCGGGGCCCTCACCCTCCACCTCGCCGAGACCCACCTGGACGAGATCCTGCCCCGGGCCCTGGACACCCTCCCCGACCCGTACGCGCCGGTACGGCCGCTCGACCTCACGTTCGACATCGAGGAGGGCGTCCCGGCCGTCCTGGTCGATCCGCCGCTGCTGGAGCGCGTCCTGGCCAACGTCATCGCCAACGCCCTGCGCCACACCGCCCCCGGCACCCCGGTCCTGGTCGCCGCCAGCCACCTCGGCGACCGGGTCGAGGTCAGGGTGATCGACCGCGGCCCCGGCATCGCCGCCGAGGACCGCGACCGCGTCTTCCTGCCCTTCCAGCGCCTCGGCGACACCGACAACACCACCGGCGTCGGCCTCGGCCTCGCCCTCTCCCGCGGCCTCGCCGAGGCCATGGGCGGCGGCCTGGAGGTCGAGGACACCCCCGGCGGCGGCACCACCATGCTGCTCACCCTGCCCGCCGCCCACCCGGGAGGAGCGCCCGCATGAGCGAGATCCTGGTCGTCGACGACGAACCGGCGCTGCTGCGTACCCTGCGGATCAACCTGAGCGCCCGCCGGTACGCCGTCCGGACGGCCGCCAGCGGCGGCGAGGCCCTGGACCGCGCCGCCCGGACCTCGCCCGACGCCGTCCTGCTCGACCTGGGCCTGCCCGACCTGGACGGCCTGGACGTCATCCGGGGCCTGCGCAGCCGCAGCGCCGTACCGATCATCGTGCTCTCCGGCCGCACCGGCGCGGCCGACAAGGTGGGCGCCCTGGACGCCGGCGCCGACGACTACCTCACCAAGCCGTTCCTGATGGAGGAACTGCTGGCCCGGCTGCGCGCCGTCCTGCGCCGTCCGCCGGGCGGCCCGGCCCCGGCCGCGCGGGTGATCGGCGCCCACACCGTCGACCTCGCCGCCACCACCGTGACCGGCCCGGACGGCCCGGTCCGGCTCACCCCCACCGAGTGGCGGATCCTGGCGCTGCTGCTCGCCGACCCCGGCCGCCTGGTGCCCGGCCGGCGGATCCTGCGCGAGGTCTGGGGCCCGGCGCAGGAGGGGCGCGGCAACTACCTGCGGGTCTACCTGGCGGGGCTGCGCCGCAAGCTGGAACGCGATCCGGCCCGGCCGCGCCACCTGATCACCGAGCCCGGTCTCGGCTACCGGTACGAGCCCTGACGCCGGGACGGCGGCGGCGCCCCGACGGCCGCGCGTCAACGGAGCGTCAAGGGTGGGCCGCCGGGCGACAGGAGGGCGTCAGGACGGGCCGGACGGGGCGGTCGGCGGGCGTAGCGTCGTCGGTGAGCGAGCGGCCCTGCTCCATGTGGGGGATGCCGGGACCGCTCCGCCGCCTCGGCGGCCGACCGGTGGGGGAGGGGCGCGCGATCAACGACGCGCGCCCCTGTCACCCGCTCAGCCCTGCTCGGCCGCCCCGCTCGGCCCTGCTCAGCCGCCCCGGTCGGGCCGCCGCCGGCCCGCCGCTCAGCCCCCGCCCGTGCTCCCCGACTGCCGCGGCAGCGCCAGCGCCACCGTGTCGGCGAACTCCCGCACGGCACTCGTCCGGCTGACGATCCGCCCGCTGTGCACCACCAGCCGGCTGTGCCCGCCCGCGAGCGCCCCCGCCAGGCTGTCCCCGCGCACCGCCAGCAGCTCCGCCGGGAACCCGGCGTCCACCCGGACCGGCGGCAGCCCGAGCGCCGCCCGGGCCTGGTTGGCCACCGCGTCGTACGCCTCCTCCACGTCCAGCGCCCCGCTCGCCGCCAGCAGGTAGGCGGCCTCCAGCGGATCGGCCCGGCCCACCGGGTTGGCCGGGTCCCGCAGCGAGCCGCTGCCGGCCGAGAGCGGTACCCGGGCCTGCGCCAGCTCCCGCGGCAGCCCCGGCCGCATCCCGGCGGCCCGGCCCTCCAGACCGCTGCAGCCGCCGTTCTGCGGCAGGCAGACCACCCGGACGCCGCTGCTGGCCAGCACCGCCGGCCCGCCCGGCGCCAGGGCGCCGCACGGGCCGAGCACCACCCGGGGCCGCAGCGGGGCGAGCGCGCTCGCCAGCCGGGCGAGCTGCGCCGCGTCGGCCCCGGTGGTGTGCAGGTCCACCGGGCAGTCCGCCTCCCGGGCGGCCTCCAGCAGCACCTGGACGTACCCGGCCGGGTCAGGGTCCAGCTCCGGACAGCCGCCGGCCGCGGTGGCGCCGAGCTTGAGCGCGTCGCGCAGCTGGGCCCGGCCGTCCGCGCCGGCCAGACCGGTGAGCAGCCGGGGCATCGCGACCGCCTGCAGCTCCGCCAGGCCGCGCAGCGCCTGCCGGGCGGTGAGCACCGCCTCCAGCCGGCGCAGCCCGTGCACGTCGCCGATCCGGACGTGGGTGCGCTGCGCCGTGGCGCCGTAGCCCAGCGAGGTGAGCGCGGCCTCGGTGACCCGGCGGGTCAGGTCGCCGGAGGTCTCCGGCGGCGGTGCGGGCAGCGCGGCCGAGAAGGCGACGTCGTAGTGGGCGTGTGCCTCGGCGGGGGCCGGCAGCAGCAGATAGCCCTTGAGGTCGATCCGGGCCCCGGTGGTCGTGGTGGGGGCACCGGGCAGGGCCGGCAGCGGGCCGAGGCTGCCGGTGGTTCCAACGGCCTGGATCCGGTCGCCGCTGATCCGTACGTCCACCACCCGGCCGTCGGCGAGCCGGGCGTCGGTGAGCAGCAGGACGGGGCCGTGCCCCAGCGGGTTGGCGGCCGGCCCGGACCCGGGGTGGGGCCCGTCGGAGGGTGCGCTGTCCATCGCCCGGTTCCTCCCTCGCGCCGGCCGGTGCGGATCCCCGGCCCGTCCCGATCAATGAGCGACGAGCCTATGGCGCGGGGGCACGGGGTGCGGGGACGCGGGCAATAGTCGTATCGGGTCGGGCCGCGCCCCACCGGGGCCGATCGAACGCCCTGCCTTCGATCGCTCGCCCGTGCACCTCGCCCACCTGCGGTCTTCGCGCCGGGATACGGATTTCACCTCTGGGCGCGGAACGTGTAATCTCTTCCTCGTTCGCCCCTATAGCTCAGTCGGTAGAGCGTCTCCATGGTAAGGAGAAGGTCTGCGGTTCGATTCCGCATGGGGGCTCTGGTGAGAAGGAGTCGGCTTCGGCTGTGCTCCGGATCACTGTGGCGGTGTAGCTCAGTTGGTAGAGCAAGCGGCTCATAATCGCTGTGTCACCGGTTCAAGTCCGGTCACCGCTACCCCGCGTAGTCGGTCGGGAGATCGCACTCCCGGTCGGCTACTCTTGTTGTGTTCTTATTCAATGTCCAAGGAAGGCACTCCCGTGGCTGCCACCGATGTCCGCCCGAAGATCACGCTGGCCTGCGTGGAGTGCAAGGAGCGGAACTACATCACCAAGAAGAACCGGCGTAACGACCCGGACCGTCTTGAGATGAAGAAGCACTGCCCCCGCTGCAACTCGCACACCGCGCACCGCGAGACCCGCTGACCCTGTCGCGTGTCCGCGGGCCTGTGTGATCACAGGTCTACGACTCCGGGCCGTACCCCTCACAGGGTGCGGCCCGGAGTCTTTTCGTCATTCACCGCGCTCTTGAGGAGCTGCCATGGCACTCGACCCCTCCTTCATCGGGCGGACGTACCCGCCCACCGAGCCGTACGAGGTCGGCCGGGAGAAGATCCGCGAGTTCGCCGTCGCCGTGGGCGACGCCAACCCGGCGTACACCGACCCGGAGGCGGCCAAGGCGTTCGGCCACCCGGACGTCATCGCCCCGCCGACCTTCCCGTTCGTGCTCACCTACCGGGCCGCCGGCCAGGTGGTGGAGGACCCGCAGCTGGGCCTGGACTACAGCCGCGTGGTGCACGGTGACCAGAAGTTCGTCTACACTCGCCCGGTGCGGGCCGGCGACCGGCTCTCCGTCGCGGTGACCATCGACAACATCAAGTCGCTCGCGGGCAACGACGTGCTCACGGTGCGCGGCGAGGTGACGGACGCGACCGGCGAGCACGTGGTGACGTCGGTCATGACCCTGGTGGCCCGGGCCGCCGACGAGGCGGGGGAGTAACACCATGGCGATCAGCTACGACGAGGTCGCGGTCGGCACCGAGCTGCCGGCGCGGTCCTTCCCCGTGACGCGCGCCACGCTGGTGCAGTACGCGGGCGCCTCCGGGGACTTCAACCCGATCCACTGGAACGAGAAGTTCGCGCTGGAGGTCGGCCTGCCCGACGTCATCGCGCACGGCATGTTCACCATGGCCGAGGCGGTCCGGGTGGTCACCGACTGGGTCGGCGACCCGGGCGCGGTGGTCGAGTACGGCGTGCGCTTCACCCGGCCGGTGACGGTGCCCAACGACGGCGTCGGCTCCGTGATCGAGGTGACCGGCAAGGTCGCCAAGCTGCTGGACGACCGGAAGGTGCAGGTCGACCTGCTGGCGACCTTCGGCGGCCTGAAGGTGCTGGGCATGTCCCGCGCCGTCGTCCGGCTGGCCTGAGCGCCCGGAGCCTGAGCGCCCGGCGGGGAGGGGCGGACCGGCCCCTCCCCGTACGCTGGGGGCGTGCTGGTAGAACTCGACGCCCCCCTCGCCCCGCTGACCACCCTGCGGCTCGGCGGTCCCGCCCGCCGGCTGGTGACCGCGCAGACCGACGAGGACGTGATCGCCACCGTCCGGGAGGCCGACGCGGCCGGCGAGCCGCTGCTGGTCCTCGGCGGCGGCTCCAACCTGGTGATCGGCGACGCCGGCTTCGCCGGGACGGTGCTGCGGATCGCCACCACCGGCTTCGTGCTGGACGGCACCACCCTGGAACTCGCGGCTGGTGAGGTGTGGGCCGACGCGGTGACCAGGACCGTGCTGGAGCACGGCCTGGCCGGGATCGAGTTCCTGGCCGGGATCCCCGGCTCGGCCGGTGCCACCCCGGTCCAGAACGTGGGTGCGTACGGCCAGGAGGTCGCCCAGTCGATCACCGAGGTGGTCGCCTACGACCGCCGGAGCGACCGGGTGGTCACCCTCACCAACGCCGAGTGCGGCTTCTCCTACCGGCACAGCCGCTTCAAGGCCGACCCGGACCGCTACGTCGTGCTCCGGGTCCGCTTCGGCCTGGAGGACGGCGGCGGGCTCTCCACCCCGGTCGCCTACGCCGAGACGGCCCGGCACCTGGGCGTGCTGCCGGGTGAGCGGGTCGACCTCACCACCGCCTGGAACGCCGTGCTGACGCTGCGCGCGGGCAAGGGCATGGTGCTCGACGCGGCCGACCACGACACCTGGTCGGCGGGCTCCTTCTTCACCAACCCGGTGCTGACCGCCGAGCAGTACGCCGCCTTCCTGGCGCTGGCGGCCGCGCGCGAGCTCACCGCCCCCGCCTACCCGGCGCCGGACGGCCGGACCAAGACCTCGGCGGCCTGGCTGATCGACAAGGCCGGCTTCGGCAAGGGATACGGCAGCGGCCCGGCCACCCTCTCCACCAAGCACACCCTGGCCCTGACCAACCGCGGCGCGGCCACCGCCGAGGACCTGCTGGCGCTGGCCCGCGAGATCCGCGACGGCGTCCGGTCCGCGTTCGGCGTGGAGCTGGTCAACGAGCCGGTGATGGTGGGCGTCGAGCTCTAGCCGGCGGCGCGGCCCGGGTGCTGGGCGGCCGGGAAGCCCCGGGCGGCCGCCACCCCCGGGGTGGTGCCGTCCCCGAGCCAGCCGTCGACGTCCGCCAGCAGCTCCTTGCGGACGCTGTCCGGCGCGCGTGAGCCGCGCACCGACTGGCGGGCCAGCTCGGCGAGTTCGGCGTCGGAGAAGCCGAGCACGTCGCGGGCCAGCTCGTACTGGGCGGCCAGCCGGGTGCCGAACAGCAGCGGGTCGTCGGCGCCCAGCGCCAGCGGGACGCCCGCGTCGAACAGTCGCCGCAGCGGGACGTCCTCGGCCCGCTCGTAGACGCCCAGCGAGACGTTGGAGGACGGGCAGACCTCGCAGGTGACCTGCCGGTCGGCCAGTCGCTGCATCAGTCGGGGGTCCTCGGCGGCCCGGACGCCGTGGCCGATCCGGCCGGCGCCCAGGTCGTCCAGGCAGTCCCGGACCGACTCGGGCCCGGCCAGTTCGCCGCCGTGCGGGGCGGCCAGCAGCCCGCCCTTGCGGGCGATGTCGAAGGCCCGGTCGAAGTCCCGGGCAAGGCCGCGCCGTTCGTCGTTGGAGAGGCCGAAGCCGACCACCCCCCGGTCGGTGTAGCGGACGGCCAGCCGGGCCAGCGTCCGGGCGTCCATCGGGGACTTCATCCGGTTGGCCGCGACCAGCACCCGGATCCCGACGCCGGTCGCCCCGGCGGCCTGCTCCACCGCGTCCAGGATCAGTTCGAGGGCGGGGATCAGACCGCCCAGCCGGGGCGCGTACGAGGTCGGGTCGACCTGGATCTCCAGCCAGCGCGAGCCGTCCCGCCGCTCGTCCTCGGCGGTCTCCAGCACCAGGCGGCGGATGTCGGACTCGTCGCGCAGCACCGAGCGGGCGGTGTCGTAGAGGCGCTGGAAGCGGAACCAGCCGCGTTCGTCGGTGGCCCGCAGCCTGGGCGGCTCGGCGGAGCTGAGCGCCTCCGGCAGCCGGACGCCGTGCTTGTCGGCCAGCTCCAGCAGGGTGGCGGGGCGCATCGACCCGGTGAAGTGCAGGTGCAGGTGGGCCTTGGGGAGGTCCCTGACGTCTCGCGGATTCAGCAGGCGTTCCATTCGCCGATACTGCCGTATCGGGCCCCGATACGGGAACCGCCCCCTTCCCGTCCCCCGAAGGGGTGAAAAGGGGGCGGTCCGCGGTGGAGCGGGACGGTCGGGACCGTCAGGCGGTGGCCTCGGCGAGCAGCTTCTGCATCCGGCCGACGCCCTCGACCAGGTCGGCGTCGCCGAGCGCGTAGGAGAGCCGCAGGTAGCCCGGGGTGCCGAAGGCCTCGCCGGGGACGACCGCGACCTCGACCTCGTCCAGGATCAGCGCGGCCAGCTCGGCGGAGCTCTGCGGACGGGTGCCGCGGATCTCCTTGCCCAGCAGGCCCTTGACCGACGGGTAGACGTAGAACGCGCCCTCGGGCTCGGGGCAGAGGACGCCCTCGATCTCGTTCAGCATCTTCACGATGGTCTTGCGGCGCCGGTCGAAGGCGGTGCGCATCTCGTGCACGGCGGCGAGGTCACCGCTGACGGCGGCGAGCGCGGCGCGCTGCGCGACGTTGGAGACGTTCGAGGTGGCGTGCGACTGCAGGTTGGTCGCGGCCTTGACGACGTCCTTGGGGGCGATCAGCCAGCCCACCCGCCAGCCGGTCATGGCGTAGGTCTTGGCCACGCCGTTGACCACGATGGTCTTGTCCGCCAGCTCGGGCAGCAGGGCCGGCAGCGAGGTGAACTTCGCGTCGCCGTAGACCAGGTGCTCGTAGATCTCGTCGGTCAGCACCCAGAGGCCGTGCACCAGGGCCCACTCGCCGATGGCCCGGGCCTCGGCCTCGGTGTAGACCGCGCCGGTCGGGTTGGACGGCGAGACGAAGAGCACCACCTTGGTGTTCTCGGTGCGGGCGGCCTCCAACTGCTCGACCGAGACCTTGTAGCCGGTGGTCTCGTCGGCCACGACCTCCACCGGCACACCGCCGGCCAGCTGCACCGACTCCGGGTAGGTGGTCCAGTACGGGGCCGGGACGATGACCTCGTCGCCCGGGTCGAGGATCGCGGCGAAGGCCTCGTAGATCGCCTGCTTGCCGCCGTTGGTCACCAGCACCTGGGAGGCGTCCACCTGGTAGCCGGAGTCGCGCAGCGTCTTGGCGGCGATCGCGGCCTTCAGCTCCGGCAGGCCGCCCGCCGGGGTGTAGCGGTGGTTCTTCGGGTCGCGGCAGGCCTCGACGGCGGCTTCGACGATGTAGTCCGGGGTGGGGAAGTCCGGCTCGCCGGCGCCGAAGCCGATGACCGGCCGGCCGGCCGCCTTGAGGGCCTTGGCCTTGGCGTCCACGGCGAGGGTCGCGGACTCGGCGATCGCGCCGATCCGGGCGGAGACCCGGCGGTCGGCGGGGCGGACGGAACTGTCGGGCTGCGGGGTGGAAGCGCTCATGCCTGCATGGTCGCAGAACCGGGACGGACCGGGCATGGGGGTTTCACCATATGTACGGGCTCGTCCGGATGGTGGCCCGAAGCGGGGCCGGTCCGTGGTCGTCGGGCGGCCGGTTCGGTGGTCGGACGTGAAAGAAGAGGTTCGACCAAACGCCTCTCGACCACGTACACTCACTCCTCGACGGCCACCGAGAAGCCACGCTTCCACCGCCTGTGCATGCAGCGGCGGGAGATGCGGTAGGTTGGTGGTCGCTACAGGGGCCGAGAGGCACCGTAGGGCAATAGCTCAATTGGTAGAGCACCGGTCTCCAAAACCGGCGGTTGGGGGTTCAAGTCCCTCTTGCCCTGCTGCTTGATCCGTATTCAGCCCGTTCGCTCCACAGAGCGAGCGGGCTTGATGCGGAGAGGGCTCCGAACAGCACCGCTTTAGCCGGCCGCTCGTGCCCTCTCGGGCACGCAGGTGATGCTCGGCAGGACCCGGATTCAGGTGAGGACGAGTGACGGAGACCACGGGCTCCACCGCAACGCCTGAGAGCGGCAACCCCGAGGGTGCCGACGGCGCTGACGAGACCACGCCTGCCGAGGGCGGGGACGAGGGGCAGTCGCGCCGCGACCGCAAGCGGGCAGGCCGCGCGGACAAGAAGTCCGGCAAGCGTGCCAAGAAGGGCGCCTTCGCCCGGCTCGCGCTGTTCTACCGCCAGATCATCGCGGAGCTGCGCAAGGTCGTCTGGCCCTCCCGCAACGAGCTGGTCAACTACACCACCGTGGTGGTCGTGTTCGTCGTGGTCGTGATGGCGTTCGTCGCCGGCCTCGACTACGGCTTCTCGAAGCTCAGCCTCTGGGTCTTCGGCTGACCGAGCGGTCCCACCTTCGAAACAGCTTCCCGACCCGGGCCGATTCTTCGGCCCGGGTCGAGCTGTCGGCGCCGGACGTACGAGGCCGCTACCGTTGACTCGGTACTGTTGAAGTCTCCGAGTCATCTCCTGGCGCCCGTGTGAAGCAGAGCGGCGCCGGAAAGGTCCCGGAGCGCGCCACCTTCACCATCTCCAGGAAAGAAGCAGCCACCGTGTCTGAGTCCCCCCTGTACGACGCCGACGAGACCGTCCGCGAGGCGGATGTCGCCGCCGAGCTGGACGCGGCCGAGCTGGCTGACGAAGCCGAGGCCGCCGAGCAGATCGTGGACGCCGCGGACAGCGACGAGGACGAGGTCGCGGCGGACGACGAGGCCGAGGCCGGCGAGCCCGCCGAGGAGGCCGCGCTGCACGCGGAGTCCGCCGAGGAGCTCGACGCCGAGGCCGCCGAGGACCAGGACGAGGACGAGGCGGCGGACGAGGCCGGCGCCGAGGCGGCGGCCGAGGAGGAAGCCCCCGAGGAGGCCGTCGAGGTCGACCCGGTCGCCAAGTTCCGCGAGGACCTGCGCTTCATGCCCGGCGAGTGGTACGTGATCCACACCTACGCCGGCTACGAGAACCGGGTGAAGCAGAACCTGGAGCAGCGCGCGGTCTCCCTCAACGTCGAGGAGTACATCTTCCAGGCCGAGGTGCCGCAGGAGGAGGTCGTCCAGATCAAGAACGGCGACCGCAAGACCATCCGCCAGAACAAGCTCCCCGGCTACGTGCTGGTGCGCATGGACCTCACCCCGGAGTCCTGGGGCGTCGTGCGCAACACCCCCGGTGTCACCGGCTTCGTCGGCAACGCCTACGACCCGTACCCGCTGACGCTGGACGAGGTCGTCAAGATGCTCGCCCCCGACGTCGAGCGCCAGGCGGCCAAGGACGCCGGCAAGCCGTCGCCGGTCAAGCCCAGCGAGATCCAGGTCCTGGACTTCGAGGTCGGCGACTCGGTCACCGTCACCGACGGCCCCTTCGCCACCCTCCAGGCGACGATCAACGAGATCAACCCGGACTCGAAGAAGGTCAAGGGCCTGGTCGAGATCTTCGGCCGGGAGACCCCGGTCGAGCTCTCCTTCGACCAGATCCAGAAGAACTAGTACGGCGCGGGGACTCGGACGAGTCCTCGGGTTCGGGGCGGGGCTTCGGCTCCGCCCCGAAGTCGTTTTGGTCCAGCGGCGCATCCGCGTTAGCCTGGTCCGATGTGTGTGCTGGCGGCTGGGTGTCGCCCCGGTTCCGCACGCACCAGCAATCACCTCTCGGAAGGACCCGGAGAGAAATGCCTCCCAAGAAGAAGAAGGTCACGGGGCTTATCAAGCTCCAGATCAACGCCGGTGCGGCCAACCCGGCGCCGCCGGTCGGCCCCGCGCTGGGTCAGCACGGCGTCAACATCATGGAGTTCTGCAAGGCCTACAACGCCGCGACCGAGTCGCAGCGCGGCATGATCGTGCCGGTGGAGATCACGGTCTACGACGACCGTTCCTTCACCTTCATCACGAAGACGCCGCCGGCCGCGCGCCTCATCCTGAAGGCCGCGGGCGTGGACAAGGGCTCGGCCGAGCCGCACAAGACCAAGGTCGCCAAGCTCACGGCCGCCCAGGTCCGCGAGATCGCCACGGTCAAGCTCCCCGACCTGAACGCCAACGACCTGGACGCCGCGTCCAAGATCATCGCCGGCACCGCCCGGTCGATGGGCATCACGGTCGAGGGCTGATCACCCTTCTCGTCCTTGTGGTAGGGCCTGCGCGGCCCGTCCATACCACGACTCCATTCCCCATTCAGGAGCAGCAGTGAAGCGCAGCAAGGCTCTGAAGGCCGCGGACGCACAGGTCGACCGCGAGCGCCTTTACGCCCCCCTCGAGGCCATCCGCCTCGCCAAGGCGACCAGCACCACCAAGTTCGACGGCACCGTCGAGGTCGCCATGCGTCTGGGCGTCGACCCGCGCAAGGCCGACCAGATGGTCCGCAGCACCGTGATCCTCCCGCACGGCACCGGTAAGACCGCTCGGGTCCTGGTCTTCGCGACCGGCGAGCGTGCCGAGGCCGCGCGTGCTGCGGGCGCCGACATCGTCGGCTCCGACGAGCTCATCGACGAGGTCGCCAAGGGCCGCCTCGACTTCGACGCCGTCGTCGCCACCCCGGACCTCATGGGCAAGGTCGGCCGCCTGGGCCGCGTGCTCGGTCCCCGTGGCCTGATGCCGAACCCGAAGACCGGCACCGTGACCCCGGACGTGGCCAAGGCCGTGAACGAGATCAAGGGCGGCAAGATCGAGTTCCGCGTCGACAAGCACTCGAACCTGCACTTCATCATCGGTAAGGCCTCCTTCACCGACGAGCAGCTGGTCGAGAACTACGCCGCCGCGCTGGACGAGGTGCTCCGCGCCAAGCCGTCCGCCGCCAAGGGTCGCTACATCAAGAAGACCGCGATCAGCACCACGATCGGCCCCGGCATCCTGGTGGACCCGAACCGCACCCGCAACCTCCTGGTCGAGGAGGACCCGGCCTCCGTCTGAGCCCTGAGCTCCGACCGGTAGCCGCGTCCTGGGCGCAGCAGCAGTCCGCACGACGGGCCCGTACCCCCTCTCCGGGGGTGCGGGCCCGTCGTCGTGTCCGGATCGAGATCCCGGCGGTGGGGAACTCCCGGGCGGCTCGTCGTACGCTCGGCCGGTCCGATCATCTGATCGATGCCCGACCGAAGCCGACCGCCGGAGTGTGCCGTGCCGCCCGCCCTTCGCCCCGCCGCCTGGGGGGCGGCCCTCCTGGTGCTCGCCAGCGGCCTGACGGCGTGCAGCCTGCTGGCGGTCTCGGGGGACCGCACGCCGCTGGGCGCACCCGCGACGGTCCGCCCGCCCAAGCAGGTGCTGCTCTCGGCCGCCCAGACACTGGACGACACCGGCGGCGCGCGGGTGCGGACGGTCGAGGAGGGCCCGGCCGGGCGGCGCACCGCCGCCGGCACCGTGGTCTGGGGCCCCCGGGACGCGGCCGAGCTGACCGTCACCGACGAGCGGGGCACCGGCCGGCTGCGCAGCCAGGACGGCACGGTCGACCTCGGGTACGAGGGGGCGGCGCCGCTGCGGGCCGAGCGGGCCGAGGCCGAGTCGCTCGACCCGCGAGCCGTCCCGGGCGCGGGCGGCTACGCGGGCGGCTGGATGACCGGGCTGATATCCAACCCGGGCGACTCGGCGCACACCATGGCACTGGCCGGCCGGCTCACCTCGCTCGGCGGGGAGGAGCTCGCCGGCACCACCGTGGCGCACTACCAGGGGAGCGCGCCGGTGGCCGAGTACTTCGCCGCGGACCAGGGCCTCACCCCCGAGCGGCTCGCGGTGGTCCTCGGCTACTACCGGGAGCGCGGCGTGACCGCCATCGGGTACGACGTCTGGATCGCGCCCGGCGACCGCCTGCTGCGGCTGCGCGCCACCGCCGTGGGCAGCGCCGGAACCGTGGTCACCACGACGGACGTCTCCGAGCTCGGGACGGGCACCGAGAGCCCGGCCCCCGCGGGCTAGGCGGCGCCACCGCACGCGGTGGGGAAGGCGCCCGGTGATCCATTAGAGTCCGCTGGGTATTTTCTGATGATCAGGTCTTTGGGGGGCTCCTTATGCGCGTTCTGCGCCATGCGTGCGTCACGGTCGCGGCGACCGTCCTGGCCGCCGGGCTGGCGGCCTGCGGCAGCGACGGTACGACCGGCACCAAGGCGGCCGGTGACGCCGTGGCCGGCGCCGCGGCGGGACTCGACCCGCGGGCGGCGCTGGCCGCCTCGGCCGTGGTGATGCAGCGGGCCGGCAACGGCTCGCTCGCGCTGACCGCGGAGGCCGGCCCGATGGCCGGTACCGCCGAATGGCAGCAGCGGACCGTCGTCGACGTCGCGGCCAAGACCGAGTCGGGCACCAGGGCGAGGATCATCGGTGACGAGGTCTACCTCGGCGGCGGCCTGCAGACCACGGCCGTGCTGGGCGGGAAGCACTGGGCCAGGATCGAGCCGAAGGACCCGGTCGTCGGCTCGATGTCGGTGATGTTCCTGACCGTGGCGCAACTGACGAACCCGGTCCTCCAGTTGTCGGCGGCGGCCCAGGGCGGCAAGCTCACCAAGGTCGGCGCGGAGGCGGTCGGCGGGGTCCAGACCACCCACTACCGCGCCGTCGAGGAGGTCGCCAAGCTGGCCGACAGCCTGAGCGCGCTCGGCGGCGACCAGCGCGCGGCCGTCCGCCAGACGCTCGACACCGGCGGCAGCACGCTGACCGTGGACTTCTGGATCAACGACAAGCAGGAGCTCGTCCAGCTCCGGGAGTACGGCGACAAGGGCGGCGAGTCCTCGGCCGTCACCGTCACCTACTCGGGCCTCGGCGCCGCGCCCAGGATCGAGGCACCGGCCGCGGGCGACGTCGGCAAGGGGGCCGACTTCGCCAAGGTCTTCCGCAGCTGACCCCACCGGGCGCCGGCGACACCGCCCGACGGGCCGAGGGGGTCGCCGCAGGTCGGTCCGGTCCCTGGTGGCAAGGTGGCTGGAACAGCACGGCCGGTCCACGGCGGCCGGGGACGGGGCGGCCCGCAGCGGGACCGCCGCAGTGGTGACCGGACGGAAGGAGAGGGGGCATGGCGGTGCGGCAGCGACTGGCGGCCATCACGGCCGCGGTGCTCCTGGCGAGCGGTCTCACCGCGTGCGGCAGCGGCGGGGGCGCCTCGCCGGTGCCGTCCGGCACCCCGTCGCCGAGCACCGTCGCCGCGACCGGGCCGGCCAAGCCCACCGACCGGTCGCCGCACGGCGTCCTGCTCTCCGCCCAGCTCACCATGCAGACCGCCCGCCGGGCCAAGGTCAGCTACCGGCTGGGGGCGGACGCCGGCTCCGGCCCGCTGTTCTGGCAGCCGAAGACCGCGCTCCAGGTCAAACGTTCCACTTCGGCCGAGGCCGAGCAGCTGATCGTCGTGGACACCGTCGCGTACCAGGGCGGTGACGCGGCCACCGCGGCCCGGCAGGCCGGCCGGCACTGGGAGCGGTTCTCCGTGGCGCCGACCGCGGACGGCCACCGGGAGATCCCCTACGCCGGGCTGATCGACCTGCTGAACCCGGTCGAGGCGCTGGCCGCCGCGACCGCCGACGGGATCGAGGCGCAGTACCTCGGCGAGGAGAAGTTCGAGGACTCGGCGGTCGAGCACTTCCGGGTCACCACCGACGCCGAGCGCTACGCGGCCGCCCAGGTCCAGCTGGGCCAGGCCCGCCGGGACGGCCTGCGGGCCGCGCTGGCCCCCGGCGGCTCGGTCTCGCTGACCCTGGACCTGTGGCTGAACGACAAGGACCAGCTGGTCCGGCTGCAGCGCACGGGCACCGGGGCGAGCGGCCGGGCGGACGACGCGGTGCTCTACAGCGACTTCGCCGGCACCCTCTCGGTGCAGGCCCCGGCCGAGGCGGACACCGTGGACGTGGGCACCCGAAGCATCTCCCCGCTGGCCCGCTGAGGGCCCCGGGTGGGCGATTTGCCCCGGACGGACGAGTCCGGCTAGTGTTACCGAAGCCAAAGACCGCCGGTTGTCGCCGTGCACTCGCAAGAGGCGCGGGGACCGAAGGATCTGCGATTCGTCGCAGGCAGCCCGCGCAGGATTGTTTGGAGCTTGGACTTCCGGGACCCGCGTGTTCGCACGTGGACCCGTCGAGGTCGAACTGAGCCCCGTGCGCCTGCGCACCGGGGCTCATCTGCTTTTCCGCAGGAGCTTTCCTTCCGTCCGGTGGTCCGAGGTTCGAATGGTCGACTTTCGCGGTCGGCCTGACTTCGACATCACGGAAGGAGGCGTAAGCCTATGGCTAGGCCCGACAAGGCTGCCGCCGTCGCCGAGATCACGGAGCAGTTCCGTGCCTCGAGTGCGGCCGTGCTGACCGAGTACCGCGGTCTGACGGTGAAGCAGGTTAAGACCCTGCGTCGCTCGCTGGGTGACAACGCCCAGTACGCCGTGGTGAAGAACACGCTGACCAAGATTGCGGCCAATGAGGCCGGGATCACGGAGCTCGACGACCTGTTCGCCGGTCCGACGGCTGTCGCCTTCGTCACCGGTGACCCGGTGGAGTCGGCGAAGGCTCTGCGTGACTTCGCCAAGGAGAACCCCGCTCTCATCATCAAGGGCGGTGTCCTTGACGGTAAGGCGCTGACCGCCGATGAGATCAAGAAGCTCGCGGACCTCGAGTCCCGCGAGGTGCTGCTCGCCAAGCTGGCCGGCGCGCTGAAGGGCAAGCAGTCCCAGGCTGCCGCGCTCTTCCAGGCCCTGCCGTCGAAGCTCGTCCGCACTGTGGACGCGCTGCGCGACAAGGTCGAGCAGGGCGGTGCCGGTACGCCGGCTCCCGCCGCCGAGGACGAGGCCGCGGAGTAATTCCGCAGGCTCACGCCTCGCTGCGGGCCCGTACGCCCGCCAACCCGTACATACGGCACCACCTGCCGAATTAGTGGAAGGACGCCAATCATGGCGAAGCTGACCCAGGACGAGCTGCTCGCGCAGTTCGAGGAGCTCACCCTCATCGAGCTCGCCGCCTTCGTGAAGGCGTTCGAGGAGAAGTTCGACGTCACCGCTGCCGCTCCGGTCGCCGTTGCCGCCGCCGGTGGCGCTGCCCCGGTCGAGGCTGTTGAGGAGCAGGACGAGTTCGACGTCATCCTCGACGGTGCCGGCGACAAGAAGATCCAGGTCATCAAGGAGGTGCGCACCCTGACCTCCCTCGGCCTGAAGGAGGCCAAGGACCTCGTTGACACCGCTGGTGCCAAGGTCCTGGAGAAGGTTGCCAAGGACGTTGCCGAGAAGGCCAAGGCCGCCCTCGAGGCCGCTGGCGCCAAGGTCACCGTCAAGTGACTCCTCCCCGGCCCTGAGGGCCGGGAGGCAGCCGCACGCCCTCACTGAGGGCGGAGGATGCCACGGGCCGGGCCGATCACCCTCGCGGGTGGTCGGCCCGGCCTTTTTCGTGTTCCCGGGCCCCGGGAGGGTCCGGACCGGGCGCCGGCGCCGGGGGCCGGGCAGAGGCGTCCGGAGCGGGCCCTCCCGGGGCCCCGCGGCGGCCCCCGCGGCCCGGCGGCACCGGAGTGGCCGAGAGCGCACTCGGCACCGTCGGTGCGGGCGGGTATGGTGATCGCTGTCATCGAGCGTGGCCCTCACCACGGCTTCTGTAACGCCGGGCGGGTCCAGGGCGATGGACGGGTCGAGGTCCGTGCCGGAGGCGGGCTCTTGACGAACCGGGCGCGGCGCGCGATTCTCGTGGCGCGAGTCCGCCCCGGTTGGTTCGCTGGTGGATGCATAACCAGCGGCTCCGGAGGGAAGTGACTCCACGTGAGTCGAGGCGGCCCGGCGGTGTCCGGGCCAGTGCAGTACCCGGCGGGCGTTCGCGTTCGCCGGCTACCGGGAGGAGTCTCCGATTCGGTTTCCGAATCAGAGCTGGACAGCAGTGTGCCGTTTGGCTACACTGTCCCTTTGCGCTGCCTGTTAGCTGCTCCGTGACTCGTCGCCCGGAGTTTGCGTTGCCCTGAAGGGGTCTGGCACCGCCTCCGCAAAACGGCTCTGACCTCGGGTTTCACGACCCGGCAGAGGCCAGTGGCGAGGGAGGTGGGACCAAGCCTTTCCAGGCCCGGCCGGTACGCGCGCAGTGAGCTCCGAGCCCTCGGAAGGACCCCCCTCTTGGCCGCGCCGCGCAACGCCTCGAACAATTCCGCCGCATCCACCGCCCCGCTCCGCGTTTCGTTCGCGAAGATCAAGGAGCCCCTCGAGGTCCCGAACCTCCTGGCCCTGCAGACCGAGAGCTTTGACTGGCTGCTCGGCAACGCGGCCTGGAAGGCCCGGGTCGAGGCGGCCCTGGAGAGTGGTCAGGACGTCCCCACCAAGTCCGGTCTGGAGGAGATCTTCGAAGAGATCTCGCCGATCGAGGACTTCAGTGGGTCGATGTCGCTGACCTTCCGCGACCACCGTTTCGAGCCGCCGAAGAACTCCATTGACGAGTGCAAGGACCGCGACTTCACGTTCGCGGCCCCGCTCTTCGTCACGGCCGAGTTCACCAACAACGAGACCGGTGAGATCAAGTCTCAGACGGTCTTCATGGGCGACTTCCCGCTCATGACCCACAAGGGCACGTTCGTGATCAACGGCACCGAGCGTGTCGTCGTCTCGCAGCTCGTCCGCTCCCCGGGTGTGTACTTCGACTCCACCCTGGACAAGGTGTCCGACAAGGACATCTACTCCTGCAAGGTCATCCCCTCGCGTGGTGCCTGGCTGGAGATGGAGATCGACAAGCGCGACATGGTCGGCGTCCGCATCGACCGCAAGCGCAAGCAGTCCGTCACCGTGCTGCTCAAGGCGCTCGGCTGGACCAACGAGATGATTCTCGAGGAGTTCGGCGAGTACGAGTCGATGCGCGCCACCCTGGAGAAGGACCACACCCAGGGCCAGGACGACGCGCTGCTCGACATCTACCGCAAGCTGCGCCCGGGCGAGCCGCCCACCCGCGAGGCCGCGCAGACGCTTCTGGAGAACCTCTACTTCAACCCGAAGCGCTACGACCTCGCCAAGGTCGGCCGTTACAAGGTCAACCGCAAGCTGGGCAACGCCGAGTCGCTGGACTCCGGCGTGCTCACCGAGCCCGACATCATCGGTGCGATCAAGTACCTGGTGAAGCTGCACGCGGGCGAGACCGAGTGGCGTGACACCGAGGGCCGCGACATCGTGGTCGAGGTCGACGACATCGACCACTTCGGCAACCGTCGTCTGCGCAACGTCGGCGAGCTCATCCAGAACCAGGTCCGTACGGGTCTCGCCCGTATGGAGCGCGTCGTGCGCGAGCGCATGACCACCCAGGACGTCGAGGCGATCACGCCGCAGACCCTGATCAACATCCGGCCGGTCGTCGCCTCCATCAAGGAGTTCTTCGGCACCAGCCAGCTGTCGCAGTTCATGGACCAGACGAACCCGCTGTCGGGCCTGACCCACAAGCGCCGTCTGTCCGCCCTCGGTCCCGGTGGTCTCTCCCGTGAGCGCGCCGGCTTCGAGGTCCGTGACGTGCACCCCTCGCACTACGGGCGCATGTGTCCGATCGAGACCCCGGAAGGCCCGAACATCGGTCTGATCGGGTCGCTGGCCTCGTACGGCCGGGTCAACGCGTTCGGCTTCATCGAGACCCCGTACCGCAAGGTCATCGAGGGTGTCGTCACCGAGCAGGTCGACTACCTCACGGCCGACGAGGAGGACCGCTACGTCATCGCGCAGGCCAACGCCCCGCTGACGGCGGAGCTGACCTTCGCCGAGCCGCGTGTCCTGGTCCGCCGCCGTGGCGGCGAGATCGACTACATCCCGGGCACCGAGATCGACTACATGGACGTCTCGCCGCGCCAGATGGTGTCGGTCGCGACCGCCATGATCCCGTTCCTCGAGCACGACGACGCCAACCGCGCGCTCATGGGCTCGAACATGATGCGCCAGGCGGTGCCGCTGCTGAAGAGCGAGGCTCCGCTGGTCGGCACCGGCATGGAGTACCGCTGCGCCGTCGACGCCGCGGACGTCATCACCGCCGAGAAGGCCGGTGTCGTCCAGGAGGTCTCGGCCGACTACGTCACCGTGGCCAACGACGACGGCACGTACACCACGTACCGCGCCGCCAAGTTCACCCGCTCCAACCAGGGCACCGCCTTCAACCAGAAGGTGCTCGTGGACGAGGGCGCCCGGGTCGAGGTCAACCAGGTGCTGGCCGACGGCCCGTGCACCGACGAGGGCGAGATGGCCCTCGGCAAGAACCTGCTCGTGGCGTTCATGTCGTGGGAGGGTCACAACTACGAGGACGCGATCATCCTGTCGCAGCGCCTCGTGCAGGACGACGTCCTCTCCTCGATCCACATCGAGGAGCACGAGGTCGACGCCCGTGACACCAAGCTCGGCCCCGAGGAGATCACCCGGGACATCCCGAACGTCTCCGAGGAGGTCCTCGCCGACCTCGACGAGCGCGGCATCATCCGGATCGGCGCCGACGTCGTCACCGGTGACATCCTGGTCGGCAAGGTCACGCCCAAGGGTGAGACCGAGCTGACCCCGGAGGAGCGCCTGCTCCGCGCGATCTTCGGTGAGAAGGCCCGTGAGGTCCGCGACACCTCGCTGAAGGTGCCGCACGGTGAGTCCGGCAAGGTCATCGGCGTGCGCGTCTTCGACCGCGAAGAGGGCGACGAGCTGCCCCCGGGCGTCAACCAGCTGGTCCGCGTCTACGTGGCCCAGAAGCGCAAGATCACCAACGGTGACAAGCTCGCCGGCCGTCACGGCAACAAGGGCGTCATCTCGAAGATCCTGCCGGTCGAGGACATGCCGTTCCTGGAGGACGGCACCCCGGTCGACATCATCCTCAACCCGCTGGGTGTCCCGTCCCGAATGAACCCGGGACAGGTCCTGGAGATCCACCTCGGGTGGCTCGCCAAGCAGGGCTGGGACGTCTCCGGCCTCGCCGACGAGTGGGCCCAGCGCCTCCAGGCGATCGGCGCCGACACCGTCCAGGGCGGCACCAACCTCGCCACCCCGGTCTTCGACGGCGCCCGCGAGGACGAGATCACCGGCCTGCTGGACAACACCACCCTCACCCGTGACGGTGAGCGCCTGGTGAACTCCACCGGTAAGGCCCGGCTGTTCGACGGCCGCTCCGGCGAGCCGTTCCCGATGCCGGTCTCGGTCGGCTACATGTACATCCTCAAGCTGCACCACCTGGTCGACGACAAGCTGCACGCCCGTTCGACCGGCCCGTACTCGATGATCACCCAGCAGCCGCTGGGTGGTAAGGCGCAGTTCGGTGGTCAGCGCTTCGGTGAGATGGAGGTGTGGGCCCTTGAGGCGTACGGCGCCGCCTACGCGCTGCAGGAACTCCTCACCATCAAGTCCGACGACGTTCTCGGCCGCGTGAAGGTCTACGAGGCCATCGTCAAGGGCGAGAACATCCCCGAGCCCGGCATTCCCGAGTCCTTCAAGGTGCTCATCAAGGAAATGCAGTCGCTCTGCCTCAACGTGGAGGTGCTGTCCTCGGACGGCCAGTCCATCGAGATGCGGGACTCCGACGAGGACGTGTTCCGCGCCGCCGAGGAGCTCGGCATCGACCTGTCCCGGCGCGAGCCGAGCAGCGTCGAAGAGGTCTGACGGAGGCAGGGCCGGCTCTTCACCACTGGGAGCCGGCCCGCCCCCAGGCCCCCCTCAGACCACATGAACGACTCTCGACTTACGAAAGAGGGCTTGACGACCAGTGCTTGACGTCAACTTCTTCGACGAGCTCCGCATCGGCCTGGCCACCGCCGACGACATCCGCCAGTGGTCGCACGGCGAGGTCAAGAAGCCGGAGACCATCAACTACCGCACCCTGAAGCCCGAAAAGGACGGACTCTTCTGCGAGAAGATCTTCGGTCCGACCCGGGACTGGGAGTGCTACTGCGGTAAGTACAAGCGCGTCCGCTTCAAGGGCATCATCTGTGAGCGCTGCGGCGTCGAGGTGACCCGCGCCAAGGTGCGCCGTGAGCGGATGGGCCACATCGAGCTGGCCGCCCCGGTCACCCACATCTGGTACTTCAAGGGTGTCCCGTCCCGCCTGGGCTACCTGCTCGACCTGGCGCCGAAGGACCTCGAGAAGGTCATCTACTTCGCCGCCTACATGATCACCTGGGTGGACGACGAGCGTCGCCAGCGCGACCTCCCGTCCCTGGAGGCGCACGTCTCGGTCGAGCGCCAGCAGATCGAGAACCGCCGCGACTCCGACCTCGAAGCCCGCGCCAAGAAGGCCGAGACCGACCTGGCCGAGCTGGAGGCCGAGGGCGCCAAGGCCGACGTGCGCCGCAAGGTGCGCGAGGGTGCCGAGCGCGAGATGAAGCAGCTGCGCGACCGCGCGCAGCGCGAGCTCGACCGCCTCGACGAGGTGTGGGCCCGCTTCAAGAACCTCAAGGTCCAGGACCTGGAGGGCGACGAGCTGCTCTACCGCGAGCTGCGCGACCGCTTCGGCACCTACTTCTCCGGCTCGATGGGCGCGGCGGCCCTCAAGGACCGCCTCGAGACCTTCGACCTGGCGGAGGAGTCCGAGCGCCTGCGCGAGATCATCCGCACCGGCAAGGGCCAGAAGAAGACCCGTGCGCTGAAGCGCCTCAAGGTCGTCTCCGCGTTCCTGCAGACCACCAACAAGCCCAACGGCATGGTGCTGGACTGCGTCCCGGTCATCCCGCCGGACCTGCGTCCGATGGTGCAGCTGGACGGTGGCCGCTTCGCGACCTCCGACCTGAACGACCTGTACCGCCGCGTGATCAACCGCAACAACCGCCTGAAGCGCCTTCTCGACCTCGGTGCCCCCGAGATCATCGTGAACAACGAGAAGCGCATGCTCCAGGAGGCCGTCGACGCGCTGTTCGACAACGGCCGTCGTGGTCGCCCGGTCACGGGCCCCGGCAACCGCCCGCTGAAGTCCCTCAGCGACATGCTGAAGGGCAAGCAGGGTCGTTTCCGTCAGAACCTGCTCGGCAAGCGAGTCGACTACTCGGCCCGTTCGGTCATCGTCGTCGGCCCGCAGCTCAAGCTGCACCAGTGCGGTCTGCCCAAGGCCATGGCGCTGGAGCTCTTCAAGCCGTTCGTGATGAAGCGCCTGGTGGACCTGAACCACGCGCAGAACATCAAGTCGGCCAAGCGCATGGTCGAGCGTGCCCGCCCGGTCGTGTGGGACGTGCTCGAAGAGGTCATCGCCGAGCACCCGGTGCTGCTGAACCGCGCACCCACCCTGCACCGCCTCGGCATCCAGGCCTTCGAGCCCCAGCTGGTCGAGGGCAAGGCCATCCAGATCCACCCGCTCGTCTGCACCGCGTTCAACGCGGACTTCGACGGTGACCAGATGGCCGTCCACCTGCCGCTCTCCGCGGAGGCGCAGGCCGAGGCCCGCATCCTGATGCTGTCCTCGAACAACATCCTGAAGCCGGCCGACGGTCGCCCCGTCACCATGCCGACCCAGGACATGGTGCTGGGTCTGTTCTTCCTGACCTCGGACCGCGACAACGTCAAGGGCGCCGGCCGCTCCTTCTCCTCGACCGCCGAGGCCGTCATGGCCTTCGACGCCAAGGAGCTGGACGTCCAGGCCGTCATCGACATCCGCCTGCCGATCGGCACCGTCCCGCCCCGTGGCTGGACCCCGCCGGTCGACGAGGACGGTCAGTCGAACTGGTTCGAGGGCGAGTCCTTCCGCCTGAAGACCACCCTGGGCCGCGCGCTCTTCAACGAGCTGCTGCCCGAGGACTACCCGTTCGTCGACTACGAGGTGGGCAAGAAGCAGCTCTCCGCGATCGTCAACGACCTGGCGGAGCGCTACCCCAAGGTCGTCGTCGCGGCGACCCTGGACAACCTGAAGGCGGCCGGCTTCCACTGGGCCACCCGCTCGGGTGTCACGGTCTCGATCTCCGACGTCGTCGTCCCGCCGAGCAAGCCCCAGATCCTCGAGGGCTACGAGGCGAAGGCGGAGAAGGTCCAGCGTCAGTACGAGCGCGGCCTGATCACCAACGACGAGCGCAAGCAGGAGCTCATCGGCATCTGGACCCAGGCGACCAACGAGGTCGCCGAGGCCATGAACGCGAACTTCCCGAAGACGAACCCCATCTTCATGATGGTCGACTCGGGTGCTCGTGGAAACATGATGCAGATGCGTCAGATCGCCGGTATGCGTGGTCTGGTGTCCAACGCCAAGAACGAGACGATCCCGCGTCCCATCAAGGCGTCGTTCCGTGAGGGCCTCACCGTTCTCGAGTACTTCATCTCGACCCACGGTGCCCGTAAGGGTCTGGCCGACACCG
Source organism: Kitasatospora sp. NPDC022856 (assembly GCF_055561235.1). Lineage (NCBI taxonomy): Bacteria > Bacillati > Actinomycetota > Actinomycetes > Kitasatosporales > Streptomycetaceae > Kitasatospora > Kitasatospora sp. NPDC022856. The sequence goes on along the minus strand of NZ_JBVHHE010000007.1, from coordinate 228,288 downwards.
CGCTGCGTACCGCCGACTCCGGCTACCTCACCCGTCGTCTGGTCGACGTCTCCCAGGACGTCATCATCCGCGAGGAGGACTGCGGCACCGAGCGCGGCCTCAAGCTGGCGATCGGCACGGTCGAGAACGGCGTCCTGCGCAAGACGGACGACGTCGAGACCAGCGTCTACGCCCGCATGCTGGCCGAGGACATCACGGTGGACGGCAAGCTCCTCGCCACCGCCAACACCGACCTCGGTGACGTGCTGATCGACGAGCTGATCCGCCACGGCATCAGCGAGGTCAAGACCCGCTCGATCCTGACCTGTGAGTCGGCCGTCGGCACCTGTGCCTTCTGCTACGGCCGCTCGCTGGCCACCGGCAAGCTGGTCGACATCGGTGAGGCGGTCGGCATCATCGCCGCCCAGTCCATCGGTGAGCCCGGTACCCAGCTGACCATGCGTACCTTCCACACCGGTGGTGTGGCCGGTGACGACATCACGCAGGGTCTGCCCCGTGTCGTCGAGCTCTTCGAGGCCCGTACCCCCAAGGGTGTGGCCCCGATCTCGGAGGCGCAGGGCCGGGTCCGCATCGAGGACACCGAGAAGACCCGCAAGCTGGTCGTCACGCCGGACGACGGCACCGACGAGATCGCCTACCCGGTCTCGAAGCGTGTGAAGCTGCTCGTCAGCGAGGGCGAGGCGGTCGAGGTCGGCCAGAAGCTGACCATGGGTGCCACCAACCCGCACGACGTGCTGCGGATCATGGGCCAGCGTGCCGTCCAGATCCACCTGGTCGCCGAGGTCCAGAAGGTCTACAACTCGCAGGGCGTGTCGATCCACGACAAGCACATCGAGATCATCATCCGGCAGATGCTGCGCCGCGTGACGATCATCGAGTCGGGCGACGCCGAGCTGCTCCCGGGCGAGCTCGTCGAGCGCGGCCGCTTCGAGACCGAGAACCGTCGTGTGGTCTCCGAGGGCGGTCACCCCGCCTCCGGCCGTCCGCAGCTGATGGGTATCACCAAGGCCTCGCTGGCCACCGAGTCCTGGCTGTCGGCCGCCTCCTTCCAGGAGACGACCCGGGTCCTCACCGACGCGGCGATCCACGCCAAGTCGGACCCGCTGCTGGGCCTCAAGGAGAACGTCATCCTCGGTAAGCTCATCCCGGCCGGTACGGGTCTGCCCCGCTACCGCAACATCCGGGTCGAGCCGACCGAGGAGGCCAAGGCCGCGATGTACTCGGCCGTCGGCTACGACGACTACGACCTGTCGCCCTTCGGCGCCGGCTCCGGCCAGGCGGTGCCGCTGGACGACTACGACTACGGCCCCTACACCGGCTGAGTCGACGGTCCCTGAACCGCCGGGCGGTCACCCCTCACGGGGGTGGCCGCCCGGCGGCGTTTCCGGGGGCCTTCCGGGGGCCTTCCCGGGGGCCGGCGGGGTCGGAGAGGACGCGGCGGGGGCTCCGCACCGGCTCCACGGGGCCGTTGGCGGGGGCGAATATCAAAGCGATTAGGTTCCCCGGACGAAGTCGCGTAGAGTCGTGTTTACCGACGCGGGGTGGAGCAGCTCGGTAGCTCGCTGGGCTCATAACCCAGAGGTCGCAGGTTCAAATCCTGTCCCCGCTACACAGTGAAGGGCCCGAAGGCATTCAGCCTCCGGGCCCTTCGGCGTTCCCGGGTGGCCCGGCTCCCTCGCGCGGGGGAGCCGGGGGAACCGCTCGGGAGGGCGAGGCGCCGGCCGGGGGCGGCGGGGGAGGCTGGGCGGCGTCGGAACGACGGACGTGGAGGGGAGCCGGCGATGAAGCGGGTACTGGGTGCGATGGCGGTCACCGGGGCGGTGCTGGCCGGGGTGTCGGGCTGTCTGCCGGGCGACGAGCGGCGGCGGGACGTCGGCTACGGCGTGGACGGGCCGGTGCGGGAGCTGGTGGTCGAGGGGCGCACCGGCGGGGTCACGATCCGCGGCGGCGGGGAGGCGTTGCGGGTCACCGAGCACCAGAACTACCGGGGCGCGGCGCCGACGAGCAGCCACGAGGTCCGGGACGGCACCCTGACGCTGCGCTACGACTGCGACGACTGCGGGGTCGGGTACGAGGTGGACGTGCCGGCCGGCACCCGGGTGCGGGTCGGCACGGAGACCGGCGGGGTGCGGCTGACCGGGCTGGCCGCCGAGGTGGAGGTGAAGGCCGGCACCGGTGGTGTGGAGGCGAGCGGGATGACCTCGCCGGTGGTGCGGCTGAGCACCGGGACGGGCGGGATCGAGGCCTCCTTCGCGGGGAGCCCGACCACCGTGGAGGCCCGGGCGCGTACGGGCGGGGTCCGGGTCCGGGTGCCGGCGGGGCAGGCGTACGCGGTGGACGCGAGCGCCGGGACGGGCGACGTCTCGGTGGAGGTGCCCCGCGCGGCGGGGGCGGCGCGCAGCATCACGGCGCGGGCCGAGACCGGCGGCGTGACGGTCGGCGGTGCCTGACGAGCCGGTGCCCACGGTGCTGCCGGTAGGGCATGATCTTCTCCGCGGGGGCGGGGTCCCCGGGTACGGGGGGTACGTGGACGAGGACCGGTTCGTGCCGGGGCGGGCCTGGCGGGCGCGGTTCGCCGGGGTAAGCCCCTACGTGCTGGACACCCTGCTGGCCGTCGGATCGGCCGGGGTCTCGTTCTGGGCGGTGTACCACGACGACGTCACCCGGCCCTGGTGGGTCTATCTGCTGGCGCTCGGCACCGCGCTTCCGCTGCCCTGGCGGCGGCGGGCCCCGCTCGCCGTGATGGCCGTCAGCGGCGGGGTGTCGGCGGTGCTCTCGGTGGTGGCGCACCCGGTGATGCCGCAGCTGCCGCTGTACGCGGTGATCACCGTGTACACGGTGGCCGAGCGCGCGCCGGACCGGCAGCGCTGGGCGGTGCTGGCCGTGGTGGTGGCGGCCAACGTGGTGGGGACCCACTCGCTCAACGGCATGCTGTTCTCGCTGCTGACCTCGGTCGGTGCCTTCGTCTTCGGCTCGCTGGTGCGCGAACTGCGCCGGCTGGCGCAGGTGGAGGCGGAGCGGGCCCGGGAGGCCGGCCGGCGGGCGGCCAGCGACGCGGCGCGCGCGGTGGCGCAGGAGCGCGGCCGGATCGCCCGGGAGATGCACGACATCCTGGCGCACGCCGTGTCGCTGATGGTGATCCAGGCGGAGGCCGGCCCGCTGGTGGTGCACAAGGACCCGGAGCGGGCGATCAGGACCTTCGACACCATCGCCGACTCCGGCCGGGACGCCATGGTGCAGCTGCGGCGGGTGCTCGGGGTGCTGAAGGAGGACGGCGCGGCTCCGGAGCTGGCGCCGCAGCCGCGGCTGGCCGAGCTCGCGGGCCTGGTCGAGCGGGTCCGCGGGGCGGGACTGCGGGTGGAGCTGGAGCTGGACCCGGAAGGCTCGCCGGGCCCGCTGCCCGCGGACGTGGAGGCGGCCGCCTACCGGATCGTGCAGGAGGCGCTGACCAACACGGTCAAGCACGCCGGGGCGGACCGGGCGGCCGTGCGGGTGGTCCGCTCGGGCCGGGTGCTGGAGGTCGTGGTGTCCGACAACGGGCGCGGGGTGCGCCGGCCGGCGGACCGTGCGGCGGACTGGTCCGGCGGGCGCGGGCTGGTCGGCATCCGGGAGCGGGCCGCGGCCTGCGGCGGGCGGGCCGAGGCCGGGCCGGGACCGGAGGGGAACGGCTTCCTGGTGAGTGCCAGGCTGCCGCTGGGCGAGGGTGCGTCGAGGGAGGGGGTGGGCCGGTGAAGCCGATCCGGGTGGTCGTCGCGGACGACCAGGAGCTGGTGCGGGCCGGGTTCGGGATGATCCTGGACGCACAGCCGGACATCGAGGTGGTCGCGGAGGCGCGCGACGGCGCCGAGGCGGTCGAGGCGGTGCGCGAGCACGGCCCGGACGTCCTGCTGCTGGACGTCCGGATGCCGGTGATGGACGGCCTGGAGGCGGCCCGCCGGGTCTGCGCGGACCACCCGGAGACGAAGGTGATCATGCTGACCACCTTCGACATCGACGACTACGTCTTCGACGCGCTCTACGCCGGGGCGAGCGGGTTCCTGCTCAAGGACGTCCGCCGGGACGACCTGGCGCACGGCGTGCGGATGGTGGCCTCGGGCGAGGCGCTGCTGGCGCCGTCGGTGACCCGCCGGCTGATCGGCGAGTTCGCCGCCCGCCGGCCGGGCGGGGCCAGGCCGCCCGCGCAGGGCGTCCGGGCGCCGTCCCGGCTGCTGGAGCAGCTGACCCTGCGGGAGCGGGAGACGCTGCGGCTGCTGGCCCGTGGGCTCTCCAACGCGGAGATCGCCGCCGAGCTGGTGGTCAGCGAGCACACCGTGAAGACGCACGTCAGCAATGTGCTGAGCAAGCTGGGGCTGCGGGACCGGGTGCACGCGGTGGTGTTCGCGTACGAGGCGGGAGCGGTCGTCGCGGGGGAGGGCTGACGGCGGCCCGGCCCGGGGGAGTCCCCCGCGCGGGGGAGCCGGCGGGATCGCCGGTGCGGGTGATCCGCGACGAGGGGCCCGGCGGACAGCATCCGGAGTGTCGGAAACGCACTCGCGGAGCGGAGAACACCCATGACCGTCACCAGGCTCGACCGCCTCACCCCGATCGCCGCCGTCGGCGCCCCCGTCCTGATGGCGCTGTACGGCGGTGTCCGGCTGCTGGAGGGCTCACGGGAGCCCGGCCCCGGCTGGACGGCGGGCCACGCCCTGATGCTGGCGGGGCTGCTGCTGTTCGGTCCGCTGCTCGCCGCGCTGCGCGGGCTGCTCGCGCCGCGCCGTCCGGCCGGCCGGATCGCCGCGAACGCGGCCACGGCGGTGGCCTTCGCGGGACTGGCGGCCTCGGTGGTCCAGATCGGGATCGACCTGTACGTGGGGGCGGTCGCCGTGGACAAGGCCGACCAGCACCGGCTGTTCGACGGCATCCAGAGCCGGCCGGGCGTGCTGCCGGCCTTCTACTCGGTCGGGCCGCTGCTGTTCTACGTCGGCCTGCTGGCGCTGCTGGTCGCCGCCTCGGCCGGGGCGACCCGGGCGCTGCGGTGGTGGAGCCCGGTGCTGGTGCTGGTCGGGACGGCGATGACGGCCGCCGACCTGGCGCTGATCCCGCCGGCCGCCGCGCTCTACCTGGCGGCGCTGGCACCGCTGGCGGGGTTCGGCGGGGTGCGTCGCCCGGTCGCGGCCTGAGCGGGCGGGCCGTTCGCAGGGGGGGTGGGGCGGCCGGCCCGTCGTGCCCGGGGAATTCCGGTGGCGGCGCGCGGCGGCGGGCCCGTAACGTCCCGGGCATGACCGCCAAGCGCCCGCTGATCGCCGTTCTCACCGGCGCCGGCGTCTCCACCGACTCCGGCATCCCCGACTACCGCGGCCCGAACGGCCTCTGGCAGCGCGATCCGCGGGCCCAGGAACTCGTCACCATCGGCCCCTACCTGGCCGATCCGGACGTCCGCCGCCGGGCCTGGCTGCTGCGCCGGGACACCGGCGCACTGGCCGCCGAGCCGAACGCCGGCCACCTCGCGCTGGTCGAGCTGGAGCGCAGCGGTCTGCCGGTGCGGGTGCTCACCCAGAACGTGGACGGCCTGCACCAGCGGGCCGGGCTGCCCGCCCGCAAGGTGCTCGAACTGCACGGCACCGCGCGGGAGGTGGAGTGCGTGCGCTGCCACGTCGTCGGCCCGACGGCCGAGGCGCTGGAACGCGTCGCCGCCGGTGAGCCGGACCCGGCCTGCCGGGCGTGCGGCGGGGTGCTCAAGCCCCGCACGGTGATGTTCGGCGAGGCGCTGGACCCGGTGGTGCTCCAGCGGGCCGACGCCGTGGCCCGGGCCTGCGACCTGTTCGTCGCCGTCGGGACCAGCCTCCAGGTGTACCCGGTGGCCGCCCTCCCGCAGATCGCGCTGGAGTCCGGTGCCCGGCTGGTCGTCGTCAACGGCGAGCCCACGCCGTTCGACGCGGCGGCGGACGAGGTGATCCGGGAGCCGATCTCCACCGCGCTCCCCGCCCTGGTCCGCCGGCTGGTGGCCGAGCAGGCCTAGTGGACCGGACCGGCCGCCTGCGTACGATGATCACCCCGGCTCCCCCTCACGGCCAGGAGTGATCGACCGATGACGACGACGGCGAAGTTCGACCCCTGGTCGGCGGCGTTCGTGGCCCACCCCTACGACGCGTACACCGAGCTGCGCGAGCACGCCCCGGTGACGTACTACGAGCCGACCGGACAGTGGCTGGTGTCCCGCCACGAGGACGTCAGCGCGCTGCTGCGGGACCGGCGGCTGGGGCGGACGTACACCCACCGCTTCACCCACGAGGAGTTCGGCCGGCCCGCGCCCGACCCGGCGCACGAGCCGTTCCACACCCTCAACGACCACGGGCTGCTCGACCTGGAGGCGCCGGACCACACCCGGATCCGGCGGCTGGTCTCCAAGGCCTTCACCCCGCGCATGGTCGAGGGGTTGCGCCCGACCGTCCGGCGGCTCGCCGCGGAACTCGTGGACGGGCTGCTCGCGGCCGGCGGCGGCGACCTGGTCGCCGCCGTCGCCGAGCCGCTGCCGGTCGCGGTGATCGCCGAGATGCTGGGCGTACCGGAGGGCGACCGGCACCTGCTGCGGCCGTGGTCCGCCGACATCACCGGCATGTTCGAGCTCAACCCGACCGAGGAGGCCGCCCGCCGGGCCGTCACCGCGAGCACCGAGTTCTCGGACTACCTGCGCGCCCTGATCCGCGAGCGCCGGACCGAGCCCGGTGGCGACCTGATCAGCGCGCTGATCCAGGCCCAGGAGGGCGCCGACGCGCTCAGCGAGCAGGAGATGGTCTCCACCTGCGTGCTGCTGCTGAACGCCGGCCACGAGGCGACCGTCAACACCACCGGCAACGGCTGGTGGGCGCTGTTCCGCAACCCCGGTGAACTCGCCCGCCTGCGCGGCTCGGTGGACGAGCTGCTCCCCCCCGCGGTCGAGGAACTGATGCGCTGGGACACCCCGCTCCAGATGTTCGAACGCTGGGTGCTGGAGGACATCGAGGTCCGCGGCGTCACCGTCCCGCGCGGCTCCGAGGTCGCGCTGCTCTTCGGCTCCGCCAACCGGGACCCGGCCCGGTTCGCCGACCCGGACCGGCTCGACCTCGGCCGTGCCGACAACCCGCACGTCACCTTCGGCGCCGGAATCCACTTCTGTCTCGGCGCCCCGCTCGCCAGACTGGAGCTCACCGAGTCCTACGGCGCACTGCTGCGCCGGGCGCCCGGCCTGCGGCTGGTCCGCGAGCCGCGATGGCGCCCGGGCTACGTGATCCGGGGGCTGGAGGAACTGCTGGTCGAGATCTGAGGGGGAGCCGTGGACAAGGCGACCGGAACACTGCTGGGCCTGGCGCTCGGCGACGCCCTGGGGCGGATGACCGAATTCCGCACGATCGAGCTGATCGCCGCCCACGACCCCGACTGGCTGCTGCCCGACGACCCGGTGGCCGCCGTGCGCCGGGCCGCCTGAGGGCGAGGGAGCCGGTCGGGCGGGGGAACCGGTCCGGCGGGCGCCGCGTCGAACCGCCATGACGAGTCGCACGCGCAGCACCCGCAGTCGCACCCGCCGCCGCCCGGCGGCCCCGCTCCTCGCCCCGGTCCTCGTCGCCGCGCTCGCCGCACCGCTGCTCACCGGCTGCGGCAGCACCGGCGTCGCGGACCAGGTCGTCCGGGCCCCCGCACCCACCTCCGCCCCGCCGACCGACCCGGCTCAGGTCGCGGCGACCGCCGCCGCCACCAACGCCTTCGGCCTGGACCTGCTGCACACCCTCACCGCCACGCCCGACGGGACCGGCCGCAACCTCGTGCTCTCGCCGTCCGGCCTGGCCACCGTGCTCGCCATGGTGCTGCCCGGTGCCCGCGGCGCCACCGCCGACGAGCTCGCCAGGGCCCTGCACACCGGGCTCACCCCGCAGCAGTACGCCCTCGCCACCGGCGCCCTGAACCGGACCGGCCCGCCCACCGACGGCCTGACCCTGCGCCAGGCGGACGACCTCTGGGTCCAGCAGGGCTTCCCGCTCGACCAGGGCTACCTGGCCACCCTCGCCGCCGCCTTCGGCACCGGCGTGCACACCGCCGACTTCCGCAAGGACCCGGAGAGCGCCCGCAGGACCGTCAACGCGACGGTGGAGAAGGCGACCGAGGGCCGGATCAAGGACCTCTTCGCCGAGCGGACGATCAACCAGGACACCCGCCTGGCGCTCACCGACGCGCTCTACCTGAAGGCGAGGTGGGCCACCCCGTTCAAGGCCTCGCAGACCTCCGACCGGCCGTTCCACCGGCCGGACGGCTCGACCCCGTCCGTCGCCACGATGGCCCGGACCGGCACCCTGCGCTACGCCGACGGCTCCGGCGGGATCCTCGGCCAGCCCTGGCAGGCCGTCGAACTGCCCTACGCGGACGGCGGGATGGCGATGGACCTGCTGGTGCCCGCCCAGGGCGGGTTCGAGGCCTTCCGCAAGGGCCTGGACCAGGCCCAGCTCACGATGATCCTCGACTCGCTCACCGAGCGCTCGGTCGACCTCACCCTGCCGCGCTTCCACTTCGAGACCGCCAACGAGCTGACGCCGACCCTGCGGGCGCTCGGGGTCGCCGCGGCCTTCGACGCCGCGGACCTCGGCGGCATCCCCGGACCGGGGACGGACGAGCGGCTGAAGGTCGGCACGGTGGTGCAGAAGGCTACCGTGCAGGTGGACGAGGACGGCACGGTGGCCGCCGCCGGAAGCGGCGTCGGGATCGAGGCGGCGGCCGGGGCGGTCCCCAAGAGGGCCGAGGAACTGCACATCGACCGGCCGTTCCTGTTCCTGATCAGGGACACCACGACCGGCCGCCCGCTCTTCCTCGGCCAGGTCACCGACCCGCAGGCCGGGTGACCGGCGCCGTCGGCGCCGCCGCCGGGGCCGTGCGGCGGCCCGCCCGCCCGGTCACCAGGCCCGCCCGGGTCACCAGGCCGGGTAGCGCCCGTCCAGGGCCGGGTGGGTCGGCTCGCGGCTGCCGAACAGCACCAGCAGGTCGTCCGCCACCCGCAGCAGCGTCTCCGTGCCCTCGACCGCCTCGGTCCAGGCCGTCGGCAGGGCCGCCGCGCCGTACGCCGCGCCCACCAGGTTGCCGCAGACCGCGCCGGTGGAGTCGCTGTCCCCGGAGTGGTTCACCGACAGCAGCAGCGCCGTCCGGGCCGGGTCCGGCCCGGACGCGGCGGCCAGCAGGCAGTACACCGCGATCGCCAGGCACTCCTCGGCGATCCAGCCGAGCCCGACCCGCTCCACCGCCTCCGCCGAGGGCTCGGCCTCCTCGGCCACCCGCACCGCCCGGTGCAGCGCCAGGACGGTCTCCTTGGAGCCCGGCCAGTCCCGGGTCTGCTCGACGACCTGCCCGACCGCCGTCCACGGCTCGACCCCGTCCACCAGCCGCTCGACCAGCGACGCGAACGCGCCCGCCGCCAGGTAGCCGGTCGGGTGCCCGTGGGTGAGCTGCGCGCACTGCGCGGCCAGCCCGAAGGACTGCTCGACGCCCAGCCGGGCCAGCCCGAACGGCGCTGAGCGCATCACCGTGCCGCACCCCTTGGAGTGCGCGTTGATCGGCCCCGGCTGCCCGAACGGCGCCGGTGCCCGGAACTCCGGGTGGTACGACACCCCGCTCAGGCAGGCGTTGCCCGGCGCCCGCCGCGCGTACAGGAACGGCTGCCGCAGCAGCCAGCCGTCGTACGGGCGGGGGAGCGGGCCCTGGTCCGGAGCGCCCTGCTGCTGCGTCAGCAGCCAGCGCCGGTAGGCGCCGTGGACGGCCTCCGGCACCGATCCGCCGCCGCCCGACCAGCCCCGGACGAAGCCGCGGATCAGCCCCTCGGCGGTGAACAGCGTCATCTGGGTGTCGTCGGTGACCTCGGCGATCCGGCCGCCACCGGGCAGCCCGGTCACCCCGGCCCGGCCGTACTGCTCCCGGATCTGCTGCAGCTGCTGGAACTCCACCGGCCAGCCCAGGGCGTCGCCGACGCCCCCGCCGAGCAGCGCCCCGCGTACCCGGTCGGCATACCCCGACTCCGTCACCGCCACCGTCGCTCCCCCTTGCTCCCGGGGCCCGCCCGGCCGGTCGGGCCGAGGCCGGACCGGCCGGACCGGCCCTGCCGACGTCCGTTCTATCAGGCCCGACCGCTACCGCCGGATCTCCCCGGCCCGGCCGTGCAGGGCGGCCCGGTCGGCCGCCGCCCGGCCCGCCACCCAGCCCTCGCCGTCGCTCACCCGGACCCGCTGCGAGACCAGCTTCGGGAACATCCGCCCGACCTGCTGGTCGACCGCCTCGGTCCGGGCCGCCAGCGCCGGCAGCAGCCGCTCGTCCGGCACCAGCTGCTCCTCGGTGCCGTCCTCGCGCAGGTGCCGGCCGGCCGCCGCGTCGCTGGTGGCCTGCTCGGTCGCGGCGGTCAGCCGCTCACGGATCCGCGCCGCGTACGCGACCAGGAAGGAGTGCCGGAACGCCTTGGTGCGCGAGGCGCCGTCCAGGTGCTGGCGCGAACCGGCCTTGTTCATCGCGTGCGTCGCCTGCACCAGCAGCGAGGTGTAGAGCAGCTCGACGCCGTCCAGGTCGCCGTCGAAGCCGATGATGGTGCAGAAGCCGAACTCCTTCGCCCAGACCACCCGGCACCGGTTCGCCGCCGCCACCGCGTCCAGCAGCATCGTCTTCGGGACCTCGTAGGGGTTGTCCACGCCGATCCGCAGCGCCGCCGGGGCGTCGCGGTCCTCGCCGCCGACCGCCAGCAGCGCGTCGTCGATGCTGTGCTGGGCCATCAGCTGCTGGGCCTTGGCGGTCAGCGCCTCGGCCTCCTCCGGGTACTCGGTGGACTCGGCCTTCGCCAGCAGCGCCCGGATCCGGGACAGCATCCGCGGCTCGCCCGGCACCGGGCCCGCGGCCCGCCGCTCCGTCCGGGGGGCCTGCCCGCCCGGCCCGGGAGCCGGGCCGACCGGGGCGATCGGGGGCAGCCGGCCCCAGCTGCGCAACAGCTCCAGCACGTTGGTGGCCAGCGCGAACCGGTCCAGCCGGTGGCGGTCGGCGAAGGCACCCAGGTACGCCTCGTCGCCCGGCCACCACACCGCGGTCTCCAGCTCGCGCAGCTGCTCCTGCCAGCGCCGGTCGGTGGTGGCCGCCGGGTGGCGGCGGTTCTCGGCGGCGATGAGGTCCACCGCGAGGGCCAGGTGCACCGGCTTCAGCTCCCGCCGCACCACCCGGGCCAGGTCGGCCGGCCGCCAGCCCGCCGACCAGCAGCGCCCGACCGCCGTGTCCGCGTACCCGAGCAGTGCCCGGCTCACCGCCGGCCACTGGGCGGGGGAGGCGGCCAGCAGCGAGGCGCCGGTGTCCAGGGCGAGGTCCAGCCCCTCGTCCGGTGCGGTCAGCACCGCTCGCACCGCCTGCTCCAGTAGCGGTCCGGCGCTCCCGTCCGCCCCGGTCCCGCCCTGCTGCCTGCGCTTGCCCACGGTGTCGCCTGCTCTCGTCGTGCCCGTCCCGCGGTCGGGGCGGCCTCCGCCCATGATGCCGGAGCGCCCGGCCCCGACGACGGGGACCGGGCGCTCGCGGGGGTGTCCGACGGGCTGGCCGTCAGCGTTCGACGGCCTTGGCCAGGATCTCCGGGGCACGCTCCAGCAGGCGGCCGGCGGCCAGCCGGATGCCGAGGAAGGCGACCAGCGCGCCGTACAGCGGGCCGAGCGCCAGCACCGGCCAGGCCGGGCCGTCGGAGAGCAGCGCCCAGCCGAGGTAGCCGGAGACCGGCAGGCTGAGCAGCGCGGCGCCGAACATCGAGCCGAAGCTGTTGAGCATCACCAGCCCGCCCTGGCCGGGGGCGGCGTTGCGCATCGGGTTGTTGTCGGACGGCATGGTGTACGGGGCCAGCACGCTGAGCACCGCGCCGATCGCGATGCCGCAGCCGAGCAGGCCGAGCGCCAGGCCGAACGCCGGCGCCAGACCGGCCCAGTCACTGGTGACGGCGGCCAGCAGCAGCGCCAGCACCAGGGTGACCGGCACCGCGTAGGAGAGGATCGCGAACGCCCGCCCGCGCAGCTCCTCGCGGGCGTCGGCGGGGGTCAGCAGGGTCGCGGCGACCATCCAGAACGCCGAGCCGTCCATGCCGAACAGGTTGAGCATCTGCAGACCGAGGAACATCCCGGTGGCGGCCACCAGGTAGACGGTCGACCAGCCCTGGACCACCGAGAGCACGCAGATCACCACCGTCATCCCGATGCTGGTGAAGACGGCGGCCTTGGCGCGCGGCTCCCGCCAGGCGTAGCGCAGGTGGCGCTGCATCACCGCGCCGGTCCGGCCGGCGGGCAGGAAGCCCCAGCCGCGCGAGGCCTGCACGCCGCGCGCCACCTCCAGGGTGGAGGCGTCGGCGGTGACCATCAGTTGCTGGAGGCTGGCCCGCCACCAGCGCAGCAGCAGTGCCAGCACGACGGCCGTGGAGGCCAGCTGGAGCAGCGCCAGCCCGTACCGCCCCTCACCGGCGGTGCGTCCGGCGTCCGCCGCGCCGACCGGCGGCACCCAGCGCAGCACCGAGGCGATCGGTGCCAGCGGGCTGAGGTCGAGGCCGTCCTTCCCCGGCTTGCCGAAGACGCTCTGCGAACCGACGTTGGCGACCTGGATGAGCAGCGCGAAGAGCAGACCGCCGAAGATCGCGAAGTCCTTGCCGCGCCGGCTGGAGAGCAGCCGGGCGTTGCCCGCCGCGACCGCGCGGGAGAGCGTCACCAGGGTGAGCACCGTCAGCGGGACGCCGACCACCGCGGCCGCCGCCGAGGCGGCGCCGTCCGCGCCGGACAGCGCCGCGCCGGTGACCAGCACCAGGGCGACCAGCGGGCCGGGCCCGAGCAGCGCGGCCAGCGCCGAGCCGCGCAGCAGCGGGCCGGGGCGCAGCGGCAGCATGGTGAGCCGGGTCGGGTCGGCGCTCTCGTCGCTGGCGAAGAGGAACAGCGGCAGCGCGGCCCAGCTGATGGTGAGGGCGCCGACCAGCATCACGCCCGCGTCGCCGGCGCCGGCGTGCCCGTTCAGCAGGGCCAGCAGGAACGCGATCAGCGAGGCGAACAGCAGGCCGGCCACCGTGCCGACGACGTAGAGCACGGCGCGTCCGCGGCTGCGCCGCAGGCCGTTGCGGAGCAGCCGCAGCTTGAGCGACACCAGGGTGCGGACGACCACGCGCCCGTCGGGCACGGTCGCGCGGGCGGTGCGGACCCCGGTGTCGGCGCGGGTGGAGCTCACCGCTCGCCCCCGAGCCAGCCGAGGGCCTGGCCGTCGTCCTCGCGGACGCCGATCAGGTCCAGGAACGCCTCGTGCAGGCTGCGGTCGCCGCGCACGGTGTCCAGCGGGCCCTGGGCGATCACCCGGCCGGCGTTGACCACGGCGACCCAGTCGCAGAGCTGCTCGACGAGTTCCATGACATGGCTGGAGAAGATGACGGTGGAGCCGGCCGCGGCGTAGCGCTTGAGCACGCCGCGGATGGTCTGGGCGGAGACCGGGTCGACGCCCTCGAAGGGCTCGTCCAGGAAGAGCACGTCGGGGTTGTGCAGCAGCGCGGCGGCCAGGCCGATCTTCTTGCGCATCCCGGTGGAGTAGTCGGCGACCAGCTTGTCGGCGTCACCGGCGAGGTCCAGGACGGCCAGCAGCTCCTCGGCGCGGCGGTCCACCTCGGCCCCGGGCAGGCCGCGCAGCCGGCCGTTGTACTGCAGCAGTTCGCGGCCGCTGAGCCGTTCGAACATCCGCAGGCCCTCGGGCAGGATGCCGATCCGGGCCTTCGCGGCGACCGGGTCGGCCCAGACGTCGGCGCCGTGCACCAGGACGGTGCCCTGGTCGGGCCGGAGCAGGCCGGTGACCATGGAGAGCGTGGTGGTCTTGCCGGCGCCGTTCGGGCCGACCAGGCCGATGAACGCGCCGGCCGGCAGCTCCAGGCTCAGTCCGGCGACGGCCGCCTGGCTGCCGAAGTGCTTCCACAGCCCCTGGATGCTGACGGCGGCGGGGACCGGGGACGCGGGGACCGGGGACGGCGGTGCTGACGCCTGCATGGCGGCCTTCTCTGCTGGGAAACGGGTGAATGTCCAGGCCAGCCTGCCATCGCCCGGGGCGGGCTGTCGTCCGGATTGATGATCTTGGGCTGGGCTGGGCCGAACGGGTGAGTGTGAGGTGCTCCTCGGGGCCGCCGAGGCAGGTCGCGGAAAGTGGCAACTACTCAGGCCCCCTGTTCGTCCTGCACTATGAAGGCCAGTGAGCGCGCACGGCGCGCCGGGGTGTCGGAGGTGGCGGATGGCCGTTCAACCGTGGGGCGAGCAGGGCCCCGGGTACGGAGGACGGCCGCCCCAGGTACCGGCCAAGCCGTACGCGCAGCCGCAGCCGTACGCCCAGTCCTACGCGCAGCCGGCGCCGATGCCGCAGTCGGCGATGCGGGCGGCCCACACCGACCGGGACCGCACCGTCGACGTGCTGAAGGCCGCGTACGCCGAGGGCCGGCTCTCCGCCGACGAGTACGGCCAGCGCTTCGACGCGGCGAGCGCCGCGCAGACGTACGGCGAGCTGGCCCGGCTGGTGGCCGATCTGCCCTCCGGCCCGATGGTGACGCCGATGCCGCCGATGACGGCGGTCGGCCAGCCGGTGCCGCAGACCTTCCTGCTGCCGCCCCCGCCGGTGCCGACCCGCCCGACCAACAGCACGGCCGTGGCGTCGATGGTGCTCGGCCTGATGGGGCTCGGGCTGCCGGCCGTGATCACCGGGCACATCGCCAAGGCCCAGATCAGGGAGCGCAACGAGGAGGGCGACACCATGGCCACGGTCGGCCTGGTCTTCGGCTACCTGGCCAGCGCCGTCTACACCCTGCTGATGCTGGCCCTGATCGCCTGATCGCCTGATCGCCTGAGCGCCTGAGCGCCTGAGCGCCCTCGCCCGCCCGGCCCCCCCGGCCGGCGCCCGCCCCGGTGGCGGCGCCCGCCGGGGTGTGGTAGAGCGGCAGAAGAGCGGTTCGTCACCGGGAAGTCGTGCGCGCGACACCCCGGCGCCGCCCGGCCACCGCCGCGACCTGCGGCGTTGCATTTGTTTTGACCGAGCCCGATGCGCTAGGTACGCTCTGACCTTGTGCCTGGGGTGTCCCCGGGTCCTTGTGCGTGCATGCACACCGGCCGCCGCGCCGAGCCGGAGCGCCTCCCAGCGCTCCGCGCGTTGAGCGCCGTCGCTGTACATCAGCTCATGGGATTCCGTGTCGGAATAAGCCCAACACACCCGACCGCGTGGGTCGACCACGGGGTCGTGTGCGATGGAGACACCGCAGGTTAGTTTTACCAAGCCTTGGCACACAGAAAACGGAGAAACGGTGCCTACGATCCAGCAGCTGGTCCGAAAGGGCCGGCAGGACAAGGTCGAGAAGAACAAGACTCCCGCGCTGAAGGGCTCGCCCCAGCGCCGCGGCGTCTGCACGCGTGTGTACACGACCACCCCGAAGAAGCCGAACTCGGCGCTTCGTAAGGTCGCCCGTGTGCGCCTCACCAGCGGGATCGAGGTCACCGCTTACATCCCGGGCGAGGGCCACAACCTGCAGGAGCACTCCATCGTGCTGGTGCGCGGTGGTCGTGTGAAGGACCTTCCTGGTGTCCGCTACAAGATCATCCGCGGTTCGCTCGACACCCAGGGTGTCAAGAACCGCAAGCAGGCTCGCAGCCGCTACGGCGCCAAGAAGGAGAAGTAAGAATGCCTCGTAAGGGCCCCGCCCCGAAGCGCCCGGTCATCATCGACCCGGTTTACGGCTCCCCGGTCGTCACCCAGCTGGTCAACAAGATCCTGCTGCACGGCAAGCGCTCCACCGCCGAGCGGATCGTCTACGGCGCCCTTGAGGGCGTCCGCGAGAAGACCGGCTCCGACCCCGTCGTGGCGCTGAAGCGCGCGCTGGAGAACGTCAAGCCGGCTCTTGAGGTCAAGTCCCGCCGTGTCGGTGGCGCGACCTACCAGGTTCCGGTCGAGGTCCGTCCGGGCCGCGCCAGCACCCTGGCGCTGCGCTGGATGGTCGGTTACTCCCGCGCCCGTCGCGAGAAGACCATGACCGAGCGCCTGATGAACGAGATCCTCGACGCCAGCAACGGCCTGGGCGCTTCCGTGAAGCGTCGCGAGGACACCCACAAGATGGCCGAGTCCAACAAGGCCTTCGCGCACTACCGCTGGTAGTCCGAACCCCGTCACTAGACAGAGAGAGAACGAGCCACCATGGCTGCAACCTCCCTTGACCTCGCCAGGGTCCGCAACATCGGGATCATGGCGCACATCGACGCGGGCAAGACCACCACCACCGAGCGGATCCTGTTCTACACCGGTGTCTCGTACAAGATCGGTGAGGTCCACGATGGCGCTGCCACCATGGACTGGATGGAGCAGGAGCAGGAGCGCGGCATCACGATCACGTCGGCCGCGACGACCTGTCACTGGACGCTCGACGGCGTCGACAACACCATCAACATCATCGACACCCCGGGTCACGTCGACTTCACCGTCGAGGTGGAGCGTTCGCTGCGCGTCCTCGACGGTGCCGTCACGGTGTTCGACGGTGTCGCCGGCGTGGAGCCCCAGTCCGAGACCGTGTGGCGGCAGGCTGACCGCTACGGCGTCCCGCGCATCTGCTTCATCAACAAGCTGGACCGCACGGGCGCGAACTTCTTCTTCTGCGTCGACACCATCGTGGAGCGCCTCGGCGCCACCCCGCTGGTGATGCAGCTCCCGATCGGTGCCGAGGCGGACTTCCAGGGCGTCGTCGACCTGGTCCGCATGAAGGCGCTGGTCTGGACGGCCGAGGCCGCCAAGGGCGAGATGTACGACATCGTCGACATCCCGGCCGACCTGGTGGACCAGGCCGAGGAGTACCGCGAGCAGCTGCTGGACACCGTGTCGACCGTCAGCGACGAGGTGATGGAGCTCGCCATGGAGGGCGAGGCCGTCCCCGAGGAGCTCCTGATCGCCGCGATCCGCAAGGGCACGCTGAACTCGGACTTCACGCCGATCTTCTGCGGCACCGCCTTCAAGAACAAGGGCGTTCAGCCCCTGCTCGACGCGGTCGTCAACTACCTGCCGTCGCCGCTGGACATCGAGTCCATCGAGGGCACCAAGCCCGGCGACGACACGGTCAAGATCTCCCGCAAGGCGTCGGACGACGAGCCGCTCGCGGCTCTGGCGTTCAAGATCATGTCCGACCCGCACCTGGGCAAGCTCACCTTCGTCCGGATCTACTCCGGGCGCCTTGAGGCCGGCACCGCCGTCCTCAACGCGGTGAAGGGCCGCAAGGAGCGCATCGGCAAGATCTACCGCATGCACGCGAACAAGCGTGAGGAGATCGAGTCGGTGGGCGCCGGCGACATCGTCGCCGTCATGGGTCTCAAGCAGACCACCACCGGTGAGACCCTGTCCGACGAGAAGCACCCGGTCATCCTGGAGTCCATGGACTTCCCGGCCCCGGTCATCCGCGTCGCGATCGAGCCGAAGTCCAAGGGCGACCAGGAGCGGCTCGGTACCGCCATCCAGCGCCTGGCCGAGGAGGACCCGTCCTTCCAGGTCAACACGGACGAGGAGACCGGCCAGACCATCATCGCGGGTATGGGCGAGCTGCACCTCGAGGTGCTGGTCGACCGTATGAAGCGTGAGTTCAAGGTCGAGGCCAACGTCGGCAAGCCGCAGGTCGCGTACCGCGAGACGATCCGCAAGGCCGTCGAGCGCATCGACTTCACGCACAAGAAGCAGACCGGTGGCTCCGGCCAGTTCGCGAAGATCCAGATCGCGATCGAGCCGATCGAGTCCGGCGAGGGCTACGAGTTCGTCAACAAGGTCACCGGTGGCCGCGTGCCGAAGGAGTACATCCCTTCGGTCGACGCCGGTTGCCAGGAGGCCATGGAGTTCGGCGTGCTCGCCGGCTACCCGCTCCAGGGTGTCCGCGTGACGCTGCTCGACGGTGCCTCGCACGACGTCGACTCCTCCGAGCTCGCGTTCAAGATCGCCGGCTCGATGGCATTCAAGGAGGGCGCCCGCAAGGCCTCTCCGACCCTGCTGGAGCCGATGATGGCCGTCGAGGTCACCACGCCCGAGGACTACATGGGCGATGTGATCGGCGACATCAACTCTCGCCGTGGCCAGATCCGGTCCATGGACGAGCGTTACGGTGCCCGCGTCGTTTCGGCGCTGGTGCCCCTCTCCGAGATGTTCGGCTACGTCGGTGACCTGCGCAGCAAGACCTCTGGTCGCGCAAGCTACTCGATGCAGTTCGACTCGTACGCCGAGGTTCCGCGGAACGTGGCGGACGACATCATCGCCAAGGCCAAGGGCGAGTAAGGACCGGCGCGAGCCGAGTCCTTGCCCGAGCTCGCAGGACATCCCGACATTCGGGACGATTGCGAACCCTTAGGCTATTAGGAGGCGAACCCGGGGGAACCCACTCGGATTCCCCCGGGGGCCTCCGCCCCCACCCGCGGGACGGCATGGGGCGCACTCCAGCGCCGCATACCCAACCCGATCAAAGACCAACTGACGTCAGCACGGCGTACAGAACTGTCCTCAGGAGGACTGCAGTGGCGAAGGCGAAGTTCGAGCGGACGAAGCCCCACGTCAACATCGGCACCATCGGTCACATCGACCACGGTAAGACGACCCTTACCGCGGCCATCACCAAGGTGCTGCACGACGCGTACCCGGAGATCAACCCCTTCACGCCGTTCGACCAGATCGACAAGGCGCCGGAGGAGCGGCAGCGCGGTATCACCATCTCGATCGCGCACGTCGAGTACCAGACCGAGGCGCGTCACTACGCCCACGTCGACTGCCCGGGTCACGCGGACTACATCAAGAACATGATCACCGGTGCGGCCCAGATGGACGGTGCGATCCTCGTCGTCGCCGCCACCGACGGCCCGATGCCGCAGACCAAGGAGCACGTCCTCCTGGCCCGCCAGGTCGGCGTCCCCTACATCGTCGTCGCCCTGAACAAGGCCGACATGGTGGACGACGAGGAGATCCTGGAGCTCGTCGAGCTCGAGGTCCGTGAGCTCCTCTCCGAGTACGAGTTCCCGGGCGACGACCTGCCGGTCGTCCGCGTCTCCGCGCTGAAGGCGCTGGAGGGCGACAAGGAGTGGGGCGAGAAGCTCCTCGGCCTGATGCACGCGGTCGACGAGGCCATCCCGACCCCGGCCCGCGCCGTGGACCAGCCGTTCCTGATGCCGATCGAGGACGTCTTCACGATCACCGGTCGTGGCACCGTCGTCACCGGTCGTATCGAGCGTGGCATCCTCAAGGTCAACGAGACTGTCGACATCATCGGCATCAAGGAGACCAAGACCACCACCACGGTCACCGGTATCGAGATGTTCCGCAAGCTGCTCGACGAGGGCCAGGCCGGTGAGAACGTCGGTCTGCTCCTCCGTGGCATCAAGCGCGAGGATGTCGAGCGCGGCCAGGTCATCATCAAGCCCGGTTCGGTCACCCCGCACACCGAGTTCGAGGCCCAGTCCTACATCCTGTCGAAGGACGAGGGTGGCCGTCACACCCCCTTCTTCAACAACTACCGCCCGCAGTTCTACTTCCGTACCACGGACGTGACCGGCGTCGTGACCCTCCCCGAGGGCACCGAGATGGTCATGCCGGGCGACAACACCGCCATGACGGTCGTGCTGATCCAGCCGATCGCCATGGAGGAGGGCCTGAAGTTCGCCATCCGTGAGGGTGGCCGCACCGTCGGCGCCGGCCAGGTCACCAAGATCCTCAAGTAATCGAGGCTCTGGACCTGCCTGTGTCACACAGGTGAAGTCCGAAGGGCCCCGCACACCTCGGTGTGCGGGGCCCTTCGGCGTGTCGCGCGGAGCGCGCGGGGGTCCTGTGCGTAGGGCGATCGCGCTGCGGATAGACTGAGCCACCCGCAGCCGTCGCCAGGGCGAGGCTGACCGAGGCTCTCCGCCCCACTCGCTGAAAGCGCTCCGGAATGACCTCTGCCCCCCTTCTCACGAAGCCCTCGCTTCTCCGGCGCCGTTCGGCCGCGCGCGGGGGCCAGTCGCCCGACGGTCGCGCCAAGCGCCCGCGGCTGTACGCGCTCGACGGGATGCGTCTCTTCGCGGCCCTGAGCGTGCTCTCCTTCCACTGGACCGCCTACGTCGGCATCTCCGGGGTGTGGCAGGGCGTCACTCCGAAGGACGTACTGCCGACGGTGAACCGGATGGCGGCCTACGGCTGGCTCGGGGTGGAGCTGTTCTTCGTCATCAGCGGCTTCGTGATCTGCATGAGCTGCTGGGGGAAGCGGCCGGGGGAGTTCTTCGTCTCCCGGGTGGTCCGGCTGTACCCCGGCTACTGGGCGGGCATAGCGCTCACCAGCCTGGTGGTGCTGAACCTCAAGCAGTTCGCCCGTTCGGGGGCCGGTGACGGGCTCAACGCCGGCACCATCCTCGGCAACCTGACCATGCTTCAGACTCCGCTGGGGATGCGGCACGTCGACGGCGTCTACTGGACGCTCTGGGTGGAGATGCGGTTCTACCTGCTCTTCGCGATCGTCGTGGCGACCGGCCTCACCTACCGCAAGGTGGTGGCGTTCTGCGGGATCTGGACGATCCTCGCGGTGCTCGCCCCGCAGGCGGACCTCCCGCTGCTGACCACCCTCGCCATGCCGAACGAGTCGCCGTTCTTCATCGCCGGCGTCGGCATGTTCCTGATGTACCGCTTCGGTCAGAACCTGCTGCTCTGGGGGATCGTCGGATTCTCCTGGATCCTCGCGCTGACCCGCCTGACCTCCATCCAGGAGGTGTACGTCAACGTTCTCGGCCACCCCCTTTCGTGGAACGTCATGGCCGGTGCGGTGACGGCCGCGTTCGCCCTGGTGCTGGGTGCCGCGCTGGGCGTGTTCGACTGGGTGCAGTGGAAGTGGCTGACGGTCGCCGGTGCGCTGACCTACCCGCTCTACCTGATCCACCAGGAGATCGGCTGGACGCTGATCCACTGGCTGCTCACCAAGGACTTCGGTGTCCGGGCGGCCCTGGGGACGACCCTGCTCGCGGTGATGGTGGCGGCCTGGCTGATCCACCGGTTGGTCGAGCGGCCGGTCTCGAAGATGATGAAGAACGCCTTGGACCGTTCGATGGCGACCCTGCGCCGGGCCTCGGACGAACCCGCGCCGGTGAAGCACTGACAATGCAGGGGGACGCGTGAATTCGGCGTCCCAAGAATCATTCATGCAATCGCAAAATCCTGCTGCTAGCCTGGCCGCCATCACGGGGTGGACCCAGGCCGCGCACCCCTCCTTCGCAACCATCAGCTCGGTCGTCCGGGCCACCCGGCCGCACTCCGGGATCGATCGATCGTTCTCAAAGACATAAGGGACAGGCGACAACTGATGTACAACGCAGCAGTATCGGCAGAGCAGGCCGTCCCGCCGGCGCCGCTGTTGTCGGTCGTGATGCCGATCTACAACGAGCAGGAGGCCCTGCCGTTGACGGTCCAGCGCCTGCGCCCGATCCTGGACGAGCTGGGGATCGACTACGAGGTCGTCGGTATCGACGACGGCAGCACCGACGCCACCCCGGCGATCATGCAGAAGATCCACCAGGACTGGCCGGAGTTCCGGATCGTCCGCTTCGCGCGCAACTCCGGTCACCAGGCGGCGCTGACCGCGGGCATCCACCGGGCCTACGGCGACTACGTGGTGTCCATCGACGCCGACCTCCAGGACCCGCCGGAGAAGATCCCCGAGATGCTCGCGCTCGCCCGCGAGAAGAACCTCGACATCGTCTACGGCGTGCGCGGCGACCGCGGCACCGACACCTTCTTCAAGCGGCGTACGGCCGGCGCCTACTACTGGCTGATGCGCAAGCTGGTCGGCAAGAACATGCCGAACCAGGCCGGTGACTTCCGCCTGCTCAGCCGCGCCGCGGTGGACGCGCTCAAGGCGATGCCCGAGCACCAGCCGGTCTACCGCCTGCTGGTCCCGTGGCTGGGCTTCCCCAGCGGCGAGGTCGTCTACGTCCGCGAGGAGCGGGTCGCGGGCAGCACGCACTACCCGCTGTCCAAGATGGTCCGTCTCGCCATCGACAGCATCACCAACTTCTCCGCCAGCCCGCTGCGGCTCGCCACCTGGCTCGGCCTGCTGAGCTTCGTGCTCTGCTTCTGCCTGGGGATCTACACCACGGTCGAGTACGCGCTCGGCAAGACCGTGCCCGGCTGGTCCTCGCTGTTCGTCGGCATGCTCTTCCTCGGTGCCGTCCAGCTGGTCTGCATCGGTCTGCTGGGCGAGTACGTCGGCCGGATCTACTCGGCGGCACAGGCCCGCCCGGCCTACTTCGTCGGGTACGACTCGGCCGAGGACCGCGCGAAGGCGGCGAAGGTCTCCGAGTACGCGGTGTGACCCCCCGGTCCGTCCCGCGGCGCCGGCCGCCGCGGGACGGACCGGCCGCCGACCGCCAGGAAGCCGACGCACAGCCCGCAGGAGAAGAAGAGCGATGGGCACTACCGACAGCACCGCGCCCGCCCTGGGCACGCCGACCCCGCCCGCGGGGCGGACCGGCAGTTCCGCGCCGGACGCCGGCGGTGCCCCGCTGAGCCCGCGCGACCGGGTGGTGGCGTTCCTGCCCGCGCTCGCGGCCTACCTCTTCCTGGTCGTCCTGCTGCTGGCCGCCGACACCTCGGTCAGTGACATCGCGCGGTACACCTTCTACGTGCTGTGGGGCGTCATGCTCCCGGGCACGCTGGTCTTCCGCCTGCTGCGGCGCCGTCCGCACACGCTGGTCGAGGACCTGGCCTTCGGCGCCGTGGTCGGCCTGGTGCTGGAGCTGGCCGCCTGGGCCGTCCTGGTCGGGCTCGGCCTGCAGTCGGTGGCCACGGCCTGGCCGCTGGCGGTGGTGATCCCGTTCGCCGCCGTGCCGGGGCTGCGGCGGCTCTGGCGGCCGCGCGGCTACCGCCGCACCTCGCCGGGCTGGTCCTGGTCGGTCGCCGGCACCGTCGCGTTCACCAGCGCCTACATGTACGGGGCGGTGCTCAGCCGGAACCCGGTCGTGCCGGACAGCGAGACCACCCGGCAGTACATCGACCTGCCCTACCTGCTGTCGCTGGCCGGGAACGCCAAGCACAACTTCCCGCTGACCTTCCCGCAGGCCGCCGGGGAGCCGCTGCACTACCACTGGTTCACCTTCGTCCACATGGCGATGACCGACCTGGTCGGGCACATCGACCTGACCGTGGTCCAGATGCGCCTGATGGTCCCGGCGCTCGCCGCCCTGGCCATGGTGATCACCGCCGTGGTGGCGCACCGGCTGACCGGGCGGCCGTGGGCCGGGCCGGTCGCCGCCCTGCTGATCTTCGCGGTCGGCGAGTTCAACGCGATCTACCCCAACAACGTCGGCCACTGGACCTTCGGGGCTCCGGCGGTACCGCTGATGTCCTGGGCGAGCCTCTCGCTGACGTACAGCCAGCCGCTGCTGATGGCCCTGATCGGGGTGGTCGGTGACGCCCTGCGCGCGCGCGGCGGCGAGGCGCGCGCCGAGGAGGACGGGCCCGCCCGGATCCCGGCGCTCGGTCGGGGCGCGTTCGTCCTCACCGCGCTGTTCGCGGTGGCCTCCAGTGCGGCGAAGGCGAGCTCCCTGCCGGTGACGCTGGCCGCGCTGGCCTTCGCCGGTCTGATGGTGCTGATCGGCACGCGGCGCATCCCGTGGACCATCGTCGGCCTCGGCGCGGTCATCGCCGGCGCCCAGGTGTTCGCCACCGCGGTGCTGTTCCGCTTCGAGAGCTACGGCCTCGAAGTGGTGCCCTTCGGCAACATCGAGAAGTACTGGGCCGATCCGCAGCAGAGCCGGACGGCGGTGACCCAGAGCGTGGTCGTCGCCGCCACGCTGATCGCGTTCCTGCTCAACCACCAGCTTCGGATGGTCGGCATGATCCCGCTCCTGTGGCGCCGCCGGCTCCGCCTGGAGCAGACCCAGTGGTTCCTGCTCGGCGGGGCCATCGCCGGCCCGGCCGTCTACCTGGTGGTCAACGGCTTCAACGCCAGCTACTTCACCCTCGCCGGCCTCTCCTTCGGCGTGCTGCTCTCGGCCTGGGGCTACTGCGAGGTCTTCGAGCGGGCCGCGCTGCCCACCCGGGGCAAGTTCGCGCTCGGCGCCGGCACGGTGGCCTTCGTCCTCCTGCTCACCCTCGGCATCTACCACTACGCGGACGACTGGGCGGCCTTCGCGCTCAAGGCGGTCGGCGACGCCGACGGCACCGAGTCCTACACGGCGCTGGTGCCGGCGCTGGCCGCGGCGGCGGCGCTGGCCGGGGCCGCGGCGGTCTGCGGCCTGCTCTGGTGGGTGGCCGGCCGGGCGCTGCCGGCGCTGCGCGGCCGCGGCGCCGTGGTGCTGCTCACCGCGGCGCTGGCGGCCGGCGCCCCCTCCCTGCTGCTCGACGTCCAGCAGTCCCGGCAGGTCCCGTGGGACGGCGCGTGGCCGCTCCCGGCCAGTCAGGTGGAGGCCGCGCGCTGGGTCCGCGCGCACAGCGACCCGACCGACGTCCTGGTGACCAACGGCCACTGCCGGTCGGAGAGCGACTACACCGTCCCCGGGGAGAACTGCTGGAACTCCCTGTCCTTCTACCTGAGCGCCTACTCCGAGCGCTCGGTGCTGGTGGAGGGCTGGGCCTACTCGCCGCGGCTGATGTCGGCGAAGTCCGCGTCCTTCTGGGACCAGGAGCTGCTCAAGCTCAACGAGGACTCCGTCTACCGGCCGACGGCCGCTATCCTCGACCGGCTGAGCGAGCGGCACCACGTCCGCTACGTGGTGGTGAACCGCAAGGTGGCGCCGGAGTCGCCGGACCTGAAGACCCTCGCCAAGCCGGTCTTCGACAACGGCCGGATGGCCGTGTACGAGATTTCCTGAACCGCCGAACCGATCGCATGGGTGCTCACATGGTTTCCACCGACCAGCCGACCGAAGCGGCCGAGGTGCCGCCGGCCGGCCAGGGCCCGCGGCCCTCCGACACCGGGACGGCCAAGCGCCAGGTCCCGTCCTTCCTGGTGATCGGGGTCCTGAGCACCCTCTTCTACCTGCTCCTCTACGTGGTGGCCCGGCGCTTCGTCGACCCCCAGGCGGCCAATCTCATCGCGCTCGCGGTCAGCGCGGTCGCCAACACCGCGGCCAACCGCCGGTTCACCTTCGGGATCACCGGCAGTGAGGGCGCGCTGCGTCACCAGCTCCAGGGCGCGGTGGCCTTCCTCATCGGCCTCGGTCTGAGCTCCGGGGCGCTGGCGCTGCTCGACCTGGCCGCGCCGAACGCCTCGAAGGCGGTCGAGGTGGCCGGGCTGATCGCCGCGAACGGTCTGGCGACGGTGGTCCGGTTCCTGCTGATGAAGATCTGGGTCTTCAGGGAGAAGTGACCCCGGGCGGCTTCGGCGGCGGCCGGGACGGCGTCCGGGGCTGCCGCGGCGGTGCCGGGGGCCGGGGCCCGCGCCCGGCGGCCCGCCGCCGCTGCCCCGGGATCCAGGACCGCAGCCGCAGCGCGGGCGCCTCGACGAGGTGCCAGGAGAGCGCCGCCAGCAGACCGGTCACGGCCAGCGCGCCGGCCAGGAAGCCGAGCGGACCGGAGCGGGCCGCGCCGGTCAGTGCCAGCGCCTGCTCGACGGGGAAGCCGAAGACGTACACGCCGTACGAGTAGTCGCCGCGCACGCCGATCGCCCGCCAGCGGCGGGGGAGCGCCGACGCGGCCCAGAACAGCAGATAGACCAGCGCGGGGACGCCGAGCACCGCGAAGCCGCCCCAGCGGGCCGAGCCGGTCAGGACGAGCGCGGCGGTCAGCGCCAGGGCGTCGTGGAGCGGGATCCGCTCGGCGTAGAGCCGCAGCACGCCGCCGATCAGGAAGGCCAGGCCGAGGGTGGCGGCGAGGTGGAAGGTGACCAGGCCCAGCAGCGGGAGCGCCACCCCGGGCCCGCCCGCCGGGGGCACCTCGGCCGGGAGGTCCACGGCGCCGCTCGCGACCAGGAGCCAGAGCGCGAGCGCCGCCGAGGCGACGAACGCCCGCCGGCGCAGTAGCCCCAGGGCGGCCAGCAGCCCCGCCGCCAGGTAGCAGAGCAGCTCGTACTTGAGCGACCAGAGGGCGCCGTTGAGGCTCCGGTCGAAGTTGGTCCCGCTGCGGACGCCCTCGGCGATCACGCCCGAGACGTCCCAGCCGGTGGTGGGCGCGGCACTGCCGAGGCTGGTCAGATAGCTCAGCGGACCGTCCGGGCGGGTCCAGAAGCCGCCCAGGGTGCCGTGCTGCCACCAGTACAGGGCGGGCATCAGGACGGCGGCCGAGAACAGCAGCGAGCCGCCGAGGCCGGGCCCGATGCGCAGGGCCCGGTGCCAGAGGTAGCGGCCGGGCGGGAGCCGTCGGGCGCTCTCGGTGATCACGAATCCGGAGAGTGCGAAGAACCCGAGGACGGCGGCCTTGCCGAGGTCGGTCTGCCGGCCGCTCCAGAGCCAGAGCGGATCGGGGTGTCCCCAGCCGAGCGGGAAGACGTGCGAGACGACGACGGTGGCGGCCAGCAGGAGGCGGAGCGCGCCGAGCCCGTTCGCCCGGTCGTCGAGGATCCGCGCGAGGGTGCCGCGCGGGCGGAGCACTGCTGGTCGGCTGATGGCTCCCCCGGCGGATCGGCCGGGCGGCGCCCGCGGTCGTCGCGGACGCCGCCCCGTGGTGGCGTGCGGTGCTCGTCGGACGCGGGCCGGGGCCCTACGCCTGCGGAGCGGCGATCTGGGCCTCCCAGAGGTCGCGGACGGCCTCGCGCAGGGTGCGCCGGGGCTCCCAGCCGAGCCGCTCGCGGGCGACGGTGATGTCGAGCTGCTGCCACTCCGTCTCCGGGCCGGTGCCGTCCGGCGCGGGGACCTCGGTGATCTCGGTGGGCACCCCGCTCTCCTCGATCAGCAGCTCGACCAGCAGCCGGGCGGAGGACGCGGCGCCGGTGCCGATGTTGACCACCGGCGGCACGTCCGGGCGGACGGCGGCGAGCAGCACGGCGTCCAGGGTGTCGCCGAGGTCGACGAAGTCGCGCTGGGCGGTGAGCGGCTGCAGCGAGAGCTGAGCGGTCTCGCCGGCCCGGCGGGCGGCGTCCAGCTTGGCGGCCATCACACCGAGCAGGCTGTGACCGGGCTGGCCGGCGCCGACCACGTTGCCGAGCCGCAGCGACACCGCGTCCAGCCGGCCGGCCTCGACGGCGCGGACGACGGCCTCGGTGGCGGTGAGCTTGAGCTTGCCGTACTCCATCACCGGCGCGGCGGGGTCGCTCTCGCGCTGGCTGGTGCCGACCGGCGCCATGCCGTACTCGTGCACGGTGCCGAGGTGGACCAGGCGGGCGGGGGAGGCCATCGCGCAGACGGCCTCGATCAGGCGGTCCACCAGGACCACGTTGGCCTGGTACATCTGCTCGTCGTTCAGGCCCCACATGCCGCCGGCCGCGTTGACGACGGTGTCGATCCGCTCGCGGTCGAGCAGCGCGGTGAGGTCGGCGGCGGCGTCGGAGGAGATGTCGAAGGCGACGAACCGGCCGGGCGCCGGCACGGCCGGGGCCTTGCGGGCGAGGCTGACGACCTCGGTGCCCTGCTCCAGCAGGCGGGCGCCGACCACGCGGCCGATGAAGCCGGTGCCGCCGAGGACGGCGACCCGGGAGGGGGCCGGGTGCGGTGCGGTCATGTGCGGTGACTCCCTGGGGCGGTGATGGGCCCGGGGCGGTGACGGGCCCGGGACGGTGGCGGCTGGGTCAGCGGGGGCGGGCGGCGGTGCTGGTGGCGTTGCGCAGCAGGGCCTTCGCCCCGTCCCACTGGCCGGCGCGCATCGCGCCCGGGACCAGGGTGAGGGCGTGGATCCGGGCCGAGAGGTGCATCCGGGAGGCCTTGGCGGCCCGCGGCCAGCCGTGCGCGTCCAGGCGGTCGGCGGCGTCCAGGAAGTACCGGCGGGCCTCGGTGAACCGGGTGCCGCTGTAGGCGGACTTCGAGGAGATGCTGACGGTGTGCCGGCGGTACTGGAACGCCCGGACGTCGTCGACGACCATGTGCTCGCCGGCCTGGAGCAGGTCGATGACGAGCGCGAGGTCCTGGATGATCTCCAGGTTGTCGCGGAAACCGGTGGTCCGCACGGCCTCGGTGCGCCAGCAGATCGACGGGAAGTACAGCCAGTTGCCCTTGAGCAGGCTGACCGCGAGCTCCTCGCCGCCCCGCAGGGTGCGGCCCTGCTGCTTGGGCGCGTAGATCCGGCGCTTGGCCTCGTCGGCCAGCGAGCTGGTCGGCTTCCCGTCGCCGTCGATCACCTGGACGCCCGGCTGGATCATCGCGACGCCGGGGTACTGGGCCAGGATCGCGCGGATGGTGGCGACGTAGTTGGGCAGCATGATGTCGTCGGTGCCCATGAACATCATGTACTCGTACTCGGCCATGCCCAGGCACTTGCGGTAGTTGCCGGTGACGCCGAGGTTCTGCTCGTTCCGGAAGTACCGCACCCGCGGGTCGCCGAGCTCGGCGAACCACTCCGGGACGCCGGGCTCCCGGCCGTCGTCGACGACGGTCAGCCGCCAGTCGGGATCGCTCTGCGCCAGCACGCTGCGGACCGCGGCCTGCATCAGCGCGACGTCGCCGTAGTACGGAAGCAGGATTTCCAGAGTGGTCATGGTGGAGGGCACATCCGCTGGTCTGAGTCGGGGCCGAGTGCGGGGCGAGGACCCCGCGGCGGGCCCATCATACTGAGCCGGTCGGCGGCTCCCGCCGGGGCGGACGACGATGCCCGGGCCCGCGCCGGAGGGCGGCGGGCCCGGGCATCGGGCGGTTCAGCGGGTGCGCAGGCTCTCGGTGAAGGCGAGGCACTTCTCGTAGTCCGGCAGCAGGCCGGTGGCGAGCGCCTCGGCCAGCGAGGGCGCGGCGTCGTCCCGGGCGGACAGCTGCGGGGCGTCGGTGGGCCACTCGATCCCGAGGTCCGGGTCCAGCGGGTGCACCGCGTGCTCACCGGTCGGGTTGTAGGTCTCGGAGCAGACGTAGGACAGCGTGGCGTCGTCGGTCAGCGCGCAGAAACCGTGGCCGAGGCCCTCGGGGATGTAGACCGACCTGCGCTCGGCGTCGTCCAGCCGGACGAACTCCCAGCGGCCGAAGGCGGGGGAGCCCACCCGCAGGTCCACGATCACGTCGAGCACGGCGCCGCGCACGCAGCTGACGTACTTGGCCTGGCCGGGCGGGACGTCGGCGAAGTGGATGCCGCGCACGACGTCCTTGGCGGACACCGACAGGTTGCCCTGGGCGAACTTCAGCGGGTGGCCGACCACCTCTTCGAGCCGGTCGAAGCGGTACCACTCCATGAACAGGCCGCGCGGGTCGCCGTGCTGCTGCGGGGTGACCTCGAAGGCGCCGGGGATCGAGAGCTCACGGAACTTCACCGGGCCGCCTCCTCTTCGAGCAGCGCGATCAGGTAGTCGCCGTAGCCGCTCTTGCACAGCGGCTCGGCCAGCTCGCGCAGCTGCGCGTCGTCGATCAGGCCGGCCCGCCAGGCCGCCTCCTCGATGCAGCCGATCTTGAAGCCCTGGCGCTCCTCGATGACCCGGACGAACTCGGAGGCCTGCACCATCGACACGAACGTGCCGGTGTCGAGCCAGGCGGTACCGCGGTCGAGGATGGTGACGTGCAGCTCACCGGTCTTGAGGTACTCCTCGTTGACCGCGGTGATCTCCAGCTCGCCGCGCGCGCTCGGGCGCAGGCCGGCCGCGATCTTGACCACGCGGTTGTCGTAGAAGTACAGGCCGGGCACCGCGTAGCGGGACTTGGGCTGGGTGGGCTTCTCCTCGATGGAGATGACCTGGCCGTTGTCGTCGAACTCCACCACGCCGTACGCGGTCGGGTCGGCGACCGGGTAGGCGAACACCATGCCGCCCTGCGGCGCGGTGCGCTGCGCGAGCCGGGTGCCGAGGCCGCTGCCGTGGAAGATGTTGTCGCCGAGGATCAGCGCGACGGGCTCGTCACCGATGAAGTCGGCACCGAGCACGAAGGCCTGGGCGATGCCCTCCGGCTTCTCCTGGACGGCGTACTCCAGCTTGAGGCCGAACTGGGAGCCGTCGCCGAGCAGCCGCTGGAACTGCTCCTGGTCCTGCGGGGTGGTAATGATCAGGATCTCGCTGATGCCCGCCATGACCAGGGTCGACAGCGGGTAGTAGATCATCGGCTTGTCGAAGACGGGGAGGAGCTGCTTCGAGACTGCTCGGGTCAGCGGCCACAGTCGTGACCCGGTGCCGCCCGCCAAGAGGATTCCACGCATGCGCGCAGCTTATGTGAGGTTCGGAGCCCGCCGCTGACCCGGGGCGAGGGCCCCGGGGCACACCGGTAGACTGCCCGCACTATGCGCATCCTCGTCACCGGCGGCGCCGGCTTCATCGGTTCAGAGTTCGTCCGCCAGCTGCTCGGCGCCGACGCAACGGATCAGATCACCGTCTTCGACAAGCTCACCTACTCGGGCGTCGAGGCCAACCTGGCGCCCGTCGCCGGTCACAGCGGCTACTCCTTCGTGCGTGGCGACATCTGTGACGCGGAGGCCGTCGACCAGGTCATGCCCGGCCACGACGTGGTCGTCCACTTCGCGGCCGAGTCGCACGTGGACCGCTCCATCGAGGGCGCCGGCCCGTTCGTGGTCACCAACGTCCTGGGCACCCAGGTGCTGCTGGACTCGGCCAAGAAGCACGGCGTCGGCCGCTTCGTCCACGTCTCCACCGACGAGGTCTACGGCTCCATCTCCGAGGGCTCGTGGACCGAGGAGTGGCCGCTGGCGCCCAACTCCCCGTACTCGGCCTCGAAGGCCGGCTCGGACCTGCTGGCGCTCGCCTACCACCGCACCCACGGCATGGACGTGGTGGTCACCCGCTGCTCCAACAACTACGGGCACTACCAGTTCCCGGAGAAGGTCATCCCGCTGTTCACCACCAACCTGCTGGACGGCAGGAAGGTGCCGCTCTACGGCACCGGCGGCAACATCCGGGACTGGCTGCACGTCTCCGACCACTGCCGCGGCATCGAGCTGGCCATGCGCAAGGGCCGCTCCGGCGAGGTCTACAACATCGGCGGCGGCACCGAGATCACCAACAAGGAGCTCACCGAGCTACTGCTCCAGGCGGCCGGCGCCGACTGGTCGATGGTCGAGCCGGTCGCCGACCGCAAGGGCCACGACCTGCGCTACTCGCTGGACATCACCAAGATCAGCGAGGAGCTCGGCTACGCCCCGCAGGTCCGCTTCGAGGACGGCCTCGCCGCCACCATCGCCTGGTACCGCGAGAACCGCGCCTGGTGGGAGCCGCTGAAGGCCAAGGCCACCCTGCGATGACGAACCCGGTGGCCAAGCTGCTGGGGGCGCTGCCCCCCGGTGTGCGGCTCGTCGCGGGGGGCACCGTGGTCCTCGGTGTCTCCTCGTACATCTTCCTGGCCCTGGCCGGGCACAGCTTGGACACCACCCAGGTCGCCGGCGTCTCGATGCTCTGGACCGTGGTCATGTCCGTCGGGTACGGGCTGTTCTCCCCGGTCGAGCTGGAGCTGACCCGCCTGGTGGCCGCCCGTGACGTGGCGGGACAGGGCCCCGGACCGGCGATCCGGCGGGTCCTGCTGGTCACCGCCGGGGTCCTGGTGGCTGTGCTGGCCGTGATCGCGGCCGCCGCCCGGCCGATCGCGGACCGCTTCTTCTCCGGCGACCTCGGCCTGGTGGCCGGCCTGGGCGGCGCCCTGGTCGGCCTGGCCGTGAGCTCGGTGGCCCGCGGGGCACTGGCCGGCCTGGGCAACTTCGGCGCGTACGGCATGCAGCTCGCCGTCGACGGCGGGCTGCGGATCGGGCTCGCCGCGCTGATCCCGGTGTTCGGCGCGCACTCCGCGTTCGCGTTCGCGCTGATCCTGGTCGCCGCACCGCTCGCCGCCTCGGCGATCGGGATGCGTTCGGTCCTCGCGGACCGGCGCGGCGGTCCGGCCCCGGTCTGGCGCGACGTCGTCACCGGGCTCGGCCTGCTGACCGGTTCGACGCTGCTGGCCCAGCTGATGGTCAACGCGGCCGTGGTCAGCGTCGGCGTGCTCTCGCCGTCCTCCAAGGCGCTGATCGCCGCCCTGCTGAACGCCGTGGTGCTGGCCCGGGTGCCGCTCTTCGCCTACGCGGCGATCCAGGCCTCCCTGGTCTCCTCGCTCTCCGGCGCCGCCGCGGCCGGCAACCACGGGGAGTTCCGCAAGGTCCTGCTGCGCACCGGCGGCATCGTGGTGCTGATGAGCGCCGCGGCCGGCCTGCCGACGGTGATCCTCGGCCCCTGGGCGATCCGGCTGTTCTTCAAGGCGCAGGACGTGCTGGGTTCGGTGGACTTCCTCTGGCTGGCCCTCGGCACGCTCTGCTACATGCTGGCGACCGTCTTCGGCCAGGCCCTGCTCGCGCTCGGGCGCCACCAGCGCCAGCTGCTCTCCTGGCTGGCCGGTTCCGTGGTGCTGGTGGCCGTCACCCTGGTACCCGGGGCGATCGCCACCAGGGTCGAACTCGCCTACCTGGCTGGTGCGGCGGTCAGCGCTGCTGCCATGCTGTGGGCGCTGGCCCGCTCGCTGTCCGCCCCGGCCCGGCCCGTGGCGGAACACCGGGCACCACTGGCGGCACACCAGTCGTCGGAGGTATGACGCCCGTTCGCCGGGCCCACAGCCGGCGGCGGCGGGACGTTCACGCCGCGCCTTTAATATGTGATTACCCTTGGCCACGCCACTGCCGCTGAAAGGCGCCTCCAGTCGTGCATCTCACCGTCATCACTTCGATCACCGGCGTGCTGGTGCTCGTCTACATCCTGGAGTTGCTGCGCCGACAGCAGCTCCGGGAGAAGTACGCGGCTATCTGGCTCGCGATCGGCGTCGTCGTGGCGCCGCTCGGGTTCTTCCCGACGATCCTCGACTCGACCGCCCGCCGGCTCGGCATCGCCTCCGGCGTGAGCCTCGTGCTCTTCGCGGGCTTCGTCCTGGTCCTGATGGTCTCGCTGCACCTGAGCTGGGAGGCCTCCCGGCTGGAGGCGGAGACCCGGACCCTGGCCGAGGACGTCGCCATGATGCGGGCCCACCTGGCCGAGCACCACGGGTACCCGATCGCACGCAGCAGCAACGACGCCGGCAAGGCGACGGACTCCGGGGTGACGGCATGATCGACGGCAAGCGGGTTCTGATCATCCTCCCCGCCTGGAACGAGGCGGAGGGTCTGCCCAAGATCCTCCACGAGATCCAGCAGAAGCTCCCCGGCGTGGACACCCTGGTGGTCGACGACGGCTCCGTGGACAACACCGCCGCCGTGGCCGCCGCGGCCGGCTCCCGGGTCGCGCAGCTGCCGTACAACCTCGGTGTCGGCGGCGCCATGCGGTTCGGCTACCGCTACGCGCACCTGCACGGCTACGACGTCGCCATCCAGTGCGACGCCGACGGCCAGCACGACCCCGCGTACGTGCCGGCGCTGCTGGAGAAGCTCCAGGAGGCCGACCTGGTCATCGGCGCCCGGTTCGCCGGCCAGGGCAGCTACAAGGTGCGCGGCCCGCGCAGCTGGGCGATGAAGCTGCTCTCGGTGGTGCTGTCGAGGGTCACCCGGACCCGCCTCACCGACACCACCTCGGGCTTCAAGGCCTGCAACAAGCCGATGATCGAGTTCTTCTCGCAGTGGTACCCGGTCGAGTACCTGGGCGACACCATCGAGAGCATGGTCGGCGCCGCCCGCTGCGGCTTCGTCATCCGGCAGGTCCCGGTGGCGATGCGCGAGCGGACCACCGGTACGCCCAGCGCCTCCCCGATCAAGGCGACGATCTACCTGGCCCGCGCCGGCCTGGTGCTCCTGCTCGCGATGATCCGCCGGATGCCCAAGCACCTGAAGACCATCGAGCCCGCCACCCGTACGGCGGCGGCGAACCGGCGCGAGCTGGTCGGCAAGGCCTAGCGGCACCGCGATCGACACGACTCCGGCGGTCGGCCCCACGGGCCGGCCGCCGGTGGTCGTCGGGGCACCTCCGCCGCGTGCCGCTAGGCTGAGCGCTGCGCGGAGTGTGCTATGGGTGCCGGGTCCACCGCAGCGGTGAGGTCCCGGCACGTGCCGCGGGCCGGGGCGCCCGGGCACGGGCCCTCCGCGAGTTGTTAGCGTGACCTCCACCATCGAACGGGCCGGGCGGCCTGCCGGATCCACCTCAGAGCCGGGCTACCAGGGGAAGAGTCGGAGTTCAGTGCAGACTTCAGCAGAGACCGTCGACGAGCAGCTGGACGGTGTCCAGGGGACGAGACGGGTCGGCGCCTCGCGCTCGGCGGGTCTGGCGGCCCGGGCGGTGCGGCGGTTCGAGGAGGCCCGCGGGCGGCGCTGGTTCTGGCCGGCCGCGCTGGTGGCCGGGTACGCCGCGGAGGTGCTCTTCCGGCTCGTCCTCGTCCGGCACATGAGCTACCCCTCCGTCCACGCGGACGAGGACGGGTACCTGGTGCTGGCCCGCGTGCTGGCCGGCCGGCCGACCACCGAGATGCCGGTCGGCGTGGTGATCCCGGGCGGCTACCCGCTGCTGATCTCCCCGGCGTTCCGGATCGCCGACGACCCGGTCACGGCCTATCACCTGATCATGGGGATCAACGCGCTGCTGAACGCGCTGGTCTTCCCGCTGGCCTACCTGGCGCTGCGCCGGCTGGGCCTGCGCCGGCTGCTGGCGTACGTCTTCGCGGGGGCCACCGCGCTGCTGCCGCCGGTGATCTTCTACTCCGAGTTCGTCATGTCGGACACCGTGCTGCCGGTGCTGATCCTGGCCTGGCTGCTCTGCATGCACGGCTGGCTGAGCGAGGGCCCGGTCAAGCACCGCTCCTGGTGCGCGGCCGGCACCGGCGCGGCCGCCGCGTACACGATGGCCACGCACGACCGCGGCGGTGTCGTGGTGGCGCTCACCGGAGTGGTCCTCGTCGGCGTCCTGGTGCTGCGCTGGGCCCCGTGGCGCACCACGCTGGTCGGCCTGGGCGCGCTCGCCGTCGGTTCGGTCGGCGCCAAGGCGCTGTCCTGGTGGCTCGACCGCCAGTTCACCGTCGAGCCGAGCAAGGTCGGCAGCTACCTGATCGACGGCCTGAAGAACCCCGACATCCTGCAGCGCACGCTGACCAGGACCACCGGGCAGATCTGGTACTTCATCGTCTCCACCTGGGGGATCGGCGGCCTGGCGGTCGTGGTCTGCCTGTTCGCGCTGTTCAGCGGCCGCTTCCCGCGCCCGCACCGGATCGTCGGCGGCGTGATGGTGGCCCTGCTGGTCGGCACCGCGCTCGCCTCGGCCGCCGCCCTGCCGGACGACGCCCGCATCGACAACTGGGTCTACGCCCGCTACGTGGCCTACCTCGTCCCGGTGGCCTTCGTGGCCGGGGTCGCGGTGCTCGCCCGGTTCAGCCTGCGCAACGTCGTCCTGACGGTGGCGGGCTCGGTGGCGCTCACCCTCGTCCTCGCCAAGCTGGTGATCTGGTCCGCCGGCAAGCTGCTCCACACCCAGGTCTTCATCGGCTGGGGCATGCCGGACGTGACCTTCCTGGCCGCCGACTGGTCCAGGCTGAACATGATGCGCTCGACCGCCGCGGCGTTCATCATCCTCGGCGCCGTCGCCCTGATGCTGGTGGCCGGCGGGCGCCGGGTGCTCTGGGCGGTCGGCCTCTCGCTCGCGCTGTTCGCCGGATTCGCCACCGCGACCATCACCGAGCAGGTCGCCTACCCGCACTCGGACTGGCGCAAGCCGCTC
Organism: Kitasatospora sp. NPDC022856; assembly: GCF_055561235.1. Classification (NCBI taxonomy): domain Bacteria; kingdom Bacillati; phylum Actinomycetota; class Actinomycetes; order Kitasatosporales; family Streptomycetaceae; genus Kitasatospora; species Kitasatospora sp. NPDC022856. The sequence continues at coordinate 192,614 of NZ_JBVHHE010000007.1, read as the reverse complement.
GCGACGGGCTTCACCAAGGCCGCCGGGATCAAGCCCAAGGACAACCTGGTGCTCGCCTGGGACCTCGACGGAAGCCTGCGGATGGCCCAGGCCTTCGAGGTCTACGACGGCCGGGTCTGGTACCTGGACCCGCGCTGGCAGCCCGTCCCGGCCGCGGCGACCGCGATCGTCACCCCGCTCGCCGAGGAGGGGAAGGCGCCGGAGTCCTACTGGAAGGAACATCCGGACGAGTGGTACGTGGAGCGGACCAACAAGCAGCAGGGCTGGATGATCTGGCGCAAGCGCTGAGCGACCGGGCGCACCGGGTGACCGGACGCGCCGGTTGACCGGGACGGACCCCATCGGGGCCGGCGGGGGAGATCCCCGCCGGCCCCGATTGGCTTTGTCGCTGCTCCATGTGGCAGTATGTCCAAGTTGCTCGGTTGAGTGCCGATGCTACGCGCCTCCCGCCGGGAGGACTGGAAGCGAGTCCCATGTACTCGTCGTTCCCGTGATGGCCGTTCATGTGTTCACGTGAGGTATGTGGACGCAGTGGTGTGAAGGCGACACCGCGGCAGCTGCGGGGCGGACGTACGGGAATCTTCCGGGAAGCGTGGGCGGGGCCTCGATCCGGCGCCTGGTGGATGCAAGACCTCACCGATCCGTAGGAAAATCCGCAGAGGGAAACCTCTTCGCGGACTTTTTGCAAGCGACAGGGCGACACGCCCGACCGCGTGGGTCGGAGGAAGCCATCCACAGGCACCACCGGACACAGTCCACCTGGATGAATCCGGCCGTAGAAGCAGCAGACGACACAAAGGACTACTGAGTAGCCATGGCGGGACAGAAGATCCGCATCCGGCTCAAGGCCTACGACCACGAGGTGATTGACTCCTCGGCGAAGAAGATCGTCGAGACCGTCATTCGCACTGGTGCGCAGGTCGCGGGCCCGGTGCCGCTGCCCACTGAGAAGAACGTGTACTGCGTCATCCGCTCGCCGCACAAGTACAAGGACTCGCGCGAGCACTTCGAGATGCGCACTCACAAGCGTCTGATCGACATCCTCGACCCCACGCCGAAGACGGTTGACTCGCTGATGCGTCTCGACCTGCCGGCTGGTGTCGACATCGAGATCAAGCTCTGAGAGGCACACCGAAGATGGCTAAGCAGATTAAGGGCATCCTGGGCGAGAAGCTCGGCATGACCCAGGTCTGGGACGAGAACAACCGGATCGTTCCGGTGACCGTCGTCAAGGCTGGGCCCAATGTCGTGACCCAGGTCCACACCGCCGACAGCCCGGCCGGCTACGACGCCGTCCAGATCGGCTTCGGCGAGATCGACCCCCGCAAGGTGAACAAGCCCCTCGCGGGTCACTTCGCCAAGGCCGGTGTCACCCCGCGCCGGCACCTGGTCGAGCTGCGTACCACGGACGCGTCCGAGTACACGCTGGGCCAGGAGATCACCGCCGAGCTGTTCGAGGCGGGTGTCAAGGTCGACGTGACCGGCACCTCCAAGGGCAAGGGCTTCGCCGGTGTCATGAAGCGCCACAACTTCCGGGGCCTCGGCGCCGGTCACGGTGTGCAGCGCAAGCACCGCTCGCCCGGCTCGATCGGTGGCTGCGCCACCCCGGGTCGTGTGTTCAAGGGCGTACGGATGGCCGGCCGGATGGGCCACGAGCGCGTGACCACCCAGAACCTGACCATCCATGCCGTTGACGCGGAGAAGGGGCTGCTCCTGATCAAGGGCGCAATCCCGGGCCCGAACGGCGGCCTCGTCCTCGTCCGCACCGCGGCGAAGGGGCTGTGAGGATATGAGCACCATTGACATCCTGTCGCCCTCGGGCGACAAGACCGGCAGCCTTGAGCTGCCGGCCGAGATCTTCGACGCGAAGGTCAGCGTTCCGCTGATGCACCAGGTCGTCGTGGCGCAGCTCGCTGCGGCCCGTCAGGGCACCCACAAGACCAAGACGCGTGGCGAGGTCCGCGGTGGCGGCAAGAAGCCGTACCGCCAGAAGGGCACCGGCCGCGCCCGTCAGGGCTCGACCCGCGCGCCGCAGTTCGCCGGCGGTGGCGTCGTGCACGGTCCCGTGCCGCGCGACTACTCGCAGCGGACCCCGAAGAAGATGATCGCCGCCGCCCTGCGCGGTGCGCTCACCGACCGGGCCCGCCACAACCGCATCCACGTCATCACCGACGTGACCGCGACCGAGGCGCCGTCGACCAAGGCCGCCAAGAGCCTGTTCGGCAAGATCACCGAGCGCAAGAACGTCCTCCTGGTCGTCGAGCGCGCGGACGAGCTGGGCCTCAAGTCCGCTCGTAACCTGCCGCACGTGCACATCCTGGACGCCGGCCAGCTGAACACCTACGACGTGCTCGTCTCCGACGATGTGGTCTTCACCCAGGCCGCCTTCGAGCGTTTCGTGGCGGGTCCCGCCGCGTCCGCCAAGGCCGTGGCTGCTGAGGGCGAGCTCGAAGGGAGCGCCGCCTGATGGCTGCAGAGATCACGAGCAAGACGTTCACGGACCCCCGTGACGTCCTGGTGAAGCCGGTCATCTCGGAGAAGAGCTACTCGCTCCTCGACGAGAACAAGTACACGTTCGTCGTGTCGCCCGGTGCCAACAAGACCCAGATCAAGCAGGCCGTCGAGTCGGTCTTCTCGGTCAAGGTCGAGTCCGTCAACACGCTCAACCGTCAGGGCAAGCGCAAGCGCTCCAAGACGGGCTTTGGCAAGCGCAAGGACACCAAGCGCGCCATCGTGACGCTGGCTGAGGGCAACCGCATCGACATCTTCGGTGGTCCGGTCTCCTAACGGAGATCGTGATCGTCGATAAGGACGAGGACGAGAGAGCCAAATGGGCATCCGCAAGTACAAGCCGACTACGCCGGGCCGTCGTGGCTCCAGCGTGGCCGACTTCGTAGAGATCACGCGGTCCACGCCGGAGAAGTCGCTGGTTCGCCCCCTGCACAGCAAGGGCGGCCGTAACAACGCCGGTCGGATCACCGTTCGCCACCAGGGTGGCGGTCACAAGCGCGCCTACCGCGTGATCGACTTCCGTCGTCACGACAAGGACGGCGTGCCGGCCAAGGTCGCGCACATCGAGTACGACCCGAACCGCACCGCGCGCATCGCGCTCCTGCACTACGCGGACGGCGAGAAGCGCTACATCATCGCGCCGCGCGGCATCGCGCAGGGCGACCGGGTCGAGAACGGCCCTGGCGCCGACATCAAGCCCGGCAACAACCTGCCGCTTCGCAACATCCCGGTCGGTACCACCATCCACGCGGTGGAGCTGCGTCCCGGCGGCGGTGCCAAGATGGCCCGCTCCGCCGGTGCCGGCATCCAGCTGCTGGCGCGTGAGGGCAAGATGGCGCACCTGCGCATGCCCTCCGGTGAGATCCGCCTGGTCGACGCGCGCTGCCGCGCGACCGTCGGCGAGGTCGGCAACGCCGAGCAGTCGAACATCAACTGGGGCAAGGCCGGCCGTATGCGCTGGAAGGGCGTTCGCCCGACCGTGCGTGGTGTGGCCATGAACCCGATCGACCACCCGCACGGTGGTGGTGAGGGTAAGACCTCCGGTGGTCGCCACCCGGTCTCGCCGTGGGGCCAGAAGGAGGGTCGTACCCGTCGCCCGAAGAAGGCGTCGGACGCTCTCATCGTGCGCCGCCGCAAGACCAACAAGAAGCGCTAGGAGCAGGTCAGATGCCGCGCAGTCTCAAGAAGGGCCCCTTCATTGACGGCCACCTTCTCAAGAAGGTGGACGCTCAGAACGAGGCGGGTACCCAGAACGTCATCAAGACCTGGTCCCGTCGCTCCGTGATCTTCCCGGCCATGCTCGGCCACACGATCGCGGTGCACGATGGCCGCAAGCACGTCCCGGTGTTCGTCACCGAGTCGATGGTCGGCCACAAGCTCGGCGAGTTCGCGCCGACGCGTACCTTCCGCGGTCACGTCAAGGACGACCGCAAGTCGAAGCGTCGCTAGTCGCCAGCGAGATTACCGACTCAATGACTTACACCAGCAAGGGGACAACCATGGAAGCCAGGGCCCAGGCGCGGTACATCCGCGTCACGCCCATGAAGGCCCGCCGCGTGGTGGACCTCATCCGTGGCCTGAACGCCACGGAGGCCCAGGCGGTCCTGCGTTTCGCTCCGCAGGCCGCTACCGTGCCGGTCAGCAAGGTGCTCAACAGCGCCATTGCCAACGCCGCGCACAACTACAACCACTCCAACGTGGACGACCTCGTCATCAGCGAGGCGTACGTTGACGAGGGCCCGACCCTGAAGCGGTTCCGTCCGCGTGCCCAGGGCCGTGCCTACCGGATCCGCAAGCGGACCAGCCACATCACCGTGGTCGTCAGCAGCAAGGAAGGGACCCGGTAATGGGCCAGAAGGTTAACCCGCACGGGTTCCGCCTCGGCATCAGCACGGACTTCAAGTCCCGCTGGTACGCCGACAAGCTGTACAAGGACTACGTCAAGGAAGACGTCGCCATTCGTCGCATGATGACGAAGGGCATGGAGCGCGCCGGCATCTCGAAGGTTGAGATCGAGCGCACCCGCGACCGCGTCCGCGTCGACATCCACACCGCGCGCCCCGGCATCGTCATCGGTCGCCGTGGCACCGAGGCCGACCGCATCCGCGGCGACCTGGAGAAGCTGACCGGCAAGCAGGTCCAGCTGAACATCCTCGAGGTCAAGAACCCCGAGCTGGACGCCCAGCTCGTGGCTCAGGGCGTCGCGGAGCAGCTGTCCTCCCGCGTCTCCTTCCGCCGTGCCATGCGCAAGTCGATGCAGGGCACCATGAAGTCCGGCGCCAAGGGCATCAAGGTCCAGTGCTCCGGTCGTCTCGGCGGCGCCGAGATGAGCCGTTCGGAGTTCTACCGCGAGGGCCGTGTGCCGCTGCACACCCTGCGCGCGAACGTCGACTACGGCTTCTTCGAGGCCAAGACGACCTTCGGCCGTATCGGCGTGAAGGTCTGGATCTACAAGGGCGACGTCAAGAACATCGCCGAGGTCCGCGCTGAGAACGCCGCTGCCCGCTCGGGCAACCGTCCGGCCCGTCCCGAGGGTGGTCGTCCCGCCCGCGGTGGCGAGCGCCGTGGTGGCGAGCGCGGTGGCCGTGGCCGTCGTCCCGCCGGCACCGAGGCTCAGGCCCCGGTCGCCGCCGAGACCCCGGCTGCCGAGAACACCGGAACGGAGGCCTGACCCAAATGCTGATCCCCCGTCGGGTCAAGCACCGCAAGCAGCACCACCCGAAGCGCCGCGGCGCCTCCAAGGGTGGCACCGAGCTCGCCTTCGGCGAGTACGGCATCCAGGCCGTTACCCCGGCCTACGTGACGAACCGGCAGATCGAGTCCGCTCGTATCGCCGTCACCCGTCACATCAAGCGTGGCGGCAAGGTCTGGATCAACATCTACCCGGACCGTCCGCTGACCAAGAAGCCGGCCGAGACCCGCATGGGTTCCGGTAAGGGTTCGCCCGAGTGGTGGATCGCGAACGTGCACCCGGGTCGGGTCATGTTCGAGCTGTCGTACCCCAACGAGAAGGTGGCTCGTGAGGCGCTGACCCGCGCAGCTCACAAGCTCCCGATGAAGTGCCGGATCATCCGGCGCGAGGCAGGTGAGAGCTGATGTCGGCCGGCACCAAGGCTGCTGACCTCCGCGAGCTGGACAACGAGGGTCTCGTTGCCAAGCTCCGTGAGGCCAAGGAGGAGCTGTTCAACCTCCGCTTCCAGGCGGCGACCGGGCAGCTCGACAACCACGGACGGCTCAAGCTCGTCCGTAAGGACATCGCGCGGATCTACACCCTGATGCGCGAGCGCGAGCTGGGCATCGAGACGGTGGAGAACGCCTGATGACTGAGAACACCAACGAGACGCGCGGTTTCCGCAAGACCCGTGAGGGCCTCGTCGTCAGCGACAAGATGGACAAGACCGTCGTCGTCGCCGTCGAGGACCGCGTCAAGCACGCTCTGTACGGCAAGGTCATCCGCCGTACGAACAAGCTGAAGGCGCACGACGAGGCGAACGCCTGCGGCATCGGCGACCGGGTCCTCCTCGCGGAGACCCGCCCGCTGTCCGCGACGAAGCGCTGGCGCGTCGTCGAGATCCTCGAGAAGGCCAAGTAACGAAGTCGATGTGGTACGGCCGTATGTGCAACGGGTCCCTCGCGGGCGCCGGTGTGAGCAGCGGCCGGCCCGTCAGCTCTCGTTGACGATCAGGAGAAAGCTGTGATCCAGCAGGAGTCGCGACTGCGTGTCGCCGACAACACGGGCGCGAAGGAAATCCTTTGCATCCGCGTTCTCGGTGGTTCCGGTCGCCGCTACGCCGGTATCGGGGACGTCATCGTCGCGACCGTCAAGGACGCGATCCCCGGCGGTTCGGTCAAGAAGGGTGACGTCGTCAAGTGCGTCGTCGTCCGTACCGTGAAGTCGCGCCGCCGTCCCGACGGTTCGTACATCCGGTTCGACGAGAACGCCGCCGTGGTTCTCAAGAACACCGATGGTGACCCCCGCGGTACCCGCATCTTCGGCCCGGTGGGCCGCGAGCTGCGCGACAAGAAGTTCATGAAGATCATCTCGCTGGCGCCGGAGGTGCTCTAACCCATGGCGAACAGCATGAAGATCAAGAAGGGTGACCTGGTCCAGGTCATCACCGGCAAGGACCGCGGCAAGCAGGGCAAGGTCATCCAGGCCATGCCCGCCGAGAACAAGGTCCTGGTCGAGGGTGTCAACCGGGTCAAGAAGCACACCAAGCCGGGCCCGGGTACTCAGGGTGGCATTGTCACCGTCGAGGCCCCGGTGCACGTCTCCAACGTCCAGCTGGTCGTGGAGAAGGACGGCAAGAAGGTCGTCACCCGCGTTGGCTACCGCTTCGACGACGAGGGCAACAAGATCCGCGTTGCCAAGCGAACCGGTGAGGACATCTGATGTCTGAGACGTCTGTTGAGAAGGTGACCCCCCGTCTCAAGGAGCGTTACAACTCCGAGATCAAGGGTCAGCTGCAGGAGCAGTTCTCGTACGAGAACGTCATGCTGACGCCCGGCCTGGTCAAGGTCGTCGTCAACATGGGTGTCGGCGAGGCCGCCCGTGACAGCAAGCTGATCGAGGGCGCGATCCGCGACCTGACCGCGATCACCGGTCAGAAGCCGGCCGTGACCAAGGCTCGTAAGTCCATCGCGCAGTTCAAGCTGCGCGAGGGCCAGCCGATCGGCACCCACGTCACCCTCCGTGGTGACCGCATGTGGGAGTTCCTGGACCGTCTGGTGTCGCTGGCTCTGCCGCGTATCCGTGACTTCCGTGGTCTCTCCCCCAAGCAGTTCGACGGCCGTGGCAACTACACCTTCGGTCTGACCGAGCAGGTTATGTTCCACGAGATCGACCAGGACAAGGTCGACCGTCAGCGCGGTATGGACATCACCGTCGTGACCACCGCTCAGACCGACGACGAGGGCCGGGCGCTCCTGCGCGCTCTGGGCTTCCCGTTCAAGGAGGCGTGAGCCAATGGCGAAGAAGTCCCTCATCGCAAAGGCCGAGCGGAAGCCGAAGTTCGGCGTCCGGGCCTACACCCGGTGCCAGCGCTGCGGTCGCCCGCACTCGGTGTACCGCAAGTTCGGCCTCTGCCGTGTGTGCCTCCGTGAGATGGCGCACCGCGGCGAGCTGCCGGGCGTGACCAAGAGCTCCTGGTAGTCCTCTTCCCTTAGAGGGCAACCGCTCTAGTCGCATCACGCGAAGCAGGGTGCCCGATCCCACATCGCCCGTTTTTGGGCTCCCGTACGGAATCCCGTAAGGTAGTGGGGTCGGGCCCCCTGTCACGGTCGCTCCGTAGCGGCCGCTGACCCTCTTCGAGGGCTCGCACCCAGACTTACTACGTCGCAGGTCCCCTGCGCCTGTGCCCCGTGTTCCTCAGGAACACGGGGGACCTGGTGCGGAGAAACCACGGCGAGAGAGGCCTGAGGCCATCATGACCATGACCGACCCCATCGCAGACATGCTCACGCGTCTGCGTAACGCTAACTCGGCGTACCACGACTCCGTGGCGATGCCGGCCAGCAAGATCAAGGCGCACGTCGCCCAGATCCTGCAGCAGGAGGGGTACATCTCCTCCTACAAGGTTGAGGAGCCCGTCGAGGGCGAGGTCGGCAAGAAGCTGACCATCGAGCTCAAGTTCGGTCCCAACCGTGAGCGCTCGATCGCTGGCATCAAGCGGATCAGCAAGCCGGGCCTGCGGGTCTACGCAAAGTCCACCAACCTGCCGAAGGTGCTCGGCGGCCTGGGCGTGGCGATCATCTCCACGTCCTCCGGTCTCCTCACCGACAAGCAGGCAGCCAAGAAGGGCGTAGGCGGAGAAGTTCTCGCCTACGTCTGGTAATTCGGGAAACGGAGGTACAGCAATGTCGCGCATTGGACGGCTGCCCATCCCGGTTCCCGCCGGCGTGGACGTCACCATCGATGGCCAGGCGGTCTCGGTGAAGGGCCCCAAGGGCTCCCTCACCCACCATGTCGCCGCGCCGATCGAGATCGGCAAGGGCGAGGACGGCACGCTGCTCGTCACCCGCCCCAACGACGAGCGTCTGTCGAAGGCCCTGCACGGCCTTTCCCGCACGCTGGTGGCGAACATGATCACCGGCGTGACCGCGGGCTACCGCAAGTCGCTGGAGATCAGCGGTGTTGGCTATCGAGTCCTGGCGAAGGGCTCCAACATGGAGTTCCAGCTCGGCTACAGCCACCCGATCCTGGTCGAGGCCCCGGAGGGCATCACCTTCGTCGTCGAGTCGGCCACCAAGTTCCACGTGGACGGCATCGACAAGCAGAAGGTCGGCGAGGTCGCCGCGAAGATCCGCAAGCTGCGCAAGCCCGACCCGTACAAGGCCAAGGGCGTCAAGTACGCGGGCGAGGTCATCCGCCGCAAGGTCGGAAAGAGTGGTAAGTAAGCGATGAGCGTCTCTGTCAAGATCGGCAAGGGCAACGCCTACAAGAGCGCCGCTCGCAAGCGCCGCGCGATCCGCGTTCGCAAGCGCGTCGTCGGCACCGAGGTGCGTCCGCGCCTCGTTGTGACGCGCTCGAACCGTCACATGGTCGCCCAGGTCATCGACGACGCCAAGGGTCACACCCTGGCGTCGGCGTCCACCCTCGACGTGTCCATCAAGGGCGTCGAGGGCGACAAGACCGAGCTGGCCAAGAAGGTCGGGAGCCTGGTCGCCGAGCGCGCCAAGGCCGCCGGCATCGAGTCGGTCGTCTTCGACCGCGCGGGCAACCGGTACGCAGGCCGCATCGCCGCTCTGGCCGATGCTGCCCGTGAGGCCGGGCTCGACTTCTAAGCCGCTCGTCGGCTCAGTCGACGGACGTAATCGAGAGAGGTAATTCCAATGGCTGGACCCCAGCGCCGCGGTAGCGGCGCCGGCGGCGGCACCGGCGGTGGCGAGCGGCGTGACCGTAAGCGTGACGACCGGGGCAATGCCCCCGCCGTCGAGAAGACCGCTTACGTCGAGCGCGTCGTTGCGATCAACCGTGTCGCCAAGGTTGTCAAGGGTGGTCGTCGTTTCAGCTTCACCGCGCTGGTCGTGGTGGGCGACGGTGACGGCACCGTAGGTGTCGGTTACGGGAAGGCGAAGGAGGTTCCGGCCGCCATCGCCAAGGGTGTTGAGGAGGCCAAGAAGAACTTCTTCAAGGTCCCCCGTATCCAGGGCACCATCCCTCACCCGATCCAGGGCGAGAAGGCTGCCGGTGTCGTGCTCCTGAAGCCGGCTGCCCCCGGTACCGGTGTTATCGCCGGTGGCCCGGTGCGTGCCGTGCTCGAGTGCGCCGGTATCCACGACATCCTGTCGAAGTCGCTCGGCTCCGACAACGCGATCAACATCGTGCACGCCACGGTGGCCGCTCTGAAGGGCCTCGTGCGCCCCGAGGAGATCGCCGCCCGTCGTGGCCTGCCGCTGGAGGACGTGGCTCCCGCCGCTCTGCTGCGGGCTCGTGCTGCAGGGGTGAGTGCCTGATGGCTCGCCTGAAGATCACGCAGACCAAGTCCTACATCGGCAGCAAGCAGAACCACCGCGAGACGCTGCGCTCGCTGGGTCTGAAGCGCATGCACGATGTGGTCGTCAAGGAGGACCGTCCCGAGATCCGCGGGATGGCCCAGACCGTGCGTCACCTCGTCACGGTCGAGGAGGTGGACTGATTATGGGCGACTCGCCGATCAAGGTTCACAACCTGCGTCCCGCCCCGGGTGCCAAGACCGCCAAGACCCGTGTCGGTCGTGGTGAGGGCTCCAAGGGTAAGACCGCCGGTCGTGGTACCAAGGGCACCAAGGCCCGCTACCAGGTTCCGCAGCGCTTCGAGGGTGGCCAGATGCCGCTCCACATGCGCCTGCCGAAGCTGAAGGGCTTCAAGAACCCGTTCAAGATCACGTTCCAGGTTGTCAACCTCGACAAGCTGGCCGAGCTCTACCCGCAGGGTGGCGAGGTCACTGTCGAGGACCTGATCGCCAAGGGCGCGGTTCGCAAGAACTCCCTCGTCAAGGTGCTCGGCACCGGCGAGATCTCGGTCGCGCTGCAGGTGACGGTCGACGCCGTCTCCGGCTCCGCCGCCGAGAAGATCACCGCCGCCGGCGGTACCGTCACCGAGCTCGTCTGAGCCCGCTGACTCCCCACGAGCCCCGCACCTCCTTCACGGAGGTGCGGGGCTCGTGCGTTGTCCCGGTGGTCCGTAGCCGCACTCAAGTGGGTACGGGCCTCGTTCTTTTGTGTGGCAAACCCGGGCATCCCGTACCCCGTGAGTGGGGGAGGGGCCGTACGCGCTTCTTTCGAGCGGCCGCGCACTGTTAGAGTCCGTGGAGTTCCCTTGTAGGCTGCGCGTAGGCTCGCCTGTGCCGTCTGTACGGGGGCCCGAACCGCAAACTCCCCATTCAGGACCGACCCTCCCGCCGACGACGCGCGGGAGGCGCAGGAGGCACCGTGCTCAGTGCGTTCGCGCGGGCGTTCCAGACGCCCGACCTGCGCAAGAAGCTGCTGTTCACGCTGGGCATCATGGTGCTGTTCCGGCTGGGCTCCCACGTCCCGGTACCCGGGGTCAGCTTCCAAGCTGTCAACGAATGTGTGAAGGACACCAAGAGCAGCGGATTGTTCGGGCTCGTCAACCTGTTCAGTGGTGGCGCGCTCCTCCAGCTCACGATCTTCGCGCTCGGCATCATGCCGTACATCACGGCCAGCATCATCCTCCAGCTCCTCACCGTCGTGATCCCGCGGCTCGAGGCGCTGAAGAAGGAGGGGCAGGCCGGTACCGCGAAGATCACCCAGTACACGCGCTACCTGACCATCGCGCTCGCCGTGCTCCAGGGCACCGGCATCGTGGCGACGGCCTCCAGCGGCGCGCTGTTCTCGGGTTGCGTCTACGCCAACCAGATCGTGCCGGACCAGTCGGTGTTCCGGATCGCCGTCATGGTGATCACGATGACCGCCGGCACCACGTTCATCATGTGGCTGGGTGAGCTGATCACCGACCGCGGCATCGGCAACGGCATGTCGATCCTCATCTTCACCTCGATCGCCTCGGGCTTCCCGGGCTCGATGTGGGCGATCAAGACCTCCGGCACCATCGGCGGCGGCTGGGTCGAGTTCCTCTCCGTGGTCGCGGTGGGCGTCATCGTTGTGATGCTGGTCATCTTCGTGGAGCAGGCGCAGCGCCGGATCCCGGTGCAGTACGCGAAGCGGATGATCGGGCGCCGCGCCTTCGGCGGCACCTCGACCTACATCCCCCTCAAGGTGAACCAGGCCGGTGTCATCCCGGTCATCTTCGCCTCGTCGCTGCTGTACATCCCCGCCCTGGTGGTCCAGCTGACCAGCAGCCAGGCCGGCTGGGCGACGTGGATCAGGACCAACTTCGTCAAGGGTGACCACCCGGTCTACATGGCCACCTACTTCCTGCTGATCGTCTTCTTCGCCTTCTTCTACGTCGCCATCTCCTTCAACCCCGAAGAAGTTGCCGACAATATGAAGAAGTATGGTGGGTTCATCCCGGGCATCCGGGCCGGCCGGCCGACGGCCGAGTACCTGAACTACGTGCTCACCCGCATCACGTGGCCGGGTTCGCTCTACCTGGGCCTGATCGCGTTGATCCCGATGATCGCCCTGGTGGCCTTCGGGCAGCAGACCAACTTCCCGTTCGGCGGCACCAGCGTTCTCATCGTCGTCGGCGTCGGACTCGAAACTGTGAAGCAGATCGAGAGCCAGCTCCAGCAGCGCAATTACGAAGGGTTCCTCCGCTGATGCGTATCGTCCTCGTCGGACCTCCCGGGGCCGGGAAGGGTACTCAGGCGCACCTGCTCGCCAAGACCCTGTCCATTCCCCACATCTCCACCGGCGACCTGTTCCGCGCCAACATCGGTCAGGGCACCCCGCTGGGGCTCGAGGCCAAGAGCTTCATGGACGCGGGTCGCCTGGTACCGGATGAGGTCACCATCGGGATGGCCAAGGACCGCATGCTCCAGCCCGACGCCGGCAACGGCTTCCTGCTCGACGGCTTCCCGCGCAACCTTGGCCAGGCCAAGGCGCTGGACGAGTTCCTGGCCGAGCAGGGCATCGCGCTGGACGGCGTGCTGGACCTGGAGGTTCCCGAGGACGAGGTCGTCCGCCGGATCGCCGGCCGTCGCCTGTGCCGCAACGACGGGGGCCACGTGTTCCACGTGGACTACAACCCGCCGAAGGCCGAGGGCGTCTGCGACGAGTGCGGCGGCGAGCTGTACCAGCGCTCGGACGACACCGAGGAGAAGGTGCGGACGCGGCTGGAGGTCTACCACACCGAGACCGAGCCGATCATCGACTACTACGCCCAGCAGGGCCTGGTGGCGACGATCCCCGCGCTCGGCAAGGTGGACGAGGTGACCCAGCGCGCGATCGAGGCGCTGAAGCAGGACAACTGACATTACCGAGCGACGCCGTACGGCCGCGCCGCCCCTCGCCGGGGCAGCGCGGCCGTACGGCGTCGTACGGTGGAACGAGTGCACGGCCGTCCGGCAAGGACCGGGCGGGAACCCTAGGAAGGCGTGACCAGATGGTGGAGATCAAGACCCCCGAGCAGATCGCGAAGATGCGAGTGGCCGGGCTGGTCGTCGCCGAGGCGCTCAAGGCCTGCCGGGAGGCGGTCGCTCCGGGGGTGACCACCCAGGAGCTCAACGACATCGCGGACAAGGTCATCACCGACCACGGCGCCACCTCGAACTTCCGCGCCGACCACGGCGGGCTCTGGTTCCCCGGGGTGATCTGCGCCTCGGTGAACAACGAGGTCGTGCACGGCATCCCCGGTGACCGGGTGCTCCAGGAGGGCGACGTCATCTCGATCGACTGCGGCGCCATCGTGGACGGCTGGCACGGCGACGCGGCGATCACCGTGGCGGTCGGCGAGGTCCGCCCCGAGGTGGAGATGCTCAGCCGGGTCACCGAGGGCTCGATGTGGGCCGGCATCGCCCAGATGAAGAAGGGCAACCGCCTGGCGGACGTCTCCAAGGCGATCGAGGGCTTCATCCGGCGCCAGCCGCTCCCGCCGAAGGGCAAGTGGGGCATCACCGAGGGCTACGGCGGCCACGGCATCGGCACCGCGATGCACATGGAGCCGCACGTGCTGAACTACGTCGAGCGGGGGCGCGGCAAGGGCCCCAAGCTGATCCCCGGCACCGTGCTGGCGATCGAGCCGATGGTCTCGCTGGGCACTCCGCACACCACCGTGCTGGAGGACGACTGGACCGTCGTGACCACCGACGGCACCTGGGCCTCGCACTGGGAGCACTCGGTGGCCGTCACCGAGCAGGGCCCGCTGGTCCTGACGGCCTTCGACGGCGGCCGCGCCGAACTCGCGAAGCTGGGCATCACCGCAGCTCCGGACCCCCTCGGGTAGTCGCGGAGGCGGTCAACTACCGCGTCCGACAACGGATCAGAGCCCTGGGGGTTTGGACCTCCAGGGCTTTTGTCCTATTTTTATCGGCTGGCAGTGGCTTCACTGGCTTCAGCGGCTTCGATCAAGCAGGAGAGTGCAGTGCTCAAGGGATTCCGCGACTTCATGATGCGCGGCAACGTGGTCGACATGGCCGTCGGTGTCGTCATCGGTGCGGCCTTCACCGGCGTGGTGACCGGCTTCGTGTCGGCCTTCCTCACCCCGCTGGTCGGCGTGGTGGTCGGTGCCGCCGGGGACTTCAGCTCCTACAAGGCCAACCTGGGCGGGGTCATCTTCCCGTGGGGGCAGTTCCTCAACGTGCTGATCGCGTTCCTTATGACCGCCGCGGTGCTGTACTTCTGCGTCGTGCTGCCGGTGACCAAGGCCACCGCCCGCTACCTGCCGAAGAAGCCGAAGTCCCCGAAGCGCCCCTGCCCCGAGTGCCTGACCGAGATACCGCAGGCCGCGCGCCGCTGCAGCGCCTGCACCGCCCACGTCGAGCCGCTGGTGGTCAGCCCCGGCCTGTGACGGCCGGACGGGCGGCGCCGGCCGCGTCCGGCGGCCTCGTTTTGGCCCATCGGGCGCACTGGCGTAGGATGGACCGTCGGCTCACTCGTAGCGTGCTCCAGCACGCCCTCTTCCCTCTCGGGGGACGGGGTGGACCCAGGTTCGCACGAGCGTGCCGCATACGGTAGCCGGTCCCGGAAGGTGGATCTCGCAGTTCATGGCTAAGAAGCAAGGCGCCATTGAGATCGAGGGCACCGTGATCGAGTCTCTTCCGAACGCGATGTTCAAGGTCGAGCTGCAGAACGGTCACAAGGTCCTCGCGCACATCAGCGGCAAGATGCGCATGCACTACATCCGCATCCTGCCGGACGACCGGGTCGTGGTGGAGCTCAGCCCCTACGACCTCACGCGCGGCCGGATCGTCTACCGCTACAAGTAAGAACGTCAGATCTAGACCCGGAGAACCTGAAGCATGAAGGTCAAGCCGAGCGTCAAGAAGATCTGCGACAAGTGCAAGGTGATCCGCCGTCACGGCCGGGTCATGGTGATCTGCGACAACCTGCGCCACAAGCAGCGCCAGGGCTGATCAGTTCTCCCCAGCATTTCTCGTAGTACTTCGCGCGACGCGAAAACGTCATAAGCGGGCTACCCGATCCGCCCTTCGCAGGGCGGACTGCCACCCCCGGTCAGAGGCCGGGGCTCCCACACCGTGAGGTGTCGGAGTAGGTAGCACGCAAGACCTCTGAAGAAACACAGGAGCCTTGAATGGCACGCCTCGCCGGCGTTGATCTCCCCCGTGAGAAGCGGATCGAGATCGCCCTTACCTACGTGTACGGCATCGGTCGTACCCGCGCCCAGCAGACCCTGGCCGAGACCGGTGTCAGCCCGGATGTCCGCGTTCGCGACATCTCCGAGGAAGACCTCGTCAAGCTGGGTCAGTACATCGACGCCAACTACACGGTCGAGGGTGACCTCCGCCGTGAGGTGGCCGCCGACATCCGCCGCAAGGTCGAGATCGGCTGCTACGAGGGTCTGCGTCACCGCCGCGGCCTGCCGGTCCGCGGTCAGCGCACCCACACCAACGCGCGTACCCGCAAGGGCCCGCGTCGCGCGATCGCCGGCAAGAAGAAGCCGGGCAAGAAGTAGTCCGTCCCGTCACCGGACATCCCTCCGGCCCGCGGGTCAGCGGACCGACCACCTCAGTAGGAGAACAGACTTATGCCCCCCAAGGGTCGTCAGGCTGCCGGCGCGAAGAAGATCCGCCGCAAGGAAAAGAAGAACGTCGCTCACGGCCACGCGCACATCAAGAGCACGTTCAACAACACCATCGTTTCGATCACCGACCCCGCGGGCAACGTGATCTCCTGGGCCTCCGCCGGCCACGTCGGCTTCAAGGGCTCGCGCAAGTCCACCCCGTTCGCCGCGCAGATGGCCGCCGAGGCCGCTGCCCGTCGCGCGCAGGAGCACGGCATGCGCAAGGTCGACGTCTTCGTCAAGGGTCCGGGCTCCGGCCGTGAGACCGCGATCCGCTCGCTCCAGGCCACCGGCCTGGAGGTGGGCTCGATCCAGGACGTCACCCCCACCCCGCACAACGGCTGCCGTCCGCCGAAGCGCCGCCGCGTCTGACGCAGCGCCTTCGGGCACTGGTGTTCGCTTGACACCGCGTACGGGGTCCCGGTTCGTCCGGGACCCCGTACGCTGGTTCTGTTCGGCATCAAATAGTGGGTGCCGAAGACAACTGGAGGATCTGAAAACATGCTGATCGCTCAGCGTCCCTCGCTGACCGAAGAGGTCGTCGACGAATTCCGCTCGCGGTTCGTGATCGAGCCGCTGGAGCCGGGCTTCGGCTACACCCTCGGCAACTCCCTTCGCCGCACGCTCCTCTCCTCGATCCCCGGTGCCGCTGTCACCAGCATCCGGGTCGACGGCGTCCTGCACGAGTTCACCACCGTGCCGGGCGTCAAGGAGGACGTCACCGACCTCATCCTCAACATCAAGCAGCTGGTCGTCTCCTCGGAGCACGACGAGCCGGTCGTGATGTACCTGCGCAAGCAGGGCCCGGGTGTGGTCACCGCCGCCGACATCGCGCCGCCGGCCGGTGTCGAGGTGCACAACCCCGAGCTGGTCCTCGCCACGCTGAACGGCAAGGGCAAGCTGGAGATGGAGCTGACCGTCGAGCGCGGTCGCGGCTACGTCTCCGCCGTGCAGAACAAGGCTTCCGGCCAGGAGATCGGCCGCATCCCGGTCGACTCGATCTACAGCCCCGTGCTGAAGGTCACCTACAAGGTCGAGGCGACCCGTGTCGAGCAGCGGACCGACTTCGACAAGCTGATCGTCGACGTCGAGACCAAGCCCGCCATGCGCCCGCGCGACGCCATGGCCTCGGCCGGCAAGACCCTGGTGGAGCTGTTCGGTCTCGCCCGCGAGCTGAACATCGACGCCGAGGGCATCGACATGGGCCCGTCCCCCACGGACGCCGCCCTGGCCGCCGACCTGGCGCTGCCGATCGAGGAGCTCGAGCTCACCGTTCGGTCGTACAACTGCCTCAAGCGCGAGGGCATCCACACCGTGGGTGAGCTCGTCGCCCGCTCCGAGGCCGACCTGCTCGACATCCGCAACTTCGGTGCGAAGTCGATCGACGAGGTCAAGGCGAAGCTGGCCGGCATGGGCCTGGCCCTCAAGGACAGCCCGCCCGGGTTCGACCCGACCGCCGCCGCCGACGCCTTCGGCGCCGACGACCTGGACGACGCGGGTTACGCGGAGACCGAGCAGTACTAAGAGTTTGCTGGTGGGGGCGGTTCCCCGGAGCCGCCCCCGTCATCATGAAAGCCGTACGGGCACCGTGCCCGTACGCCCGCTGCGGTACCTGGTACGGCCGCAGTCGGAGATTCAAGGAGTAATTCCATGCCGCGTCCCACCAAGGGTGCCCGCCTCGGCGGCGGCCCCCACCACGAGCCGCTGCTGCTGGCCGGCCTGTGCCGGGAGCTGTTCCAGTACGGCCGCATCACCACGACCGAGGCCAAGGCCCGTCGGATGCGCCCGCTGGCGGAGAAGCTGATCACCAAGGCGAAGAAGGGCGACATCCACAACCGTCGTCTGGTTCGCAAGACGATCACCGACATCTCCGTGCTGCACACCCTCTTCACCGAGATCGCGCCGCGCTACGAGAACCGCCCGGGTGGCTACACCCGTATCACCAAGATCGGTCCCCGTCGTGGCGACAACGCCCCGATGGCCGTGATCGAGCTGGTCGAGGCGCTGACCGTCGCGCAGACCGCCGTCGGCGAGGCCGAGGGTGCCACCAAGCGCGCCGTCAAGGAGGCCGAGGCCAAGGTCGAGGAGACCAAGGTCGAGGACACCAAGGCCGACGAGGCCGAGGCCGAGCAGGCCTGACGCCTTTGGGTGCAGTGCGGGCCCGCTCTCCCATTCCGTGGGGGAGCGGGCCCGTTCCTTCTGTCTGGAGTGAAGCAGTGATCGACGATTGCGCCGAGCGTCCGCCGGTGAAGGACGGCCCGGCCGACGGGTACGTCCGGGTCCGGCTCGACCTCGCCTACCAGGGCGCGGAGTTCTCCGGCTGGGCCCGCCAGCGCGGTGGCCGCCGCACGGTGCAGGAGGAGATCGAGAGCGCGCTGCAGATCGTCACCCGCAGCACCGAGCTGTACCCGCTGACGGTCGCCGGACGGACCGACGCCGGCGTGCACGCGCGCGGCCAGGTCGCGCACGTCGACCTGCCGGCCGAGCTGTGGGCCGCGCACCGCGAGAAGCTGCTGCGCAGGCTGGCCGGGCGGCTGCCCGGGGACGTCCGGATCTACCGGATCGGCGAGGCGCCGGCCGGCTTCGACGCCCGTTTCTCGGCGATCTGGCGCCGCTACGCCTACCGCGTCGCCGACCACCCCGGCGGGGTGGACCCGCTGCTGCGCGGCCATGTGCTCTGGCACGACCGGCCGCTGGACGTCGAGCGGATGAACGCGGCCGCGGCGCTGCTGCTGGGGGAGCACGACTTCGCCGCGTACTGCAAGAAGCGCGAGGGCGCGACGACCATCCGCACGCTGCTGGAACTGCGCTGGGACCGCGTCCCGGTCGACTCCTACGCCTCGCAGGAGGGCTCGCTGGCGGTCGCCACCGTCCGCGCCGACGCCTTCTGCCACAACATGGTGCGGGCCCTGGTCGGCGCGATGCTGCTGGTCGGCGACGGGCACCGGCCGGTGGAGTTCCCCGGCGAGGTGCTGGCCGGCGGGGTGCGCAACTCCGCGGTCAACGTGATCCGGCCGTACGGGCTGACGCTGGAGGAGGTCGGCTACCCGGCCGACGACCAGCTCGCCGAGCGCAGCCGGCTGGCCCGCCGGATCAGGACGCTGCCGGGACAGCCGGTGGTCGGCTAATCCGTTTTGGTCCTGGGCCGCGGCTTGGGAGAATCGTCCGCATGGGACACGTCGAGATTTCGCACCTTGAGTACTACCTGCCGGACGGGCGGGTGCTGTTCGACGACGCGTCCTTCCGGGTCGGCGAGGGCTCCGCGGTCGCCCTGGTGGGCGCCAACGGCGCCGGCAAGACCACCCTGCTGCGCATGATCGCGGGCGACCTCCAGCCGCACGGCGGCTCGGTCACGATCAGCGGCGGCCTCGGCGTCATGCGCCAGTTCGTCGGCACCACCGGGCGCGAGGCGAAGCAGGACGACGAGGACCGGCAGGGCCCGGCCCCGCTGGCCGCCGACGCCTCCGTCCGCGACCTGCTGGTCTCGGTGGCCCCCGAGCGGATCGCCGTCGCGGCCCGCGCGGTCGACGCCGCCGAGCTGGCGATGATCGCCCAGGACGACGAGAAGACGCAGATGGCCTACGCCCAGGCGCTCTCCGACTGGGCCGACGTCGGCGGCTACGACTACGAGACCGACTGGGACGTCTGCACCACGGCGGCCCTCGGGATGCCCTTCGACAAGGCCCAGTGGCGCGGGCTGAACACGCTCTCCGGCGGGGAGCAGAAGCGCCTCGTCCTGGAGGCCCTGCTGCGCGGCCCCGAAGAGGTGCTGCTGCTGGACGAGCCGGACAACTACCTGGACGTCCCCGGCAAGCGCTGGCTGGAGGAGGCGATCAAGGCCACCTCCAAGACCGTGCTCTACATCTCGCACGACCGCGAACTGCTCTCCCGTACCGCCGAGAAGATCATCAGCGTCGAGTCCGGCGCGGCCGGCAGCAGCGTCTGGGTGCACGGCGGCGGCTTCGACTCCTTCCACGAGGCCCGCAAGGACCGCTTCGCCCGCTTCGAGGAACTCGGCCGGCGCTGGGACGAGGAGCACGCCAAGCTCAAGAAGCTGGTGGTCACCCTGCGCCAGGCCGCCTCGGTCAGCCACGCGCTGGCCACCCGCTACGCCGCGGCGCAGACCAGGCTGAAGAAGTTCGAGGAGGCGGGCCGCCCGGAGGAGCCGCCCCGCGAGCAGAACATCACCATGCGGCTCAAGGGCGGCCGGACGGGCGTCCGGGCCTTCACCATGGAGCAGCTGGAGCTCACCGGCCTGATGAAGCCGTTCGACCTGGAGGTCTTCTACGGTGAGCGGATCGGCGTGCTGGGCTCCAACGGCTCGGGCAAGTCGCACTTCCTGCGGCTGCTCGCCGGCGACGGGACGGTCGCCCACACGGGTCAGTGGAAGCTCGGCGCCCGTGTCGTGCCGGGCCACTTCCGGCAGACCCACGCCCACCCGGAACTCTTCGGCCGCACGGTGCGCTCGATCGTCGAGGAGGAGCACGCGCTCAGCCGCGGCGCCGCGATGGGGGCGCTGCGGCGCTACGAGCTGGACCGCCAGGAGGAGCAGAAGTTCGAGTCGCTGTCCGGCGGCCAGCAGGCACGGCTGATGATCCTCAAGCTCGAACTGGACGGCGTGACGGCGCTGTTGCTGGACGAGCCGACCGACAACCTGGACCTGGAGAGCGCCGAGGCGCTGCAGGCCGGCCTGGAGGCCTTCGACGGCACCGTGTTGTGCGTCACGCACGACCGGTGGTTCGCCAAGACCTTCGACCGCTTCCTGGTCTTCGGCGCGGACGGCCGTGTGTACGAGTCCGCGGACCCGGTCTGGGACGTCACCCGGGTCGAGCGCGAGCGCTGACCGGAGCCCCGCCCGGGCGGTGCGGGAGCACCGATCGGGGGCCGTCCGGGCCGCTTTCCGGCCCGGACGCCGAGGGGGGATTTTGACCGACCCCGGCGCGCCCGGTAGCCTGGGGGCTTGTTGTGCGTATTGGCTCGCTCTATCTCACGTGAGAGGTCGGTACGCCGGAGATATCAGGTCGACGACCCAGCGGCTCCCCTTGAATTGCGTCCAAGGCGGCCAGGCTGATGCCCTCGACCGGGTGCTCCTGTCAGGACTCACTCACTGAAAAGCAGAGGCTACGACCGTGCGTACGTACAGCCCCAAGCCCGGCGACGTCCAGCGTCAGTGGCACGTCATCGACGCGACCGACGTCGTGCTCGGCCGCCTGGCCTCCCAGGCCGCCAACATCCTCCGGGGTAAGCACAAGGCGATCTACGCGCCGCACGTTGACACCGGTGACTTCGTCATCATCATCAACGCGGACAAGGTGCACCTGTCGGGTAACAAGAAGACCCAGAAGCTGGCGTACCGCCACAGCGGCTTCCCGGGCGGTCTCCGCTCGGTCCGCTACGACGACCTCCTGGCGAACAACCCGGAGAAGGCCGTCGAGAAGGCCATCAAGGGCATGATCCCCAAGAACACCCTGGGTCGCCAGATGCTCTCGAAGCTGAAGGTCTACTCGGGCGACCAGCACCCCCACGCTGCGCAGCAGCCGGTGCCGTTCGAGATCACCCAGGTCGCGCAGTAACTCCGGCCACCTAGCCCCCCAACACTGAAAAGAGCTGAGGAACACCGTGGCCGAGACCACTGAAACCCTTGAGGTCGACTTCGACGAGACCGTCGTCGAGGGCGAGTTCACCTCCGAGGAGAGCTACACCTCCGAGTCGCTGGCCGGCCGCTTCGGCGAGGCCGTCCCCGGCGCCGGCCTTGGCCGCCGCAAGGAGGCGATCGCCCGCGTGCGCATCGTCCCGGGCACCGGCGTCTGGAAGATCAACGGTCGCACCCTGGAGAACTACTTCCCCAACAAGGTGCACCAGCAGACCGTGAACGAGCCCTTCAAGCTGCTGGAGCTGGACGGTCGTTACGACGTCGTCGCCCGCATCTCGGGTGGCGGTACCTCCGGTCAGGCCTACGCGCTGCGCCTCGGCGTGGCCCGCGCACTGAACGAGGCCGACGTGGACAACAACCGCGCCGCCCTCAAGAAGGCCGGCTTCCTGATGCGTGACGCGCGTGCCGTCGAGCGCAAGAAGGCCGGTCTCAAGAAGGCCCGTAAGGCCCCGCAGTACAGCAAGCGCTAGTCGCGCCCGAGGGGGTGTGTGCCGCCCTGGTGGTGCACACCCCCGGTTGCGCTCTCACGCCCCGGAGTACCCCGTGTACTCCGGGGCGTCGTGCTCCCCGCGCATGGTGCGAAGGCCGGGGATTCGATCGAATGGACTGCCGGGTTTACCTGCCAGCAGCGGTGATGGAGGACGGGACAGTGGGACGACTCTTCGGTACGGACGGCGTACGCGGTGTGGCCAACGTGGGGCTGACGGCGGAGCTGGCGCTCGGGCTGTCCGTCGCGTCGGCGCACGTCCTCGGTGAGGCGGGGGCCTTCGACGGCCACCGGCCGGTCGCGGTGGTCGGCCGCGACCCGCGCGCCTCGGGCGAGTTCCTGGAGGCCGCGGTCATCGCCGGCCTGGCGAGCGCGGGCGTCGACGTACTGCGGGTCGGCGTGCTGCCGACCCCGGCGGTGGCCTACCTCACCGGCGCCCTCGGCGCCGACTTCGGCGTGATGCTCTCCGCCAGCCACAACGCGATGCCGGACAACGGCATCAAGTTCCTCGCCCGGGGCGGCCACAAGCTGGACGACCGGATCGAGGACGCCATCGAGGCGCACTACCGCGCCCACGCCGTCGGCGGCGAGGAGTGGAAGCGCCCGACCGGCGAGGCCGTCGGCCGGGTCCGCGAGTACACCGAGGGCTTCGACAAGTACGTCGCCCACCTGATCGGCGTGCTGCCCAACCGCCTGGACGGCATCCGGGTCGTCATCGACGGCGCGCACGGCGCGGCCGCCTACGTCGCCCCCGAGGCGTTCGCCCGGGCCGGCGCCGAGGTCGTCCACACCCTGGGGGCGGAGCCCACCGGTCTCAACATCAACGACGGCGTCGGCTCCACCCACCTGGACCGGCTGCAGGCCGCGATGAAGGAGTACCGGGCCGACCTCGGCATCGCGCTCGACGGCGACGCCGACCGCTGCCTGGCCGCCGACGCGGAGGGCAACGAGGTCGACGGCGACCAGATCATCGCGATCCTGGCCGTCGCCATGAAGGAGGCCGGCACCCTGCGCGGCAACACCGCCGTCGCCACCGTGATGTCCAACCTGGGCTTCAAGCTGGCGATGGAGCGCGAGGGCGTGGACCTGGTGCAGACCGCGGTCGGCGACCGCTACGTGCTGGAGGCGATGAAGGAGCACGGCTTCGCGCTCGGCGGCGAGCAGTCCGGCCACGTCATCCTGCTGGACCACGCCACCACCGGTGACGGCACCCTGACCGGTCTGATGCTGGGCGCCCGGCTGGCCGCCACCAAGCAGCCGCTGGCCGACCTGGCCGCCGTGATGACCCGGCTTCCGCAGCTGCTGATCAACGTCAAGGGCGTGGACAAGGGCCGGGTGAACTCCTGCGTCGAGCTGTCCGCGGCGGTCGCCGAGGCCGAGGCCGAGCTGGGCTCCACCGGCCGGGTGCTGCTGCGCCCCTCGGGCACCGAGCCGCTGGTCCGGGTGATGGTCGAGGCCGCCGACCAGGTGCAGGCCAAGGCCGTCGCCGAGCGGCTGGCCGAGGCCGTCCGCACGTACCTGGGCTGACGCCCGCTCAGCGTGTGAGCAGGGCCCCCGCCGTGACGAACGGCGGGGGCCCTGCGGCGTTCTGTCGGGGCGGCCCAGGTCAGAGCTTGCGCAGCAGCGCGCGGCGGACCTTGTGGTCCTGGCCCTTCTGCAGGACGAGGGTCGCGCGGCCGCGGGTGGGCAGCACGTTCTCCAGCAAGTTCGGCTTGTTGATGGTGCGCCAGACCTGGCGGCCGTACTCCATCGCCTCCTCCTCCGGCACCTCGGTGAAGCGGCGGAAGTAGGAGTTCGGGTCCTGGAAGGCGGTCTGCCGCAGCTTGCGGAAGCGGTCCAGGTACCAGTTCTCGATGTCGTCGGTGCGGGCGTCGACGTAGATGGAGAAGTCGAAGTAGTCGGTGACCGCGAGCCTGGTCCGGCCGTCCGTTCCGGGCAGGGCCGGCTGGAGCACGTTCAGGCCCTCGACGATGAGGATGTCCGGACGCTCCACGGTCAGCCGCTCGTCGGGCACGATGTCGTACACCAGGTGCGAGTACACCGGCGCGGTGACCAGCTCCTTGCCGGCCTTCACGTCCGCCACGAAGCGCATCAGCGCACGGCGGTCGTAGGACTCCGGGAAGCCCTTGCGGGCCATCAGACCGCGCCTGCGCAGCTCGGCGTTGGGCAGCAGGAACCCGTCGGTGGTGACCAGCTCGACCCGGGGGTGCTCGGGCCAGCGGGCCAGCAGCGCCTGGAGCAGACGGGCGGTGGTGGACTTGCCGACCGCGACGGAGCCGGCCACGCCGATGATGAACGGCGTGCGGGTGCGTTCGGTGTCCGGCGTGTCCAGGAAGGTGCCCAGCGCGCCCCGCAGGTCGTGGGTGGCGTGGATGTAGAGGTTCAGCAGGCGGGACAGCGGCAGGTAGACGTCACGGACCTCGTCCAGGTCGAGGGCGGTGCCGAGACCGCGCAGCCGTTCCACCTCCTCGGCGGTCAGCGGCAGCGGCGTACGCTCGCGCAGCGCGCTCCACTCGGCCCGGCTGAGGTCCACGTAGGGGGACGGCGACGGGCCGGGCGTGGCGGCGCCCCGCGTACAGAGTTCGGTCAGCACATGCTCCATTGTGGGCCGTAGCGGCGTTCACGGTGGCTGTGGTGTCGGTCACGCACGGTGGGGGAAGGGTGCGAATGGGGCGTCCCGGGCGCCCTTATGCTGGCACGCATGTGCGGAATCGTTGGATACGTGGGCTCTCAGCCCGCCCTTGATGTAGTAATCGCAGGCCTGCAGCGACTGGAGTACCGGGGCTACGACTCGGCCGGTGTCGCGGTGCAGGTGCAGGGCTCCGACGGGCAGTGGAGCCTCGCCACCGACAAGCGGGCGGGCAAGCTCGCCAACCTGGAGAAGTCGCTCGCCGAGACCCCTCTTCCCGGCGGCACCACCGGCATCGGCCACACCCGATGGGCCACCCACGGCGGCCCGACGGACGCCAATGCCCACCCCCACCTGGACGACGCCGTCCGGGTGGCCGTGGTCCACAACGGCATCATCGAGAACTTCGCCCAGCTGCGGGCGGAGCTGACCGAGCGCGGCCGGACGCTGCGCTCCGAGACCGACACCGAGGTCGTCGCGCACCTGCTGGCCGAGGTGTACGAGGGCGACCTCGCGGAGGCCATGCGGATCGTCTGCCGCCGGCTGGACGGCGCGTTCACCCTCGTCGCCGTGCACGCCGACGCGCCGGACGTCGTGGTCGGCGCGCGCCGCAACTCGCCGCTGGTGGTCGGGCGCGGCGAGGGCGAGAACTTCCTCGCCTCGGACGTGGCCGCGTTCATCGCCCACACCCGTGAGGCGATCGAGCTCGGTCAGGACCAGGTCGTCGAGCTGCGCCGGGACGGCGTCACGGTGACCGACTTCG
Organism: Kitasatospora sp. NPDC022856; assembly: GCF_055561235.1. Lineage (NCBI taxonomy): Bacteria > Bacillati > Actinomycetota > Actinomycetes > Kitasatosporales > Streptomycetaceae > Kitasatospora > Kitasatospora sp. NPDC022856. The sequence goes on along the minus strand of NZ_JBVHHE010000007.1, from coordinate 167,427 downwards.
ACGGCAACCCGGCCGAGGTGCGCGAGTACCACGTCGACTGGGACGCCTCGGCCGCCGAGAAGGGCGGCTACGACTACTTCATGCTCAAGGAGATCGCCGAGCAGCCGAAGGCCGTCGCCGACACCCTCCTCGGCCGGATCGGCACCGACGGTCGGCTCACCCTCGACGAGCTGCGGATCTCCGACGCCGACCTGCGCTCGGTGGACAAGGTCGTCATCGTCGCCTGTGGCACGGCCTTCCACGCCGGCATGATCGCCAAGTACGCGATCGAGCACTGGACCCGCATCCCCTGCGAGGTCGAGGTGGCCTCGGAGTTCCGCTACCGCGACCCGATCATGGGCCCGGGCACGCTGGTCATCGCGATCTCGCAGTCCGGCGAGACCATGGACACCCTGATGGCGCTGCGGCACGCGCGCGAGCAGGGCGCCAAGGTGCTGGCGATCTGCAACACCAACGGCTCGACCATCCCGCGCGAGTCGGACGCGGTGCTCTACACGCACGCCGGCCCGGAGGTGGCGGTCGCCTCCACCAAGGCGTTCCTGACCCAGCTGGTCGCCTGCTACCTGGTCGCGCTCTACCTGGGCCAGGTGCGCGGCACCAAGTGGGGCGACGAGATCTCCGCGGTCATCAAGGAGCTCGGCGACGCGCCCAAGCAGGTCGAGCAGGTGCTCCAGACCATGGAGCCGGTGCGCGAGCTGGCGCGTTCGCTGGCCGACGCCAAGTCCGTGCTGTTCCTCGGCCGGCACGTCGGCTTCCCGGTTGCCCTGGAGGGCGCGCTCAAGCTCAAGGAGCTGGCGTACATGCACGCCGAGGGCTTCGCGGCGGGCGAGCTGAAGCACGGGCCGATCGCGCTGATCGAGGAGGGGCTGCCGGTCGTGGTGGTCGTGCCGTCGCCGCGCGGGCGGTCGATCCTGCACGACAAGATCGTCTCCAACATCCAGGAGATCCGGGCCCGCGGTGCGCGCACCATCGTCATCGCGGAGGAGGGCGACGAGGCGGTCGTCCCGTACGCGGACCACCTGATCCGCATCCCCGTGACGCCGACCCTGCTGCAGCCGCTGGTCTCCACCGTGCCGCTGCAGGTCTTCGCCTGCGAGCTGGCCACGGCCAAGGGCCACGAGGTCGACCAGCCGCGCAACCTGGCGAAGTCGGTCACCGTCGAGTAGCCGATCGCCGTTCTGACTCGGGTGGTGCCCCTGCGGTGGTTGCGTCCCACCGCAGGGGCACCGTGTCGAGCTGCGGGGGGAACGGGGCGGGTCGATCAGCTTCGCTGAACGGGCGTAGCGTCGGCGGTAGTCGTTGCCGAGGGTCAGCCGAGGGTTAGGGGCTTGCGCATGCGCCGTGCTCACCGTGTCGAACAGGTCCGGGCCGCCGAGGCCGAACTGATGGCCCGGCTGCCCGAGGGCACCCTGATGCAACGGGCCGCCGCCGGTCTCGCCGCCACCTGCGCCCGGCTGCTGACGCGCCGTCGCGGCCGGGTGTACGGGAGCCGGGTGGTGGTGCTCGCGGGCAGCGGGGACAACGGGGGTGACGCGCTGTACGCCGGCGCGGCACTGGCCCGGCGGGGCGCGCGGGTGACGGCGGTACTGCTCGCGCCCGAGCGCGCGCACGTGGACGGGCTGGCCGCGCTGCGGGCCGCGCGCGGGCTGGTCGTACTGGAGCAGGAAGTCGGCCTGGCCGACTTCTCGCGCGCGGACCTGGTGCTGGACGGCATCGTCGGCATCGGCGGCCGGGGCGGGCTGCGCCCCGAGGCGGAGCCGTACGCACGGGCGGCGCGTCGGGGTGTGGTGGTCGCGGTGGACGTGCCCAGCGGTGTGGACGCCGACACCGGTGAGGTGGCGGGAGTGGCGCTGCGGGCGGACGTCACGGTCTGCTTCGGCACCCACAAGCCCGGGCTGTTGATCGATCCAGGAGCCTCCTACGCCGGTGCGGTGCAGCTGGTGGAGATCGGGTTGGAGCTGCCGACGGCCGACGTGGAGGCCCTGCAGCACGCCGAGGTGGCGGCGCTGCTGCCGGTCCCGGGAGCGGAGAGCGACAAGTACCGGCGCGGCGTCGTCGGGGTGGCGGCCGGCTCGGCGACGTATCCGGGGGCCGCACTGCTGGCGGTCGCCGGGGCGCTGCGCGGTGGCGCGGGGGCGGTGCGGTACGTCGGCACGGCGGCCGAGGAGGTGGTGCGACGGTTCCCCGAGGTGCTGGTCACCGAGGGCGGACCGGCCGGGGCCGGGCGGGTGCAGGCCTGGGTGGTCGGCCCGGGTGGCGGGGACGGAGCCCGGCAGGCGCTCGGCGAGGCGCTGGCGAGCGACGTGCCCGTGCTGGTGGACGCGGACGGGCTCACCGAACTGGGCCGACTCGGCCCGCAGGCCCTGACCGGGCGGACGGCGCCCACGCTGCTCACCCCGCACACCGGTGAGGCGGCCCGGCTGCTGGCGGGGGCGGGGGCTGCGGGCACCGCACCGCCGCCCGCCGACGACCTGGCCGCCGCCCGGCTGACCACCGCGCGCCGACTCGCCGCCGCGTACCGGGCGACGGTCCTGCTGAAGGGCTCCACCACGGTGATCGCGGACCCGGGAGGCGCGGTGCGGGTCAACCCGACCGGCACCCCGTGGCTGGCGACGGCCGGGAGCGGCGACGTCCTCGCAGGCCTGGCCGGCGCCCTGCTGGCGGCCGGCCTGTCCGCGCTGGACGCGGCATCGGTGGCGGCGTACCTCCACGGCCTGGCCGGCCGCCGCGCAGCGGGGTTGGCGGGGGGTGTTGGCGCAGGTGTCGGCGTGGCGAGCGACGAGGGGGCGCTGGGCGTGCCGGGTGCGCCAGTCACCGCGTTGCAGGTGGCGGACGCCCTGTCGGCAGTCTGGCGCGATGTGCGGGCGTCCGCGGGGGCTGGCGAGGAATAGGTTGACCGGTCTACATAGTGGGCGGATTGCGTGCGCTGGCCTCGCCCGGAGCGGAGTGGGAAGTCGGCCGGGCCGACTTCTCGTGCAGGTGGGCGGAGAGTGACTGAATATGTAGACCGGTCTAAATGTTTGGTCGGCGGATGCCTGAGAGCCTCTGAAGAGCGGGGGCCGGAGTGGGAAGTCGGCCTGGCCGACTTCCTACTCCCACGCAGGTTCAAGCCCGGCCGCCCCGCCCGCCCCGGCGGCGCCCGCGCCCCCGTGCCGCAGGTGCCGCGGGTGCTCCGGCCCTGGCGGGAACCGGTGGTGCTTCGGGGGCGTCGGGGACGAGGTGGCGGGGTGTAGGGGCGGGTCGGCGGGTGGGGGCCGGGCCGCCGCGCCGACGGGCCGTTCGGCGAGGACCATGAGACGTCTGGGAGACTGACCCTGATGACAACTGCGAACACGACCGGCACGGCCACTCTCACCGACGGCGTACGGGCTGAGGCGACCATCGATCTGGCCGCCCTGCGCGGCAACCTCGCCGCGTTGCGCGAGCGCGTCGGCGCCGCCACGGTGATGGCCACGGTCAAGGCGGACGCCTACGGCCACGGCGCGGTCCGCTGTGCCCGCGAGGCGGTCGCCGCAGGCATCGGCTGGCTCGGCACCGCCCTCCCGCAGGAGGCGCTGGCTCTGCGCGCCGCCGGGATCCGCCCCGACGAGGCCCGCATCCTCTGCTGGCTCTGGACGCCGGGCGGCCCCTGGCGCGAGGCGCTGCTCGCCGACATCGACGTCTCCGTCAGCGCCCAGTGGGCGCTGGACGAGCTGCTCGCCGCCGTCCGCGCGACCGGTGTCCCGGCCCGGGTGCATCTGAAGGCCGACACCGGCCTCGGCCGCAACGGCTGCCAGCCGCACGACTGGCCGGAGCTGGTCGGCGCGGCGCGCCGCGCCGAGGCCGAGGGCCTGCTCACGGTGGTCGGCGTCTGGTCGCACTTCGCGGCGGCGGACGAGCCCGGCCACCCGTCCATCCAGGCCCAGCTGGACGCGTTCCGCGAGGCGCTCGCGTACGCGGAGGCGGCCGGGCTGCGCCCCGCGGTGCGGCACCTCGCCAACTCCCCGGCCACCCTGCTGCTCCCGCAGTCGCACTACGACCTGGTCCGTACCGGCCTGGCGATGTACGGGCTCTCGCCCGTCCCGGAGGTCGGCTCGCCGGCCGACTTCGGGCTGCGTCCGGTGATGGCGCTGACCGCCCGGCTGGCCCTGGTCAAGCACGTGCCCGGCGGGCACGGCGTCAGTTACGGCCACCACTACACCACGCCTGGCCCGACCACCCTGGGGCTGGTGCCGGTGGGCTACAGCGACGGCATCCCCCGGCACGCCAGCGGCACCGGCCCGGTGCAGATCGCGGGCAAGTGGCGCACGGTGGCCGGTCGGGTGGCGATGGACCAGTTCGTCGTCGACCTCGGCGGCGACACCCCCGCGGTCGGCGACGAGGTGCTGCTGTTCGGCAACGGCGAGCAGGGCGAGCCGACCGCCGAGGACTGGGGCCGGGCCTGCGGCACCATCTCCTACGAGATCGTGACCCGGATCGGCGCCCGGGTGCCGCGCCGCTACCTGGGCGCGACCGCCGAGGCCCCGACGGCCGACGCCCCTGCCGCGGAGGGCGTGCCGACGGCGGGCGCGGCGACCGAGGGCACGAGCGTATGAGCGAGGAGGCCGGCTCCGGTCCGGTCGCGGCGGTGGCCAAGGCGGCCGGTGCGGCCTCCGGGGTGAGCCGGGCCGGTCTGATCGGGATCTCGGTCGGCGTGGTCGCGGCCGGCGCGGCCGCCGGTGTGGCGATCGAGCGGCTGACCGTCGGCCGGGCCACCCGCCGCCGGGCCCGCGCGGAGCTGGACGCCAACGCCCCGTACGGCTCGCTCCGCGGGCGCCCGTGCACGGTGACCGCCGCCGACGGCACCGAGCTGTACGTCGAGCTGGACGGCACCGGCTGGCCCGAGCCCGTCAGCGTCCGGCCCGAGGAGGGCGCGGAAGAACGCCCGGACGACGAGGTCGTCGCAGCCCCAGGCCCAGGCCCAGCCCCCGGTACCAGTGCCGCCGCCCGCCGCGGCTGGTTCGTCCGCCGCCGGACGGACGGCCCCGGCACCGCTACCGGCTCTGGCGCCGGCACCGCTACCGGCACCGGCGACGGACCGGTCGACCGGAGCGGGCTGCCCGGTCTGCTGGGCGGCTCCGGCGCGCTGGTGCGGGCCGGCCGACGCTCGGGCCTCGGCCCCGCCGCCGCCGTCGGGCGGCGCGAACCGCTGACCGTGGTGTTCTGCCACGGCTACTGCCTCAACCAGGACAGCTGGCACTTCCAGCGGGCCGCGCTGCGCGAGGGCATGCGCCTGGTCTTCTGGGACCAGCGCAGCCACGGCCGGTCCGAGCGCTCCCGCTCGTTCCTGGCCGGTGAACTCGCGAGCATCGACCAGCTGGGCGGGGACCTCAAGGCGGTGATCGACGCCGTCGCGCCGACCGGCCCGCTGGTCCTGGTCGGCCACTCGATGGGTGGGATGACGGTGATGGCGCTCGCCGACCAGGAGCCGGAGCTGTTCCGGGAACGGGTCGCCGGGGTCGCGCTGATCGGCACGCTGGCGGGGGACTGGGAGGCCGTGACGCTCGGTCTGCCGGCGGTCGGCGCCAAGCTGTTCAAGAAGGTCGCACCCGGCGTGATGAAGCTGCTCGGCCGCCAGGTCGAGCTGGTGGAGGCGACCCGGCGGCTCGGCGCGGACGTCAGCGCCGTCTTCTACCGGAAGTTCTCCTTCGGGGGGAAGGACGTCGACCCGGGCGTGGTGCGGTTCGCCGAACAGTTGCTCGACGCCACGCCGATCGACGTGGTGGCCGAGTTCTACCCGGTGTTCGGCGCGCACGAGAAGACCGCCGCGCTGGCGGCCCTGCGGGGCATCCCCACCCTGGTGCTCGCCGGCACCAAGGACCTGCTGACCCCGCCCGCGCACAGCGAGGCGATGGCCGAGCAGCTGCCCGGTGCCGAGCTGCTCCTGGTGGAGGACGCCGGGCACCTGGTGATGCTGGAGCGCCCGGACCTCGTCGACCAGCGGCTGGTCGCGCTGCTCAAACAGGCGGTCGACTACCACGGCGCGGCGCCGCTGCCCTCCTCGGTGGGCGAGACGCCGTAGCGGCCCAGGGCCACCGGCGCACGCCCGGCCGGGGATGTGGCACCGTAGCGGAGGCGCCCGGCGGTCGGTGCGCCGCAGTACGGATCGAAGGGCTTGAATCGCGCATGGGCTCGCACGCCACTCTCACCGTCGCCACTCCCGAGCGGATGGGCCGACTCGGCCGGGAGCTGGCCGCGCTGCTGCGGCCGGGGGACCTGGTGCTGCTCTCGGGGGAGCTGGGGGCCGGGAAGACCACGCTCACCCGGGGCCTGGGGGAGGGCCTCCAGGTGCGCGGGGCGGTCACCTCGCCGACCTTCGTGATCGCCCGGGTGCACCCGTCGCTGGTCGGCGGCCCGGCGCTGGTGCACGTGGACGCGTACCGGCTGGGCGGGGACCTGGACGAGATGGAGGACCTCGACCTGGACGTCTCGCTGCCGGAGTCGGTGGTCGTGGTCGAGTGGGGCGAGGGCAAGGTCGAACGGCTCGCCGAGAGCCGGCTGGAGGTCCGGATCGAGCGCGCCATCGGCGCCGAGGCGGACGACGACGATCTGGACCCGCGCCGGGTGCTGCTGAACGGGATCGGGTCGCGCTGGACCGGGGTGGAGCTGGCCGCGCTGGCCTGAGCCGACGAGCGCCGGCGGGCCCGGACACGGGCCGATACCGACGGTTGCCGACAGGCTGTCGGCAAAGTGTTGCGGGCGGGGTGCCGGGCGTGATGGGATGGGTGTCGCGGTTAGGTCTGCCTAACTAGGGAGGCGCCATGTCGAGCACCACCCCCGCCCCGGAGCGCGCGCCGCGCGGTACCGGGGCCGGAGAGCCCGCCCGCAGCGTCCAGGGCGCGCCGATGCGGGCCCTGCTGGCCGCGTGTGCGGCCGCGGAGGCGGTCTCCACTCCGCCGGAGCGCCGGGAGAGCGCGGCACCGGCCGAACCGGTGGCCGACACGCCCCGCGCGGCCTGACACTCGGCACCCGCCCCGAACCGGGGGCCGCACCCGAGCCGGATACCGCCTCGGGCCCGCCGCCCGCCCCGGCCTGCGGGTCGCGCGTCCTCAGGCGATCACGACGACCTTGGTGCCGCTCGGCGCGAAGTCCCAGAGCAGCTGCCCCTCCGCCCGACCGCTGCGGATCCCGCCGGTCTTGGTCTTCGGGTCGGCGGCGGGGGTGGCGCCGTCCACGGCCGCACTGAAGCCGAACACCACGCCGTTCTGCTGGGCGAAGCGCACCACGTGCTCGATCTGCCGTCCGTCCGTGCCCGTGCTGGTGGCGGCCCGGCTGTACACCGGGTAGCTGCCGGGGGTCGGCTCCACCGATCCCGGGGTGACCGCGAAGGAGGCCACCACCTGCGGGTTCTTCTTGGGGTCGACCAGCCAGACGTAGTGGCTGCCGGCCGAGTAGACGACCCGCAGACCGGCCCCCGAGGTGGTCGGGAGCGCGGGGACGGTCGGGGTGGCCGAGGCGGTCGGGGTGGCCGACGCGGACGGTCCGCCGGACGAGGCGGTGGTGCTCGCGGTCGGCCCGGTGGCGCCTGCGCGGTCCTGTGCGCCGTTGGCCTGGAAGGCCAGCAGGCTCACCACCGCCAGGGCCCCCAGGGTCAGCCCCGTGACCACCACTCCAGGACCCATCTTCGCCACGTGTCGCTCCCACCGCCGTCCCAAAACCCGTCGGCCCCATCGTGCCAGGTCCGCTCGTTCCCGCCCGCACCCCGTAGGACGTGTGTTCCGAACCAGGACACCTTGTCGATCGGGCGGACCAGGACCGGAGGCGGTCCACGGCTCCGACCGGTCTAACCTTGACCCGTGCTGCTGCTCGCGTTCGACACCGCTACCCCCGCCGTCACCGCCGCCGTCCACGACGGCACGGCCGTCCTCGCCGAGACCGACCAGGTCGACGCCAGGCGCCACGGTGAACTGCTCCTCCCCGCCATCGACCGGGTGCTGCGGGAGGCCGGTGTCGACAAGCACCGGCTGACCGGCATCGCGGTGGGCGTCGGCCCCGGCCCCTACACGGGCCTGCGGGTCGGCCTGGTGACCGCCGCCGCGCTCGGCCACGCCCTGGGCGTCCCGGTGCACGGCGTCTGCACCCTGGACGCGATCGCCCACCGGGCGCGCGCCGAGGGCCTCGCCGGGCAGCCGTTCACGGTGGCCACCGACGCGCGCCGCAAGGAGGTCTACTGGGCCTCGTACGACGCGGCCGGCCGTCGCGCCGAGGGCCCCGCCGTGGACCGCCCGGCCGAGCTGACGCCGCGGCCGCGGGCCGTCGGCGCCGGTGCGCTGCTGTACCCGGAGGCCTTCCCCGGCGCGCACGGGCCCGAGCACGTCTCGGCCGGCGCGCTGGCCGACTTCGCCGCCGCCGAGCTGGCCGCCGGGCGCGAGCTGCTGCCCAACGTGCCGCTGTACCTGCGCCGCCCGGACGCCCAGGTGCCCGCCGGCTACAAGGCGGTGCTCCCGGCGTGACCGGCCCGAACGGCGCGCACGGCCTGAACGGCGCGCACGGCCCGAACGGCCCGAACGGCGCGCACGGCCTGAACGGCGCGCACGGCCCGAACGGCCCGAACGGCCTGAACGGCGCGCACGGCCCCGACGGACCGGGCCACGGCACCACGCTGCGCCCGATGCGCTGGTGGGACATCGCGCCGGTGATGGAGCTGGAGCTGGCGCTCTTCCCCGAGGACGCCTGGTCGACCGGGATGTACTGGTCCGAGCTGGCCGAGGCCCATCGCGGCGGCACCCGCCACTACACCGTGGCCACCACCCCGGACGGCGCGATCGTCGGCTACGCCGGGCTGATGGCGGTGGCCGGCGAGGGCGATGTGCAGACCATCGCCGTCGACACGCGGCACCAGGGCACCGGCCTCGGCGCGCTGCTGCTCACCGACCTGATCCGGGAGGCCGCCCGGCGCGACTGCGCGGAACTGCTGCTGGAGGTGCGGGTGGACAACCCGCGCGCCCAGCGGCTCTACGAGCGCTTCGGCTTCGAACCCGTCGGCATCCGGCGCAACTACTACCAGCCGGCCGGCATCGACGCGCTGGTGATGCGCCTCGACCACCCCAGTACTGACCCGAAGGACCTGAAGGAAGACCGCCATGGCTGACGAACCGCTCGTCCTCGGTATCGAGACCTCCTGCGACGAGACCGGCGTCGGCATCGTGCGCGGCACCACCCTGCTCGCCGACGCGGTGGCCTCCAGCGTCAACGACCACGCCCGGTTCGGCGGTGTGGTGCCCGAGATCGCCAGCCGCGCGCACCTGGAGGCGATGGTCCCGACCATCCAGCGCGCCCTGGACACCGCCGGCATCAAGGCGAGCGACCTCGACGGCATCGCCGTCACCGCGGGCCCCGGCCTGGCGGGTGCGCTGCTCGTCGGCGTGAGCGCCGCCAAGGCCTACGCCTGGGCGCTGGACAAGCCGCTCTACGGGGTCAACCACCTGGCCTCGCACATCTGCGTGGACCAGCTGGAGCACGGCCGCCTGCCCTCGCCGACGATGGCCCTGCTGGTCTCCGGCGGGCACTCCTCGCTGCTGCTCAGCGAGGACATCACCCGTGACGTCCGCCCGCTCGGCGCGACCATCGACGACGCGGCCGGCGAGGCCTTCGACAAGGTCGCCCGGGTGCTCGGCCTCGGCTTCCCCGGCGGTCCGGTGGTCGACCGCACCGCCCGTGAGGGCGACCCCAAGGCGATCGCCTTCCCCCGGGGCCTGAGCGGCCCGAAGGACCCGGCGTACGACTTCTCGTTCTCCGGCCTGAAGACCGCCGTCGCCCGCTGGGTGGAGGCCAAGCGCCGGGCCGGCGAGGAGGTGCCGATCGCGGACGTCGCGGCCTCGTTCCAGGAGGCGGTGACCGATGTGCTGACCCGCAAGGCGGTCAAGGCCTGCAAGGAGAACGGCGTCGACCACCTGATGATCGGCGGTGGCGTGGCGGCCAACTCCCGGCTGCGCGAGATGGCCCAGCAGCGCTGCGACAAGGCGGGCATCCGGCTGCGGGTGCCGCGTCCGGGCCTGTGCACCGACAACGGGGCGATGGTCGCCGCGCTGGGGTCCGAGATGGTCTGGCGCGACCGCGCGCCCTCGTCCTTCGACCTGTCGGCCGACTCCTCGCTGCCCGTCACCGAGGTGCACGTCCCGCACACGGACGTGCACGGCCAGGCGTACCAGGCGCTGGGCGGCGGTCGGTGACCACCACCGCCGCGATGTGGGAGGCGCGGGCCGCCGACGGCCGCGGGGCCGAGCTGTCGGCCTGGGTCCGCGAGGTCGCGCTGCCCGCGCTGCGCGGCTCGGCCGGTCTGGTCCGCGCCGAGCTGTTCGGTGCGCCGGGCGACCGGGTGCTGCTGATCACCTGGTGGACGGCGGAGCCGGTGCCCGTCCCCGAGCCGCCCGCCGCACTGATCGGCCGCCCGGTGCACCGCTGGTCCTTCGCCAGCGAGCACCTGGAGTCCAGCGAGTACCCGGAGTCCAGCGAGCACCCGGAGACCGGGGCGGGCCCGGAGACCTGCGCGAACCCGGCGTCCGGGCCGGACCCGGAGTAGCGAGCTGCCGGGCCTGTCCGGGAACCGAACGGCCGCCCACTACCGTGCATAGCTGAGAGCATGCTGGACGGTAGCTGGGAGCGCGGCGCGGTGGAGCGGTACGGGCGGGGCAGGACGAGGACGTACGCGGTGGGGGCGCTGGCGCTGCTGGCCGCCGCCACCGGCTGTGGCAGCGGCGGCACGGGCGCCGGGCCCGCGGCGACCGCCGCGACGACGCCGGCGGTCGGGCAGCGGCCGTCCGCCGCGGCGAGTCCGACTCCCACGGCGACGCCCGCCGCGGTGCCCGCCGCCGGGGACGCGGCGGCCTGGGCGAAGTGGAACCTCAAGCCGCTGCCGCCCGCCCCGCCGGCGCCGGCCGACAAGCCGGTCAAGCTCGAACGGACCGGCCCCGTACCGGTGTTCAGTGAGGTGAAGACCACCGACAAGGTCGTCTTCGTCACCATCGACGACGGCGCCGAGAAGGACCCGAAGTTCGTCGAGATGCTGACCGACCTCAAGGTGCCGGTCTCGATGTTCCTGACCCGGGACATCGTCAAGGACGACTACGGCTACTTCAAGCCGCTCCAGGCGCTCGGCAACCACATCCACAACCACACCGTCGACCACGCCCAGATGAGCAAGGTCGCGCCGGAGAAGCAGAAGTCCGAGATCTGCGACGCCCAGTCCGCGCTGACCCAGCAGTACGGCACCGCGCCGCTGCTGTTCCGCCCGCCGTACGGGGACGGCGCCAACACCCCGGCGCTGAACACCTCGGTGCAGCAGTGCGGGCCGCGCGCGATCGTGCTCTGGCGCGAGTCGATGCAGATCCACGACATGCAGTACCAGGCGGCGGACAAGAAGCTGCGGCCCGGCGACATCGTCCTCGCCCACTTCCGGGGGCCCAAGGACCTCAAGGGCGAGACGATGACGCAGATGTTCGGGGAGCTGCTGGCCCGCATCCAGGAGCAGGGTTTCGCGGTGGCCCGGCTGGAGGACTACATCCGGCCGCCCGCCGGCTGACCGGGAGTCCGCCTACGGGAGCGCCACCGGCCGGCCGAGCATCATCAGCGGGCCCTGGTCGGTGCGGCAGAGGATCACGGTGACGCTGTTCGGCCCGCTCGGCTTCAGCTGGCGGCGCAGCTCCTCCGGGGTGATCGCCATCCCCCGCTTCTTGATCACCACGGCGCCGACGGCCCGCTCGCGCAGCAGCGCCTTCAGCTTCTTGATGTGGAACGGCAGCACGTCGGTCAGCTCGAAGGCGTGCGCGTACGGGGTGGCGACCAGCCGGTCCGAGGTGAGGTAGGCGATCTTCGGGTCGATCAGCCGGCCGTGCACCCGCTCGGCCACCTCGGCGACCAGGTGGGCCCGGATCACCGCGCCGTCCGGCTCGTAGAGGTAGCGGCCGACCGGTCCGGCCGGCGGGTCGGGCAGGTCGCCGCCGGTCAGCGAGTCGCCGTGCGGCAGCAGGGTGGCGCGGTGCGGGCGGTCGGCCCCGGTGCCGAACCAGAGCACCGCCTCCTTGACGTCGCCGTGGTCGGAGACCCACTCGGCCTCCGCGTCGCCCGGCACGGCCGTGTGCGGGATGCCGGGGGCCACCTTGAGCGCGCCGATCGGGGTGCGCCGGCCGGCCTCGATCGCCCAGGACAGCGGCGGGGCGTACGCCTCGGGGTCGAACACCCGGCCGCGCGAGGTGCGGCGGGCCGGGTCGGTGAAGACCGCGTCGTAGCCGGTGACGTCGACGTCGGCGACGTCCGCGCAGCGCACCTCGACCAGGTCCGCCAGGCCCAGTGCGGCGGCGTTGGCGGCGGTCGCCGCGCAGGCCGCCGGGTCCCGGTCCACGGCGAGCACCTCGATCCCGGCCCGGGCCAGCGCGAGGACGTCGCCGCCGATCCCGCAGCAGAGGTCGGCCAGCCGCCGCACGCCCAGCTCGGCGAAGCGCCGTGCCCGCCACTCGGCGACGCTGCGCCGGGTGGACTGCTCGACGCCGTTGGGCGTGAAGTACATCAGGTCGGCGTCCGCGCCGAACTTCGCCCGCGCCCGCTGCCGCAGCCGGGCCTGCCCGAACGCCGCCGAGACCAGCTCCGCCGAGTGCTCCCGGCGCAGCCTGGTCGCCAGCGCCAGCTCCTCCTCGGGCGCGAACTCGCGCAGCTCGGCGAGCAGGGACTGCCCCTCGGGGGTCAGCAGGGGCTGCAGGTTCTCGGTGTCCACCCGCTCATTCTCCCCGGTCGGCGCGGCGGGCCGCCCGGGGCCGGCCCGCCCGGGGCGGAGGGGAGAGCGCACTGGTGGAGTGGGCCCTGATCGGACGCACGCGCGTGCGGATCATCGGCGGCGTCGTACGGGAGTGCGGCCCGGCAGCCGCCCGCGAGAACCGTTTCGGGCGCGCCGTTGGCACTCTGGTTGACTGAGTGCTAACCGCGGCCTATGGTCGTCCTTGGCACTCACCACCAGGAGAGTGCTAACGCGAAGAAGCGTGTCTGACCCCCGCGACGGCAGGCCCGTAGGTTCGCCACTACCCGTTAGACAACCCCGTAATCTCCGAAGGGGAGCTCGGACGTGACCACCAGCAGCAAGGTTGCCATCAAGCCGCTCGAGGACCGCATCGTGGTCCAGCCGCTCGACGCCGAGACCACCACGGCCTCCGGCCTGGTTATCCCGGACACCGCCAAGGAGAAGCCCCAGGAGGGCGTCGTCCTGGCTGTCGGCCCGGGCCGCTTCGAGGACGGCCAGCGTCTGCCGCTCGACGTCGCCGTCGGTGACATCGTCCTGTACTCGAAGTACGGCGGCACCGAGGTGAAGTACCAGGGCGAGGAGTACCTCGTCCTCTCGGCGCGCGACGTTCTCGCCATCATCGAGAAGTAAGCAGCACCGAGAAGTAAGACGTTCCAGCCCGCCCCGGATCCGTGTCCCAGTGACAGGGGCCCGGGGCGTGGTTGTTGGTTCACGTAGTCCGGTGGCCGGCGTGCCGGTCGCAGCCCCGAGGGAATAGGGAACATGGCGAAGATCCTGCAGTTCGACGAGGACGCCCGCCGCTCGCTGGAGCGCGGTGTCAACAAGCTGGCCGACACCGTCAAGGTGACCATCGGCCCCAAGGGCCGCAACGTCGTCATCGACAAGAAGTTCGGTGCGCCGACCATCACCAACGACGGTGTCACCATCGCCCGTGAGGTCGAGCTCGACGACCCGTACGAGAACCTTGGCGCGCAGCTCGTCAAGGAGGTCGCCACCAAGACCAACGACGTCGCGGGCGACGGCACCACCACCGCCACCGTGCTGGCCCAGGCCCTGGTCAACGAGGGTCTGCGCAACGTCGCCGCGGGCGCCGGCCCGGCCGCCCTGAAGAAGGGCATCGACAAGGCCGTCGCCGCGGTCTCCGAGCACCTGCTGTCCATCGCCCGCGAGATCGAGGGCAAGGACGACGTCGCCGCCGTCGCGTCCCTCTCCGCGCAGGACACCCAGGTCGGCGAGCTCATCGCCGAGGCGATCGACAAGGTCGGCAAGGACGGTGTCATCACCGTCGAGGAGTCCAACACCTTCGGCGTGGAGCTGGACTTCACCGAGGGCATGCAGTTCGACAAGGGTTACCTGTCGCCGTACTTCGTCACCGACGCGGAGCGGCAGGAGGCGGTCCTGGAGGACCCGTACATCCTGATCAACCAGGGCAAGATCTCCTCCATCCAGGAGCTGCTCCCGCTGCTGGAGAAGATCCTGCAGGGCGGTGCCTCGAAGCCGCTGCTGATCATCGCCGAGGACGTCGACGGCGAGGCGCTGTCCACCCTCGTGGTGAACAAGATCCGCGGCACCTTCAACGCGGTCGCCGTCAAGGCCCCGGGCTTCGGTGACCGCCGCAAGGCGATCCTGGGCGACCTGGCCACCCTGACCGGTGCCACCGTCATCTCCGAGGAGGTCGGCCTCAAGCTCGACCAGGCCGGTCTGGACGTGCTGGGCACCGCCCGCCGCGTGACCATCACCAAGGACGAGACCACCGTCGTCGACGGTGCCGGTGACACCGAGGCCGTCGCCGGCCGCGTCGCCCAGATCAAGGGCGAGATCGCCAACACGGACTCCGACTGGGACCGCGAGAAGCTGCAGGAGCGCCTGGCCAAGCTGGCCGGCGGCGTCTGCGTCATCAAGGTCGGCGCCGCCACCGAGGTGGAGCTGAAGGAGCGCAAGCACCGCCTGGAGGACGCCATCTCGGCGACCCGTGCCGCGGTCGAGGAGGGCATCGTCGCCGGCGGTGGCGCCTCCCTCGTCCACGCCGCCAAGGTGCTGGAGGGCGGCCTGGGCCTGTCGGGCGACGAGGCGACCGGTGTCGCGGTCGTCCGCAAGGCGCTCGCCGAGCCGCTGCGCTGGATCGCCCAGAACGCCGGCCTCGAGGGCTACGTCATCACCCACAAGGTCGCCGAGCTGGAGGCCGGTCACGGCTTCAACGCCGCCACCGGTGAGTACGGCGACCTGCTGAAGGCCGGCGTCATCGACCCGGTCAAGGTCACCCGCTCCGCGCTGGAGAACGCCGCGTCGATCGCCTCCCTGCTGCTCACCACCGAGACCCTCGTGGTGGAGAAGAAGGAAGAGGAGGCCGACAACGGCCACTCGCACGGCGGCCACGGCCACTCCCACTGACGCCTGATCAGTGACCGCAGGCCCGGTCCGCGCCCCTCGGGGTACGGGCCGGGCCTGCGGCGTGTGGGGCGTTTGACTCTTCAACTATCAGTTGAATTTTGCATAAAGCAAAGATTGCCTTATAACTGAGGCATGATCGAGGCCCGCCACCTGCGCGTTCTGCGTGCCGTCGCCCGCACCGGCTCCTTCTCCGCCGCCGCCCGTGAGCTGGGCTGTACGCAGCCCGCCATCAGCCAGCAGATGAAGGCCCTGGAGAAGTCCGTCGACACCCCGCTGGTGGTCCGTTCGGGGCGCGGCATGCAGCTGAGCGAGGCCGGGCGGGTGCTCCTCAAGCATGCCACCGGCATCCTGGCCGGGCTCTCCGCCGCCGAGGAGGAGGTCGCGGCGATCGCCGGACTGCGGGCCGGACGGGTGCGGCTGGTCTCCTTCCCCACCGCGAGTTCCACCCTGGTGCCGCCGACCGTCGCCCGGCTGCGGGACAGCCATCCGGGGGTGCGCGTGTCGCTGGTCGAGGCCGAACCGCCGGAGTCGCTGGCGATGCTGCGCGGCGGCGAGTGCGAGATCGCGCTGGCCTTCAGGTATCCGCAGGCCCCCGGCGGCGCGCCGACGCCCCTTCCGGCGTCCGCCCCCGGGCACGGCACGCCGCGCGAGGCGCGGGCCGAGGCCAATCTGGAGGCCCAGCAGCTCAGCGCCACCACCGACTGGTCCGACCTGGTGGTCACCCCGCTGCTCGACGACCCGATGGTCGGCCTGCTGCCCGCCGCGCACCCGCTGTCGGGGCGCGGCGACGGGCGCGAGCCGGTGGAACTCGCCGAACTGGCGGGGGAGCAGTGGATCGCGGGCTGCCCGCAGTGCCGGGGGCACCTGGTGGAACTCTGCGCGGGGGCGGGCTTCGAGCCCCGGATCGACTTCGCGACCGACGACTACCCGGCGGTGGTCGGCCTGGTGGCGGCCGGGCTCGGGGTGGCGGTGCTGCCGGGGCTGGCGCTGGAGTCGGTGCGCCCCGACGGCGTGTCGGCGGTGCCGGTGCGGACCGCCTCGGGGGCGCCGGCGGTGCGGCAGGTGGTCGCCCTGACCCTGCCGGACCTCGCCGAGGTGCCAGCGGTGGCGCTGATGCTGGAGCGGCTGGCGGGCGCGGCGGCCGGGCGCTGACCGGGCGTTCGCCCGGGCGCACCGGCGGCTCGAAGCGCCATGAAGAAACGTTTCTTCATGGCGCGGAGCGGGTGCGTGCCTAGCGCGGCAGCCCCGTCGGCGCGACCAGCGGTACTTCCACGAGGCGGTTGCGCGAGCGGCCCATCATCTCCTCGCGCTCATCCTCGGTCAGGCCTCCCCAGACGCCGTACGGCTCGCGGACGGCCAGTGCGTGCGCCGCGCATTCGGTGCGTACCGGGCAGCGCATGCAGACCTCCTTGGCGCTCGCCTCACGCGAACTCCGCGCGGCGCCGCGCTCCCCTTCGGGGTGGAAGAAGAGCGAGCTGTCCACGCCGCGGCAGGCCGCGGAGAGCTGCCAGTCCCAGAGATCGGCGTTGGGGCCGGGGAGGCGGGAGAAATCTGCCATGGCTCATTCCCTTCAGAGGCTCGCGGCCGCGGACCGGCCATCGGCGGGCGGGGCTGCACGGCACGGCGAGGCATCGATGCGCTGGTGTGGACACCTGGAAATATGACTTACGGCAACTCCATGGACAAGTCACCCACAGAGTGGCACAACAGTCAATGACCATACAAAAGCTATAAAAACGGGCAAAGTGGGCATGGAGTTCGGCGGGCGCAGACGTGGCAATCGGGTGGCCGACGGGCGCGCGACGATCCGTGCCGGTGTGCGGGTGGTGCGCCCACCGCGCGCGAGCTGCACAAAAGAGCGGCGTGTGCACCGCGAGGTAGCTGATCGGTAACGGGTTGGCCACGTACAGTGGTGGAGATGGCCCTGAAAGCCGTAACTCATTCGAGTGACGGTCGTTGGAAGTGCGGAGGCGGTTAGCGGGCGCCGGACGTCGGGAACGATCGCGGGGAAGTTCAGGCGATCGGCACGGAGTCCGTCGCCAATCGGCCGTGTCGGAGAGATTCGTACCAGCCAGGAGGCTCAACGTGACGCGGATCAGCTGCGGAGGACGACGGTCATGACTTCCGTTCTCGTTTGCGACGATTCCCCGCTCGCCCGCGAGGCGCTTCGCCGCGCGGTCGCGACCGTACCCGGCGTCGACCGGGTCACCACCGCGACGAACGGGGAGGAGGTCCTCCGCCGCTGGGTGGCCGACCGCTCCGATCTCGTTCTGATGGACGTCCGGATGCCCGGCCTCGGCGGGGTCGAGACGGTCCGGCGGCTGCTGTCCGCCGACCCGGGCGCGCGGATCATCATGCTCACCGTCGCCGAGGACCTCGACGGCGTCGCCCTCGCGGTGGCCGCCGGTGCCCGCGGGTACCTGCACAAGGACGCCTCGCGCGCCGAGCTGCGGGCGACCGTCACCCAGGCCCTCGCCGACCCGACCTGGCGGCTCGCCCCGCGTCGGCTGCGCAGCCCCGACATGGGCGCCGCGCCGACGCTGACGGCGCGTGAGATCCAGGTGCTGGAGGGCATGAGCCACGGCCGCAGCAACGCCGAGATCGGCCGCGAGCTCTTCCTCTCCGAGGACACCGTGAAGACCCACGCCCGACGGCTGTTCAAGAAGCTCGGCGCCTCGGACCGCGCGCACGCGGTGGCCCTGGGCTTCCGGTGGGGCCTGGTCCGCTGACCACCGCCGGCTCCGCCGGCTGCGGCGCGCTCGTCGCGGTTCCCCCCGCAGGGGCGTGTGACGTTACGGTCCCGAGGTTGCACCATGGAGGTGTGGAGCACCTCGGGGACCAGCGGACAGGCACTGCGGCGAACCACGGAGCCGCAGCGCATTCGGCGGACGGCGCGACGGACGGGACCACCGACGGCAGCGGGGCGGGAGGTGGCACGGTGCAGGAGGGGCCGGTGGTGCGCGACGGCGCGGTGCCCGGCGTCGCACCGCATAACGTTCCGGTGCACAACTCCGGACGCGGTGCCGCGTTTTCCCGTTCGACCAGGCACCATGGACCGATGCGTGACGACGTTGCCGGTACTCCCGGCGAGGCTGACCCGGTGGAGGCCGAGCCCTCCGGTCCGGGCCGCGGTCCGTCGTACGCGGATCTCGGTGGCGGCGAGCCGGACCACGGCTCCGGCCAGGGCCCCGAACACGGTCCCGACGACATCGGCCCCGGCCGCCCCCCGGTGCTCGGCACCGGCAGCTCCCCGTTGGTCGGCGAGCTGGTCGCGGCCGCCGTCCGGGGCGAGGGCCCGGCGATCGACGCGCTGCTCGCCTACGTCCACCCGCTGGCACTGCGCTACTGCCGCGGCCGGCTGGTCCGGCTGCCGGGCGGGGCCCGGCACCACGTGGACGACGTCGCCCAGGAGGTCTGCGTCGCGGTGCTCTGCGCACTGCCGCGCTACCGGGACCAGGGCCGCCCGTTCGAGGCCTTCGTCTACGGCATCGCCGCGCACAAGATCGCCGATCTGCAGCGGGCCGCGATGCGCGGTCCCGGCTCGACGGTCGTCCCGCAGGACGACCTGCCGGAGGTGCCGGACGAGGCGCTCGGCCCCGAGGAGCGGGCGCTGCTCAGCAGCGACGCGGCCTGGGCCAAGGAGCTGCTCTCCAACCTGCCGGCCCGTCAGCGTGAGCTGGTGCTGCTGCGGGTGGCCGCCGGGCTGTCGGCGGAGGAGACCGGCGAGATGCTCGGGATGTCGCCCGGCGCGGTCCGGGTCGCCCAGCACCGGGCGCTCAGCCGGCTGCGGGCGCTCGCGGAGGAGTCCTCCTGATCGTCCGCCCTGGTGGGGGGCCGGAATGGCCCATGGGCGGTCGGTGTTGTCAAGGGCACACGAGGACACATTCGCGGTGCCAGTACCATGGGGTATCGGCGCCTGGGCGGGTCGCCAAAGTTCCGTGGGTGCGAGCGGGGTTTCCCTGGAGGTTCCTCCAATGGCACCGAGCTTTCGGCGGCCTGAGCGAGTGAGCGATGGAGTGCGCCCCCACCCTCAGGGCGCGAGCGGATTAGGCCGGCCACGGAAGGTACCCCCAAATGTCCTACAACGCCGCAGGCGTACCCGAGAAGTTCGCGATGCTCGGGCTCACGTACGACGACGTGCTGCTGCTGCCCGGGGCCTCCGAGGTGCTGCCGAACCAGGTCGACACCTCCTCGCGGGTCTCCCGGAACGTGCGCGTCAACATCCCGCTGCTGTCCGCGGCGATGGACAAGGTCACCGAGGCGCGGATGGCGATCGCGATGGCCCGGCAGGGCGGCGTCGGCGTCCTGCACCGCAACCTCTCGGTCGAGGACCAGGCCAACCAGGTCGACCTGGTGAAGCGCTCCGAGTCCGGCATGGTCACCGACCCGATCACGGTCGGCCCGGAGACCACCCTGGCCGAGGCGGACGCGCTCTGTGCCAAGTTCCGGATCAGCGGCGTGCCGATCGCGGACGAGTCGGGTCGGCTCCTCGGCATCGTCACCAACCGTGACATGGCCTTCGAGTCGGACCGCACCCGCCAGGTCCGCGAGATCATGACCCCGATGCCGCTGATCACCGGCAAGGTCGGCATCTCCGGTGAGGACGCGATCGGGCTGCTGCGCCGGCACAAGATCGAGAAGCTCCCGCTGGTCGACGACGAGGGCCGAATCAAGGGCCTGATCACCGTCAAGGACTTCGTCAAGGCCGAGAAGTACCCGAACGCCGCCAAGGACGCCGAGGGCCGGCTGCTGGTCGGTGCCGCCGTCGGCGCCAGCGCCGAGGCGTTCGACCGGGCCCAGGCCCTGGTCGAGGCCGGCGCGGACTTCCTGGTCGTGGACACCTCGCACGGCCACAGCCACAACGCGCTGGCCTGGATCGCCAAGATCAAGGCCGCCGTCGGCATCGACGTGGTCGGCGGCAACGTCGCCACCCGTGACGGCGCCCAGGCGCTGATCGACGCCGGCGTGGACGGCGTCAAGGTCGGCGTCGGCCCCGGCTCCATCTGCACCACCCGCGTGGTCGCCGGCATCGGTGTCCCGCAGGTCACCGCCATCTACGAGGCCGCGGTCGCGTGCCAGGCGGCCGGCGTGCCGGTGATCGGTGACGGCGGCCTGCAGTACTCCGGCGACATCGGCAAGGCGCTCGCCGCCGGTGCCGACACCGTGATGCTGGGCTCGCTGCTGGCCGGCTGCGAGGAGTCCCCGGGCGAGCTGCTGTTCATCAACGGCAAGCAGTTCAAGTCCTACCGCGGCATGGGCTCGCTGGGCGCCATGCAGTCCCGCGGCCAGGGCCGCTCGTACTCCAAGGACCGCTACTTCCAGGCCGAGGTGGCCTCGGACGACAAGCTCGTCCCCGAGGGCATCGAGGGCCAGGTGCCCTACCGCGGGCCGCTGTCCGCGGTGCTGCACCAGCTGGTCGGCGGCCTGCGCCAGACCATGGGCTACGTCGGTGCGGCCACCATCGCCGAGATGGAGAGCAAGGGCCGGTTCGTCCGGATCACCTCGGCGGGCCTCAAGGAGAGCCACCCGCACGACATCCAGATGACCGTCGAGGCACCGAACTACACCAGCCGCTGACACCGCCCGACACCGAGGGACCCACCGCCACCCGGCGGTGGGTCCCTCGCGCTTGTCCGGGGTGCGGACCGGTGCCGCAGGGGCGCGCCCCGCTGCTGCCTGCCCGAGCCCCGGCCGAACCGACCCCCACCGAGCCGAAGGGGCGCGCCGGTGCCGAAAGGGAGGAGCGAGGACGACCCGGCCCGCCCCGAGCCGAAGGGGCGCGCCGGTGCCGAAAGGGAGGAGCGAGGACGACCGAGGTACGAGGGCGTTGGAGTGACGAGTGTCGGCGCCGGGTCGAGCGCCCCGGAGGCGAGCGGGCGAAGATGCGGGGGGCGTTGGAGTGACGAGTGTCGGCGCCGGGTCGAGCGCCCCGGAGGCGAGCGCGCGACCACCACGGTGTGCGGGATACTGGGGGCGGCCGGGGTGACCCGGCGGGTATGAGCAACAAACCAGAAGGGCTCGAACGAAGTGACTGAGATCGAGATCGGGCGAGGCAAGCGCGGCCGCCGGGCGTACGCATTCGACGACATCGCCGTCGTCCCCAGCCGCCGCACCCGGGACCCGAAGGAGGTCTCGATCGCCTGGCAGATCGATGCCTACCGCTTCGACCTGCCGTTCCTGGCCGCCCCGATGGACAGCGTGGTTTCCCCGCAGCAGGCCATCGCGATCGGCCGCCTCGGCGGTCTGGGCGTGCTCAACCTGGAAGGCCTCTGGACCCGCTACGAGGACCCGCAGCCGCTGCTGGACGAGATCGCCACGTTCACCGACGAGGCCGCCGCCACCCGCCGCCTGCAGGAGATCTACGCCGCGCCGATCCAGGCCGACCTGATCAAGCAGCGGATCCAGGAGGTCCGCGACTCCGGCGTGGTCACCGCCGCCGCGCTCTCCCCGCAGCGCACCGCCGAGTTCTCGAAGGCCGTCGTGGATGCCGGTGTCGACGTCTTCGTCATCCGCGGCACCACCGTCTCCGCGGAGCACGTCTCCAGCGGCGCCGAGCCGCTGAACCTCAAGCAGTTCATCTACGAGCTGGACGTCCCGGTCATCGTCGGCGGCTGCGCCACCTACACGGCCGCGCTGCACCTGATGCGCACCGGTGCGGCCGGCGTGCTGGTCGGCTTCGGCGGCGGCGCCGCCCACACCACCCGTGGCGTCCTCGGCATCCAGGTGCCGATGGCCACCGCCGTCGCCGACGTCGCGGCCGCCCGCCGCGACTACATGGACGAGTCCGGCGGCCGCTACGTGCACGTGATCGCGGACGGTGGGGTCGGCTACAGCGGCGACATCCCCAAGGCCGTCGCCTGCGGCGCCGACGCGGTGATGATCGGCGCGGCGCTGGCCCGCGCCACGGACGCCCCGGGCAAGGGCTTCCACTGGGGCATGGAGGCCGTCCACGAGGAGCTGCCGCGCGGCAAGCGGGTCAACCTCGGCACCGTCGGCACCACCGAGGAGATCCTCACCGGTCCGTCGCACACCCCTGACGGCACCATGAACCTGTTCGGCGCGCTGCGCCGCGCGATGGCCACCACCGGCTACACGGAGCTCAAGGAGTTCCAGCGGGTCGAGGTGACGGTCAACCCGGCGCTCAACCACCGCTGAGCCGCCCCGCTGTGCGGGAGGCCCCCGCCGGAACGCGTCCGGCGGGGGCCTCCCGCGTTCAGTCCCGGGCGGCCGCGCGGCGGGTGAGCAGGAAGCCGCCGATCAGCGCGATGCCGTAGAAGACGGCGTCCAGCGGGTGGCGGTCGGCGCGCCAGTGGGCGAGGGCGTCCCGGAGCAGCGCGTCGTACGGACCGGTCGGCCCGGGCAGCCGGCGGGCCTCGCCGATCAGCTGGCCGAGGAAGAGCGCGCCGGCGGCGAGCAGCGCGCCCAGCGGGGGCAGGGTGTGGCCGCGGCCGCCGAGCCGGCCGAGCGGCAGGGCGACGGCGGCGGCCGGGGCGATGGCCAGCCAGCCGACGGTGCTCGCCGCCCGCGCCGGGGCGAGACCGTAGGCCAGCGCGCCGGCCAGCATCGCGGCGACGGCGAGGGCGATCGCGACGGTGGTGCGGCCGCCCCGGCCGCCCCGGCGGCCCCGGCGCCGCCGGCCGTGCGGAGCGGGCTCGGGCGCGGGGGCGGGGTGGTAACCGGCCACCGGGGCCCCGGGCATGCCCGGGGCGACATAGCCCTCGGGGGTCTCCGGTTCCGGTGCGACGGAGTAGTGCGTGGCCGTACGCGGCCGGTCCGACCGGCCGTCAGTGCCCGGTGCGGGTGCGGTCATGGGCGTCGAATCCCCCCGGGAAAGACGGTGAGCTGCCGAACGCTAGCAGCGCCCGGGGGCGGCCGGACAGAGTTTTCGATCACAGATCGGGCACGGAGCGCCGGGGCCGTTCCGGTCCGTCTCCAGGCTGGCCGGGGGCCGGGTGGTCGCGGGCCCTCGGGACAGGGGATGATGGAGGCTTGGCGTTCGGGCCCGCGCCGGGCCGACGCGCCGTCACCTCGACCGCCAGCAGCACATGGGGGAACGTTCCGAATGACCCAGGCGCAGGGCTCCACCGGCCGCCTCCTGGCCGGACGCTACCGGCTGGACGCGGTGCTCGGGCGCGGCGGCATGGGCACCGTGTGGCGTGCCGAGGACGAGATGCTGGGCCGGATCGTCGCGGTCAAGGAACTGCGGATGAACGGCAGCGTCGACGAGGACGAGAAGCACCGGCTGATCGTCCGGACACTGCGCGAGGCCAAGGCCACCGCCCGGATCCGGCACAGCTCGGCCGTCACCGTCTTCGACGTCGTCGAGGAGGACGACCGGCCGTGGATCGTCATGGAGCTGGTGGAGTCCCGCTCGCTGGCGGACGTGATCAAGGAGGACGGGCCGCTGTCGCCCGGCCGGGCCGCCGAGATCGCGCTGGACGTGCTGGGGGTGCTCGTCGCCGCGCACGCGCACGGCATCCTGCACCGTGACGTGAAGCCGTCGAACGTGCTGATCGGCGAGGACGGCCGGGTGGTGCTCACCGACTTCGGCATCGCCAGCGTGGAGGGCGACGCCTCGGTGACCTCGACCGGCATGCTGGTCGGCGCGCCCTCGTACATATCCCCGGAGCGGGCCCGCGGGCAGAAGCCCGGGCCGCCGGCCGACCTCTGGTCGCTGGGCGGCACGCTGTACGCGATGGTCGAGGGCCGGCCGCCGTACGACCGGGGTTCGGCGCTCGCCACCCTGACGGCGGTGATGACGGAGGAGCTCGGCACGCCGTTCAACGCCGGGCCGCTGCGGCCGGTCATCGAGGGGCTGCTGGCGAAGGACCCGGCCGAGCGGCTGGACGCCTCGCAGACCCGCTCGCTGCTCAAGCGGGTGGTGGCCGACGCGACCACCCGGGCGGAGTCGACCACCGAGCACGCGATGCCGGTGAAGGCGGCCGCCGGGGAGCCCGCGGCCGACGAAGCCGGGGGAGGCGACTCCGAGGGCGGCGCCACGGCGAAGCCGACGGGCGGGGAGACCTCCCGGCGCACGATCGGCGGGCTGCTCGGCACCGTCCGGGTGGGCAGCCGGGCCAAGGACGCCGAGCCCGCCGAGGACAGCGCGAAGCCCGCCGCCGGGGCCGCCGCCGCGCCCGCGGCGGAGCCGATCCGGCCGGTGACCAGCGAGTGGACCCTCGGGGCGACCCAGGCCGCCGGCGCCGATCCGCGCAAGGGCCGGCGGCGGCTCGCCGTGGTGACCGTCGTGGTGGTGCTGCTGCTGATCGCCGGGGCGGTGGCGATGGTCCGGGCCTTCGGCGACGCCGACGGCGGCGCGGCCAACGGCGCGGGCGCCACCTCCCCGGCCGCCGTGACCGGTTCCTCTGCACCCGACACTCCGGCGGCCGCCACCGCGGGGCCCGGCAGCGCCGCGCCGGGTACGCCGGCGCCGGGGGCACCGGCCGCGACGACCCCGGCGGGGAGCGGGGCGGCTCCGGCCGAGACCACTCCGGCCGCCGCGCCCGCGACCCAGCCCGCCGCCGTGCCGCCCGCCCCGGCGGCTCCCGGCGCGGCGGTACCCGCCGGGTACCACGAGTACAAGGACCCGACCGGCTTCTCGATCGTCCTGCCGGACTGGCTGCAGCCCGCCGGCTCGGAGTCCATCCGCCGGGTCTTCAAGGGCAACGGCAGCACCCTGAAGATCGAGTGGACCACCACCCCGGGCCCGAGCGCGGTCGCCGACTGGCAGGAGTCCGAGCCGGGGCTGCGCGCCCAGGTCAGCAACTACCAGCGGGTGCAGCTGCAGGCCATCACCTACCGGGACTGGGCCAACTCCGCCGACTGGGAGTGGACCAACGGCACGCCCAGGATGCACTCGCTCAACCGGGGCTTCGTGACCGGCACTCCGGCCAAGTACGGGTACTCGATCTACTGGATCACCCCGGACGCGGACTGGGGCACGCCGGCGAGCGTGCAGGCCCGTCAGGTCGCCTTCGACACCTTCCAGCCCGCACCGTAGGCGGCTCCGCCGGCCGGGCCCGAGGCCGGGCCCGGCCGGCGGTGGTCAGCCGATCAGGCGCTGCTTGGCGCGGCTGAACTCCTCGTCGGTGAGCGCCCCCGCGGTGTGCAGGGCGGCCAGCCGTTCCAACTGGTCCAGCAGCTCGGTGCCGGAGGCGGCCGGCGCGACGGCCGGGGCGCCGGCGGGTGCGGCCGGGGACTTCGCCGCGGCCTCGCGGACCAGCCGGGCGGTGGCCCGGATCTGCTCGGCGAACACCTCGGCCTTGACCACGTCCTCGAAGCGGTGCGAGCCGGTGAGCGCGACCACCAGCAGCACCTCGCCGTTGAGCCTGCTCCGGTTGACGGTCGCGTCCGTCACCGCGGAGAGCGGAACCGGGACGGGCGGCTTGCCGTCCTTCAGGAAGAGCAGCCGCTGGGTGGTGAGGACCAGTACGCCCTTGCGGAAGTGGTCGGGGTGGCGCCCGGCCGTGGAGGCGACCGGCTTCTCGTCGGGCACGACGTTCGCCTCGACGGTGCGCAGGGCCTCGGCCCGGTTGTCACGGTTGCTGTTGCCGGCCACGTCGAAGGCCGCGTCGATCAGATCGGTCCAGTCCATGGAACGAGCGTAATGCGGTCGTCGACGCGGCCCCGTTGGGCCGGTCGCCGCGCACCCGGCGAGGTTCGGCCGGTCAGGGCCTAGGCTGGGCGGTGAGCGAGAGGAACACCCATGCGAGCGGGTCCGGGTCAGGTACTGGCGGGGCGTTACCGACTGACGGACCGTCCGGAGGCGCTGCGGGCACTCGCGGTGGACGAGCGGACGGGAGCCACCGTCCTGCTGCGCGCGCTGGAGCTTCCCGCGCTGCTGACGAGCGGTCACGACTCGGACGATCCGGACGGCCCGATGCCCGAGCAGAGCGAGCGGCTGGTCCGCCGGGTGGCCGAGGTCGGTTCGGCCGCGCCCGTGCACCCGAGGCTGCTGCAGGGCGTCGGCGCGTTCGTCGAGGGTGACCTGCTCCGGACGGTCGAGGAGTGGCCGGCCGGGGTGCTGCTGGCCGACCTGGCCGCCGCCGGACCGGTCGCGCCGTACCGGGCGGCCGAGTTGGCGGCGGACCTGGCCGGCGCGCTGCGGGCGCTGCACGAGGCCGGGCTCACGCACGGCAACCTGACCGCCGAGTCCGTCCTGGTCTGCGAGGACGGTGCGGCCCTGCTGGGCGGGCTGCTCCCGGGGGTGGCGGAGGAGGCGCTGGCGGAGGAGCTGGGCGGGCCCGGCGGCCGCCGCCGGTACGAGGTCCGGGCCACCCTGGTCGGTGCGGTGGCGGAGCGCTGGCCGCTGGACGGCGGCCCGGCCGGGGACTGCTGGGCGCTCGGCGTGCTGCTGCACCGGCTGGTGACGGGCCGCTCGCCGTACCCCGACCAGGGGGTGCCCGAGTTGGTGACCGCGGTGCGCGACGGCCGGCGGGAGCCGTCGACGGTCTGCGGGCCGCTGGCGCCACTGGTCGAGCGGCTGCTGCAGCCCGATCCGGCGCTGCGGCCGGGGGCGGAGGGGATCCGGCGGGAGCTGGCGGACCTGCTGGCGGGTGCCCCGGAGCCGGTCGACGAGGAGCGCGCGGCCCGGGCGCTCGAACTCCGGCCGGAGGGACCGCTGGTACCGCTGAACCCGCGCCGGCGCGGCCGCGGCGCCCCGCGCCCGGAGGCGGCGCCCGACGCCGGTCCGCCACCCGCCCGGAAGCCGTTGCTGCCACCCGCCCTGCTGGGCCCGGTCCTGGTCGGCGGGGTGTTCCTGCTGCTGGTGCTCGGGGTGGCCGCCGTGGTGATGTTCGCAGGCTGACGGTGCCCGCCGGGCCGCCCCCGTCCCTCCTGCGGCCGGGGGAGGTTACCGGGGGCCGGGCGGTGCGCCTAGGGTGTGCCGTGAGAGCTGTTCGAAATGTGGTCTGTACCGGGCCCTCCGTCGCGGTGACGGCAGGTGGAGGAGGGGGAGCGGTCGCCGATGGGCGTGCAGGACCGGCCGGGGACGGCCGAGGGTGAGCGGCTGCTGGCCGGGCGCTACGAGCTGGGCGACCGGCTCGGCCGGGGCGGCATGGGCACGGTCTGGCGGGCCTGGGACCGGATGCTGGACCGCGAGGTCGCGGTCAAGGAGCTGACCGTCAGCCACCTCCCCGAGGAGGAGCTGCAGATCCTGAACGCCCGGATGAAGCGCGAGGCCAGCGCCGCCGCCCGGATCAAGCACCCCGGCGTGATCACCGTCCACGACGTGCTGGAGCAGGACGGCAAGCCGTGGATCGTGATGGAGCTGGTCGACGGCCGCTCACTGGCCGATGTGATCAGCCAGGACGGCACCCTCTCGCCGCGCGCCGCCGCCGAGGTCGGCGGCCAGGTGCTGGCCGCGCTGCACCGCGGGCACCAGCTGGGCGTGCTGCACCGGGACGTGAAGCCGGCCAACGTGCTGCTGGAGCGCGGCACCGGGCGGGTGGTGCTGCTGGACTTCGGCATCGCGACCTTCGAGGGCTCGACCGAGCTGACCCGGCCGGGCGACCTGGTCGGCTCGCCGGACTACCTGGCGCCGGAGCGCGCCCAGGGCGAGCGGCCGGGCCCGGCCTCCGACCTGTGGGGCCTCGGGGCGACGCTGTACGCGGCCGTGGAGGGCGACTCGCCGTTCCGCCGGACCTCGCCGCTGACCACGCTGGCCGCGGTGGTCGGCGAGCCGCTGCCGGAGCCGCGGCGGGCCGGGGCGCTGGGGCCGGTGCTGGCCGCGCTGATGGCCAAGGACCCGGCCGAGCGGCCGAGCGCGGACGAGGCGGCCCGGATGCTGGCCGAGGTGAAGGCCGGGCACACCATGGGCTTCAAGCCCGTCGCGCCGGTCAAGACGCCCACCCAGTCGGTGCCGGTGGTCGACCGCACCGACGCGCCGGCCGGGCCGGTCCCGGCCGTCGACTCCGAGGGGCCGACCACGCCGCAGCCACCGGTACACGCCGCGGTGGACGCCGAGCGGCCGGGTACGGGGCCGCTGGGGCCCGCCGGACCGGCCGTGCTGTCCGGGGCGCACGCCGCCACGCCCATGTCGGGAGCGCACGCCGCCACCCCCATGTCGGGAGCGCACGCCGCCACGCCCACGCCGGGAGCGCACTCCGTTTCGCCCGCGCGTGGCCCGGCGAGGCGCCGGGCCGTGCTGCGGGTCGTCGCGATCGCCCTGACCGTCGCGGTGGTGGCCGCCGGGGCGACCTTCCTCGCGACCCGTGACCGGGGAGCCCCGGAGCCCGGTCCCTCCCCGACCGCCACCGGCTCCGGGACGCCGCAGCCCACCGCGTCCGGCGACACCGATCCCCCGCCCACCGGCTACCGCTGGGTGGACGACCCGGCGGGCTTCCGGTTCCCGCTGCCGGTGGCCACCCCGGCCTGGCAGCGCAGCACCGACACCGCGAACCAGATCTTCTACAGCCCGGACAACAAGACCCACTACCTCCAGTTCGCCGTCACCGTCGGCCAGTCGGTCAAGCCGCTGGAGCACCTGCGGCAGATGGAGACCACGGTCTCGAAGCTGAAGGAGTACCGCCAGCACAAGCTGACCAGCGTCCTGGTGAACGGCCACGACGCGGCGGTCTGGGAGTTCAGCTACGCGGCCAAGGAGGGCGGCCGGCGGCGGGCGATAGAGGCGGAGTTCATCGACCGCGACGGGACGGGCTACGCCATCTACCTCTCCAGCCCGGACACGGACAAGGACTGGCCGGAGGGGGAGCAGCGGTTCAACGCGGTGCTCAAGGACTTCACGCCCACCCGCTGAGCCGTCGCCCCACCGGGTCGGCGGGCTCCCGGCCGCGCCGCGGCGCGCCGACATTCTTGTTACCGACGGGTACCGAACCGGCCGCCGAGCGCCTAGGCTGCGCCCCATGACGGACCTCACAGCAGATGCCACGGTCTCCGAGCAGCCCGGCGCCGGCGCCGCGGACCGCAACCCCGCCGCCCCCGGCGGCGGCCGTACCGTCGCCACGGCCGTTCCGCCCTCCCTGGTCACCCGCCTCGCCGCCGGGGTCACCGCGGCGGGCGAGCCGGACCTGGTGGAGACCGTCGCCCCGCTGACCGGTGAGCCGCTGGCCGCCCTGCCGCGCTCGACCCCGGCCGACGTCGAGGTCGCCTACGAGCTGGCCCGGCGCGCCCAGCCGGTCTGGGCCGCGCTGCCGGTCCGCCGCCGCGCCGCCGTCCTGCTGCGCTTCCACGACCTGCTGCTCAAGCGCCAGGAGGAGGTCCTGGACCTCATCCAGGCGGAGACCGGCAAGGCCCGGCTGCACGCCTTCGAGGAGGTGCTGGCCGTCGCCATGGCGGCCCGGCACTACGGGCGCGCCGCGCACGGGTACCTGCGCGACAAGCGGCACGGCGGGGCGCTGCCGGTGCTCACCCGGGCGGTCGAGGCCCGCCGCGCCAAGGGCGTGATCGGGCACATCTCGCCCTGGAACTACCCGCTGGAGCTGTCCATCGGCGACGCGTTGCCCGCCTTCGTGGCGGGCAACGCGGTGGTCAACAAGCCGGACACGCAGACCGCGCTGACCGCGCTCTGGGCCCGCGAGCTGCTGATCGAGGCCGGGCTGCCGGCCGACCTCTGGCAGATCGTGATCGGTGACGGCCCGGTGGTCGGGCCGGCCGTCGTCGAGCACGCCGACTACGTCTCGTTCACCGGCTCCACCCGCACCGGCCGCGAGGTCGCCCAGCGCGCCGCCGCCCGGCTGGTCGGCGCCTCGCTCGAACTCGGCGGCAAGAACGCCATGCTGGTGCTCGCCGACGCCGACCTCGACCGGGCCGCCGAGGGCGCCGTCCGGGCCTGCTTCTCCTCCGCCGGCCAGCTCTGCATCTCGATCGAGCGGCTGCTGGTGCACCGCTCGGTGGCCGACGCGTTCC
Source organism: Kitasatospora sp. NPDC022856 (assembly GCF_055561235.1). Taxonomy (NCBI): domain Bacteria; kingdom Bacillati; phylum Actinomycetota; class Actinomycetes; order Kitasatosporales; family Streptomycetaceae; genus Kitasatospora; species Kitasatospora sp. NPDC022856. Next base: position 137,423 of record NZ_JBVHHE010000007.1, on the reverse strand, counting down.
TGGCGAAGTTCGCCGCGCGCACCCGTGCGCTGCGGCTGGGCGGCGGCCTCGCCTACGGCGCGGACATGGGGTCGCTGGTCTCGGTGCGACAGCTGGACGCCACCACCCGGCACGTGGAGGAGGCGGTCAAGGCCGGCGCCACGGTGGTGGCCGGTGGCCGCGCCCGGCCGGACCTCGGCCCGTTCTTCCACGAGCCGACCATCCTGGACGGGGTCACGCCGGAGATGGCGGTCTGCTCCGAGGAGACCTTCGGCCCGGTGGTCTCGGTGTACCGCTTCGACACTGAGGACGAGGCGGTGGCCATCGCCAACTCCACGCCGTACGGGCTCAACTCCAGCGTCTGGACGAAGGACGGCCGGCGCGGCCGGGCGATCGCGGCGCGGCTGCGTACCGGCACGGTCAACGTCAACGAGGGCTACGCGGCGGCGTACGGCTCGGTCGGCTCGCCGATGGGCGGGATGGGCGAGTCCGGGCTCGGCCGGCGGCACGGTGCCGAGGGCATCCTGCGGTTCACCGAGGCGCAGACCATCGCCAGCCAGCGGGTGATGCCGCTCGCGCCCGCCTTCGGCCTGGACGACCGGCAGTTCGCCGCGGTGTTCACCGGCGGGCTGCGGGTCCTGAAGGCGCTGCGGTTCAAGTAGTCCCCTCCGGTCCGGCCCGAGGGCCGGACCGACCGGCGGAGCCGCCCGGCCCGGGCGCCCGGCCCCGAAGTCCGTTCGTATCCCGAAGGAGCAGTGGCACATGGTGGCGTCCCGCGACGAGGCGGACTTCGACTACGACGTGGTCGTGATCGGCTCGGGCTTCGGTGGTTCGGTCTCCGCGCTGCGGCTGACCGAGAAGGGCTACCGGGTCGCCGTCCTGGAGGCCGGGCGGCGCTTCGAGCGCGACGAACTGCCCCGGAACTCCTGGGACCTCGCCAAGTACCTGTGGGCGCCCAGGCTCGGCCTGTACGGCATCCAGCGGATCCACCTGCTGGCCAATGTGATGATCCTGGCGGGCGCCGGGGTCGGCGGCGGCTCGCTGAACTACGCGAACACCCTGTACGTGCCGCCGAAGGCGTTCTTCGAGGACCGCCAGTGGCGCCACATCACGGACTGGCAGGAGGAGTTGGCGCCGTTCTACGACCAGGCGCAGCGGATGCTCGGGGTCCGGCTCAACCCGACCGTCACCCCGTCCGACGTCCATCTGAAGGCGGCCGCCGAGAAGATGGGCGTCGGGGACACCTTCCACCTGGCCCCGGTCGGGGTCTTCTTCGGCGACGGGAAGGACTCCGACGGCGCGGTCGGGGCGGCGCCCGGCGAGGAGGTGGCCGATCCGTACTTCGGCGGGGCCGGCCCGGCCCGGCGGGCCTGCGTGGAGTGCGGCGAGTGCATGACCGGGTGCCGGCACGGGGCCAAGAACATGCTCACCGAGAACTACCTGTACCTGGCCGAGCGCGGTGGCGCCGAGATCCACCCGCTCACCACGGTGGCCCGGATCCGCGAGCACGGAGAGGGCTTCGCGGTGGACGTCCGCCGGACCGACGCCCGCTCCACGACCGACCGGGTCAAGGCGGGCGCGCGGACGATCACCGCCGCCCGGGTGGTGGTCGCGGCCGGCACCTACGGCACCCAGTCGCTGCTGCACCGGATGCGCGACGGCGGCCACCTGCCGCGGCTCTCCGCCCGGCTCGGCGAGCTGACCCGGACGAACTCCGAGGCGCTGGTCGGCGCGCAGACGACCGACCGGCGCTACGGCAGCCGGGCGGACTTCACGAAGGGCGTCGCGATCACCTCCTCGATCCACCCGGACGCGAACACCCACATCGAGCCGGTGCGCTACGGCAAGGGCTCCAACGCGATGGGCGCGCTGTCCATCATGCAGGTCAAGGGCGGCGGGAAGGGCCCCCGCTGGCTGCGCTACCTGGGCACGGCGGCCCGCCACCCGGTGACCTTCGCGCGGTCGATGAACCAGCACCGCTGGTCGGAGAAGACCATCATCGGCCTGGTGATGCAGTCGCTGGACAACTCGATCACCGTCTCGCTGAAGACCAAGGGCCTCGGCAAGGGCCAGCTGACCTCCACCCAGGGCCACGGCGCGCCCAACCCGAGCTGGATCCCGGCGGCCGAGCAGGGCGCCCAGGCGCTGGCCGCCGAGATCAACGGGTTCGCGGGCAGCACCGTCGGCGAGATCTTCGACATCCCGATGACCGCCCACTTCCTCGGCGGCTGCCCGATCGGCGACTCCGCCGAGACCGGCGTGGTCGACCCGTACCACCGGCTCCACGGCCACCCCGGGATCAGCGTGGTGGACGGTTCCGCGGTCTCCGCCAACCTCGGGGTGAACCCCTCGCTGACGATCACCGCGCAGGCCGAGCGGGCCATGTCGATGTGGCCCAACAAGGGCGAGGCGGACGGCCGCCCGGCTCCGGGCGAGGCCTACCGGCGGGTCGCGGCGGTGGCGCCGGTGCGTCCGGCCGTGCCGGCCGAGGCCTTCGGTGCGCTGCGACTGCCGCTGCTCGCCGTTCCGGTGGTGCCCAAGAAGGGTGACCCGGAAGTCTCCTGACGCTCCGCCGGTCCGAGTGGCAGCCGTGGCCGGTGCCGGTTGACAGCCGTCCGGGCACGATGGGATAAACGGGCTCCCTGGGGGGACCAGGGAGCAACCGTTCACGGGGGGTTCGGGGTCCATGGCCATCTGCGCATCGTGCGGCGCGGCTTCGGGGGAGGGGGCGCTCGGCTGTGCCTCGTGCGGGCGGCCGCTGCTGCCGCCGCCCCCGCCGCCGCCCGCCCCGCCCGCGGCACCGCCCGCCGGGTTCACGCCTCCGCCGCCCGCCGCACCACCGGCCCCGCCCGCCTTCGCGCCGCCGGCGGTGGGCAGTTGGGGCACCGGCCGGCCCTACGACCCGGCCACCGCGCGCCCGGCCGTCCTGCGGGGGCTGACCGGCGCGGACTGGCGGCCGGCGTTCAAGGTGATGGTCGCGCCGACCGCGGTGCTGTTCCTGGCGGCGCTGATCGCGGCGGTCCCGGACGACTACACCTTCTTCTACCTGTTCCGGGCGCCGTCCTTCGGCGAGCGCTTCGGTGGTGCGCTGGCCCTCGCGCTGGCCGCCCTCGGCGCACCGTTCGAGTTGGGCTTCACCGGCGGGGGCCGGTACGGGGACGGTGGCGGCGAGGCGCTCGTCCGGGCGGTGCCGATGACGGTCACCGCGCTCTGGCTGCTCGCGCTCTGGATCGGTCTGCGGTCCGCCGCGCGCCGTCGCCAGGCCGGTACCGGTGAGCAGTGGACCAGCCGGCAGGCGGCCGCCGAGGCGCTGCGGACCGCGGTGGCCGCGGCGGCGGTGACCCTGCTGATCGGCCTGGTCGCCGGCGCCGACTGGCACCCGGGGACCTCCGACGGCCGGTTCGACGTGGACGACTACGCCGGCTCGTTGGGCGGTGTGACGTACTCGGCCGACTCCGGCTGGCTCCAGGCGGTCGGCTGGACGGCGCTGCTGGCCGGGCTGGTGGCGTTCGCCGTCCACGGGACGGACGCGCTGCGCTGGGCGGCCTGGCGCAACCGGGCGGTACGCGGCTGGGCGGTGGCCGCGCTGGCGGCGGGCCGTGCGCTGACGATGACGATCGGACTCGCCTCGCTGGTCGGCTTCGTGCTGATCGCCGTCCAGGGCGAGGGCGGCGAGGCCGGCGCCTCGCTGGCCGTGCTGCCGAACGTCGGTCTGCTGCTGCTCGGCCTGGGGTCGGCGGCGACGCTGAAGGTGGACAGCGGTGGGAGCCCCTCCACCGCGGACCCGGACTGGGAGTCCGGCTCGCGTGACAACGGCGAGTTCTCCTTCTTCGACCTGCACGGGGAGAGCGCCGACTGGCGGTGGACCGGCCTGCTCGCGCTGGCCGCGGTGGCCTTCCTCGGGTGGACGGCGTACCGGCGGCGGCTGGACGCGGCCGACCGGCTCCGGCTGGCGGTGGTGTACGCGGCGGGACTCAGCCTGCTGATGGCGATCGCCGGCGCGGTGGTCTCGACGAGTTCCACCACGACGTACTCCGGGCGGCAGCGGGAGTTCGGCGCCGAGTACGCGGTGGGGCTGGCCTTCGCCACCGTGCTGGCGGTCAATGTGATCTGGGCGGCGATCGGCGCGCTGGCGGTGCCGCCCTTGCTGGCGGCCACGGGCGGCGGCCGGGCCCAGGCGGTGCCCGGCGCGGCGCCGCAGGACGCGCCGTACCAGGGGGCGCCCGCTCCGGCCCGCGCGCCGCAGGAGTCGGGGATCGCGCCGGCACCCGATCTGCGGCCGGGGGTGAGCGAGGTGATCGGTTCGCACGAGGAGCCGCCGGCGACGCCGTCCGGCGGGGTGCCGCCCGCGCGGTCGCCGGGCGAGGACGAGCCGGTCGACCCGAGCGTCTGGCGCAAGCAGCAGTAGCGGTCGAGGGGCGCGTGGCCAGCAGCCGCGCGCCCCTCACGTGTCCGTGCGGCTCGGCCGACCGCCGCCGGAACGCGGTCGCGGGCCGGCGGCGGTGGCGTGGCCGGCAGCGGTGGCGCGGCCGGAGCGGTGCGGAACCGGGCGCTCCGCCCCCGAACAGGGCAAAGGGCCCCGCGGGGGAACGGGGCCCTTTGTCGCTCAGCACTCGGCGTCAGGGCTGCGCCGGTGCTGGGGGTGACGGCGCCGGGGGAGGAGCGCCGTCGCGTCGAATGGCTTCTGGGTGGTGCCGGCGCGGCACCGGCATGAGGTGGGCCGGTCGCGCAGGGCGGGTACGCACGCGGCGGGGCGGGCCGGCGCGCATGCCTGCACCGGACTCTCGCTCACGGAGCGTGAGGTGATAATCGTTGCCATCGCGGGGCTCGGAGGCATCGGGACGGCACTCCGCGGGGGCCTTCGGTTGCCGGGAGAACCTCTTCCAAGCAGCATCGTGCTGGACGAAGGGCTTGCTCTGCAACCGATTCGGCATGATTCGGCACAGTCCATTTTCGTCCCGGCCGGGGCGCGGCGGCCGTTCGGACCGGCTCGGCGGTCCGCCGGGAGGCGCGGGGCAGGCGCTGTCGATGATCACCGTGCGTAGTGGTGGTGCTGCAGCGCACAGGGAAGCGCACGGTGGCGCGGGGACGGTGAACGGTGCGCGCCCGGGGCGCGCCGGGGTGCGGCGGCCGGTACCCGGGCGTCCCCGGGGCCGGCCGCCCCACCTCCTTGGGTGTCCAGTCACGGCCGGGGTCGCTGTCCCCTGCTGGCCGGCCGCTGCACCCGCGCGCGGTCCCACGGCGCAGCGCTCCCGGCGGGGCCGGGACAGCGGCTGCGCCACGCGCGCCGGTGGACTGGGATGAGCTCCACGCGTGGTCCTGCTAGCCCGCACGGCGGCGCCCCTGCCGGGGCGGAGGCGGCGCACCTGGCGGGCGCGGCGCGGTCGTGCGTTCGTCAGATGCAACGAAGCGGCCGCCCGGCCGGTCACGGTCTCCTGGACGTGCAGACGAGTGAAACCGGCCAGCCCGGTAGACTCGTGCCCAGACCCCCGCCCGTCGCCGCCGTCCCTCCGGGGGCGTGCTCCGCGACACCTCTAGATACCGCTGCCGGAAGGCCGTCCGTGTCCTCTGCTATTCCCGACCAGTCCGCGCCTGAGACCGACACCGTCCTGGTCGTCGACTTCGGTGCCCAGTACGCCCAGCTCATCGCCCGTCGGGTGCGTGAGGCCCGGGTCTACAGCGAGATCGTGCCGAGCAGCATGCCGGTCGCGGAGATGCTCGCCAAGAACCCGAAGGCGATCATCCTCTCCGGCGGTCCCTCGTCGGTCTACGAGCAGGGCGCGCCGCAGCTCGACCGCGCGATCTTCGAGGCCGGGGTGCCGGTCTTCGGCATGTGCTACGGCTTCCAGCTGATGGCCAAGACGCTCGGCGGCACCGTCGACAACAGCGGTGCGCGTGAGTACGGCCGCACCCCGCTGACGGTCTCCCGCACCGGCTCGACCCTGTTCGAGGGCGTCCCGGCGCAGCACTCGGTGTGGATGTCGCACGGCGACGCCTGCTCCGCCGCGCCCGAGGGCTTCACCGTCACCGCCTCCACCGGGGTGGTCCCGGTCGCGGCCTTCGAGAACGACGAGGCCCGCCTCTACGGCGTGCAGTACCACCCCGAGGTGCTGCACTCCGACCACGGCCAGCAGATCCTGGAGCACTTCCTCTACCGCGGCGCCGGCATCGCGCCGACCTGGACCACCGGCAACGTGGTCGACGAGCAGGTCGCGCTGATCCGCGCCCAGGTCGGCGACAAGCGCGCCATCTGCGGCCTCTCCGGCGGCGTGGACTCCGCGGTCGCGGCCGCCCTGGTCAACAAGGCCATCGGCACGAAGCTGACCTGCGTCTACGTCGACCACGGCCTGATGCGCAAGGGCGAGACCGAGCAGGTCGAGAAGGACTTCGTCGCGGCCACCGGTGTGCAGCTGAAGGTCGTCGACGCGCAGGAGCGCTTCCTGAACGCGCTGAAGGGCGTCAGCGACCCGGAGGAGAAGCGCAAGATCATCGGCCGGGAGTTCATCCGGGTCTTCGAGCAGGCCCAGGCCGAGATCGTTGCCGAGGCCGGCGAGCACGGCGAGTCCGTGGACTTCCTGGTCCAGGGCACCCTGTACCCGGACGTGGTGGAGTCCGGCGGCGGTACCGGCACCGCCAACATCAAGTCCCACCACAACGTCGGCGGCCTGCCCGAGGACCTGCAGTTCCAGCTGGTCGAGCCGCTGCGCAAGCTCTTCAAGGACGAGGTCCGGATGGTCGGCCAGGAGCTCGGCCTGCCGGAGGAGATCGTTCAGCGCCAGCCGTTCCCGGGCCCCGGCCTGGGCATCCGGATCGTCGGCGAGGTCACCGAGGAGCGCCTGGACCTGCTCCGCGAGGCCGACGCGATCGCCCGCGAGGAGCTGACCGCGGCCGGCCTGGACCGTGAGATCTGGCAGTGCCCGGTGGTGCTGCTCGCGGACGTCCGCAGCGTCGGCGTCCAGGGCGACGGCCGGACGTACGGCCACCCGATCGTGCTGCGCCCGGTCTCCTCCGAGGACGCCATGACGGCGGACTGGTCGCGCCTGCCGTACGACGTGCTGGCGAAGATCTCCACCCGGATCACCAACGAGGTCGCCGATGTGAACCGCGTGGTGCTGGACTGCACCAGCAAGCCGCCGGGCACCATCGAGTGGGAGTAGGCACTCCCCGCCGGCCCTGAACCGGCGTTGAACGGCCGCGCCGTCGTTCCCGTACACAAGGGAGCGACGGCGCGGCCGTTCGCGGTGGCGGACCGGGGCACCGGGCGCCCGCCGGGTGGGATCTCCCACCGAAAGCGCTCACGAGCGTGCAGAATGCGGACCGGACCTGTCAGGTGATGGCGGGCCGTGAAGGAAGGTGTGAGGGATGTCGGAGGCCAGCAGCTCCGTGGCGACCAGCAGCTCCACGGCGGCGGGCGACTCCACGGTGACCGGCGCGGTGGCGGCGGGCGGCGGCAGGGCCGGGCGACTGGCCCAGCGCAAGGCGGCCGCCTCCCGGTACGCGCTGCTGCCGCTGCGGATCTTCCTGGGCGTCACCTTCGTCTACGCGGCGCTGGACAAGCTCGCCGACTCGCACTACCTGGCCGGCGCGGGCGACCCGGCGTCGTTCGTCTCGCAGACCCAGGCGGCCAAGGGCTCCAGCCCGATCTCGTTCCTGCTCGGAGCCGCGCTCGACGCGCCGACCCTGTTCGCGCTCGCCGTCGCCTTCGGCGAGCTGGCGGTCGGCCTCGGCACCCTGCTCGGCCTCTGGGGCCGGGTCGCGGCGCTCGGCGGCGCGCTGATCAACCTGAGCCTCTGGCTGACCGTCAGCTGGAACGTCTCGCCGTACTACCTTGGCAACGACCTGGCCTACCTGATGGCCTGGACCCCGCTGGTGCTGGCCGGCACCCCGTACCTCTCGCTGGACGGCTACCTGGCCCGGCGGGCCGCCCGGGACCGCGAGCGCGGGCTGCGCGAGCAGCACGTCCGGCGGCGGGCCCTGATGGACGGTGGGATCGCGGCCGTCGCGATCGGCGGCGCCGGGCTGCTCACCGGCTCGCTGACCGCCACCTTCGGCCGGGACAAGAAGGCCGTCGGCCCCTCGGCCGCGCCGGCGCCCGCCGGACCGCCCGTCTCGGTGGACGCCGCGAGCGTCCCGGTCGGCGGCTCGGCCCAGGTCAAGGACCCGGCCACCGGTGACGCGGTCTACATCGTCCAGCCCAAGGCCGGCCAGTACTGCGGGCTCTCCTCGATCTGCACGCACTCCGGCTGCGCGGTCGACGCGCCGAAGAACGGCCAGTTCTACTGCCCGTGCCACGGCTCCCGGTTCGACGCGGCCACCGGCGCGGTGGTCAACGGCCCGGCCACCAAGCCGCTGCCCCGGTACGGGGTCACCAAGGACGGCGACAAGCTGAACCTCGGGCCGCTGCAGAGCTGAGCTGCGCGGCCCCCGCCGGGGCGCGCCCGTCAGGGCGCGTCCTGGTCCCGCGGCTCCGGACGGCCGCGCCGCACCGCCGCCGCGACCGCCCCGGCCAGCCCGCCGACGCCGAGCACGATGAAGGTCACCGGGATGACGATCCGGCCGTTCACGGAGACGTCGTTGATCGCCGCCACCAGGTAGAGCACCGCGATCACGGTGAACAGGCCTCCCGCGATCAGCGAGAACAGGTCGAGCTGGTGCTTCCTCACGACTGGACCACCTTGATGTCGCCGAGCCCGACCCTCAGCGAGAGGACGAGCGTGCCCTTGGATGCCTGACCGTTCACCGGGTGCAGTTGGAAGCCGCGGGAGCTGTTGCCGCTGACCTCGTCCGACCCGGGCACCTTGACGTTGCCCAGCCCGACCCTGGTGTCCAGGCTCACCGTCACGTCCGGCGGCACCACCACGGTGAGCTGCCCCGCGCCGAGGTCGACGGTGCTGTGCAGGGTGGCACCGGCCGGGTCCAGCCCGCTGAGGTCCAGCCGGCCGTTGCCGAGTCCGAGCGTGTACCGGTCGTCCAGGTCGCCCGCCGAGACGACCGTCCAGTCGCGGTCGCCGACGGCGTTCTGGACCGAGAACGACGAGCCGTGGGTGAACGCCAGCGCCAGGGTGAGCAGCAGGCCCGGGACGACCAGCCGGCGGGCCCGGCCGAACTTGGCGGCCACCAGCAGGGTCAGCCCGACCACCAGCAGCGCGGTGGCCAGTACCGTGCCGGTCACCACTTCGGCGCCGCCGTGGGCGGAGGCCGACCAGACCGCGCTGGCCGCGCCGACCGCCAGGAGCAGCCCGATCAGGCCGAGCGGCGAGCGCTCGTGCCGGCGGTGCACCACCACCGGCCGCGGCGGCGCCGGGGCGGCCGGACCGCCCTTGCGCAGCGGGTCGCCCTCGGGCAGGTCGGGGCGCTGCCACCAGGGCTGCGCGGGGCCGCCGGGAGGAGGCGTGGCGGTTGCGCCGTACGGGTTGCGCTCGGGGTGGCGGGGGTCCCACAGGTAGCCGCTCGGGCCCGCGTGCGGGGTGTCGGCCGGCACCGTGCCGGATGCCCGCTCCCGGGCGTGCCGCTCGCGGGCCCGCTCGCCCTCGTCGGTGCGCGGCCAGGAGTGGTCGGCGGGGGCCGGCTCGGCCTCCGGGAACCACCGGTCGTACGGGCCGTGCCGCCGGTCCCGGCCGCGCCGGCGCCCGCGCGGCCGGCCGTGGCGCCGCTCCGGGTCGTAGCGGACCGCCAGGAAGACCAGGGCCCCGAGCAGCAGCAGCGGGAACATGGTGTCCCCGTCGCCCATCGAGGCGAAGAAGACGCCGGTGCCGATCACGGTCAGCAGCACCGCGCCGATCGACTGGCCGTCCACCCGGCCGGTGAGCACCCGCTGGAGCTCGGTGCGGCCGCCCTTGCTGCCGCCCCGGCCGTCCGGGACCGGCTCGGTCGGGATGATCAGCCAGGCCAGCCCGTACAGGAAGAGCCCGAGGCCGCCGGAGAGGCAGAGCACGACCGTCACCACCCGGAAGACCACCGGGTCGATGTCCAGGTGCCGGCCCAGACCGCCGCAGACCCCGGCCACCACGCGGTGGTGCTCGGTGCGGTTCAGCGGCGGGCGGTCGGGTGCCGGCGGGGCGCTCGTCCCGGTCTCCTGGATGCGGTGGTCCTCGGTCATGCCCACCATCCTGGTGGCTCCGGCGGCGCCGCCCAACCGGTGCGAGCCCTGTCCGTACCCTGACTTGTCCCTGAGAGGGATGGGGGCTCCACCCTGATGCGCCCGGGCCCGCGTGCGTGGAACCATCGGTGCCGTGGCAGCACCCGGTACCGATCCCCGCCCCCTCGTCCCCGACCCCGTGTCGGCGGCCGTCGCCGACCCGGCCGTGCCCGGCAGCGAGCGCCCGCCGTACCGGCGGCTCTACCGGAGCCCCCAGGGCCGGATGCTCGGCGGCGTCGCGCACGGGCTCGCGGTGCACCTCGGGCTGCCGGTCGCCTGGGTCCGGGTCGCCTTCGTGCTGCTCTTCTTCGCGCAGGGGATCGGCGCACTGCTGTACGCGGCGTTCTGGTTCGTGGTGCCGATCGGCATCGGCGAGCCCGCGCAGCGCGGCGGCGCGCACTGGGTCTACGTCAACGGCGCCTTCGTGCCGGCCGGCTCCTGGCAGGCCTCCGGGGCGTCGGGGGCGGAGCTGAGCAAGGGTCGGCGCGGCTGGATCGGCCGGCTGCGCGAACTGCTGCAGCACGCGCTGCAGGGCGAGCCCGCCACGGCGGTGGCCGAGCCGGGCGGGGAGCCCGCCCCGGGGCGGGCCGGGCGGCGCCAGGGCGGTCTGGGGCAGCTCGCCGCGCTGGTCATGGTGGTGATCGGGCTGATCGCCCTGCTGAACGCGCTCGGCGTGCAGACCGCCCGGCCGTACACCTGGCCGCTGCTGGCGATCGGCGTCGGTGTCGCGCTGGTCTGGCGGCAGGCCGACGACTCCCGCTGGCAGCGCTGGTTCGGCCTGGAGGAGGGCGAGAAGCGGCGCGGGGCCTACACCCGGGTCGGCGGCGGTGTGCTGCTGGTGGTGGCCGGCACCATCGCCTTCCTCGCCATGCAGGGCAGCGGCTCCACGCTCGGCTCGGTGGTGGAGGCCTCGCTGGCGGTGCTGGCCGGCGTCCTGGTGCTGGTGGGCCCGTACGCGCTGCGGATGTGGCAGGACCTCGGCGCCGAGCGGACCGCCCGCATCCGCGCGCAGGAGCGCGCCGAGATCGCGGCCCACGTCCACGACTCGGTGCTGCACACCCTGACCCTGATCCAGCGCCGGGCCGAGGACCCGAAGGAGGTGCTGCGGCTCGCCCGGGCCCAGGAGCGCGAGCTGCGGCTCTGGCTCTACCGCCCGGAGGCGGTCGCCGAGGACGCGCCGGACACCATGGCGGAGAGCCTGCGCGCGGTGGTCGCCGAGGTCGAGGACCGGCACGGCGTCCCGGTCGAGCTGGTCGTGGTCGGCGACTGCCCGATGGACGAGCGGATCGCCGCGCAGATGCAGGCCGCGAGGGAGGCGACGGTCAACGCGGCCAAGTACGGTGGCGGGGGACCGGTCCAGGTCTACGCCGAGGTGGAGGGAGAGACGGTGTCGGTGTTCGTACGCGACCACGGCCCCGGCTTCGACCCCGACACGGTGCCCGAGGACCGGATGGGTGTCCGCGAGTCGATCATCGGCCGGATGAAGCGCAACGGCGGCACCGCACGGGTGCGGCCCGCGCCGGACGGCGGCACCGAGGTCGAGCTGGAGATGGAGAGAACGAATGACTGACGCAGCGCCGACGGGAGGGACCCCGGCCGAGGGCGGGGGGAGGGTCGCGCGGGTCGTACTGGTCGACGACCACCGGATGTTCCGGACGGGGGTGCGGGCCGAGATCGGGCGCACCGAGGTCACCGGCATCGACGTGGTCGGCGAGGCCGACGACGTGGAGTCGGCGGTCCGCGTGGTCGCCGAGACCAGGCCCGACGTGGTGCTGCTCGACGTCCACCTGCCGGGCGGCGGCGGGGTCGAGGTGCTGCGCCGCTCGGCCGGGCTGATGGGCGAGCAGGTGAAGTTCCTGGCGCTGTCCGTCTCGGACGCCGCCGAGGACGTCATCGGCGTGATCCGCGGCGGTGCCCGCGGCTACGTCACCAAGACGATCACCGGCACGGACCTGGTCAACGCCGTCTTCCGGATCGCCGACGGCGACGCGGTGTTCTCGCCGCGGCTGGCCGGCTTCGTGCTGGACGCCTTCGCCGCCACGGACACCCCGCCGGTGGACGAGGACCTCGACCGGCTGACCCAGCGCGAGCGCGAGGTGCTGCGGCTGATCGCGCGCGGCTACGCGTACAAGGAGATCGCGAAGCAGCTGTTCATCTCGGTGAAGACGGTGGAGAGCCACGTCTCGGCCGTGCTGCGCAAGCTCCAGCTGAGCAACCGGCACGAGCTGACCCGGTGGGCCACCGCCCGCCGCCTGGTCTGACGGCCCTCGCGACGCCGCTCGCGCCAGGGCCGACGGCCCTCGCGAGGCCGCCCGCCCGACCCGGATTCCTCCGGGCCGGGCGGGCTTGTCAGTGCGGGGCCATAGACTCGGAGTGCCATGAGTAGCCTCTTTGACGACCTCCCGCTCCCCGGTTTCGAGGCCCCCGCCGCCGGGTCGAAGCAGCAGCCCGCCGCCGCCCCGACGACGCAGGAGCCGCCGCCGTTCGAGGACGACGTCCCGTACGACGCGTACGAGGAGGCGATCCCCGAGGGGCTGTTCCAGACCGACCACGCGGCCCAGGCCGAGCGGGACGCCTTCTACCGCAACGGCGCCGCCCGCCCGGTGGTTGACCCGGCCCAGCTGCTGGAGGGGATGAACGACCCGCAGCGCGAGGCGGTCCTGCACGCGGGCTCGCCGCTGCTCATCGTGGCCGGCGCCGGCTCCGGCAAGACGCGCGTGCTGACCCACCGGATCGCCCACCTGCTGGGCGCCCGCGGGGTGCAGCCGGGCGAGATCCTGGCGATCACCTTCACCAACAAGGCGGCCGGCGAGATGCGCGAGCGCGTCGAGCAGCTGGTCGGGCCGCGGGCCCGGGCGATGTGGGTGTCCACCTTCCACAGCGCCTGCGTGCGGATCCTGCGCCGGGAGAGCAAGCTCCTCGGCTTCACGTCCTCGTTCTCGATCTACGACTCGGCCGACTCGCAGCGGCTGATGTCCCTGGTCTGCCGGGACCTCGACCTGGACCCGAAGCAGTTCCCGCCGAAGTCCTTCACGGCCAAGGTCAGCAACCTCAAGAACGAGCTGATCGACGAGGAGACGTACGCCGACCAGGCGGCCAACCCGATGGAGAAGAAGCTGGCCGAGGCCTACTTCCTCTACCAGCGGCGGCTGCGCGAGGCCAACGCGCTCGACTTCGACGACATCATCATGACGACGGTGAACCTGCTCCAGGCCTTCCCCGACGTCGCGGAGCACTACCGGCGGCGGTTCCGGCACATCCTGGTCGACGAGTACCAGGACACCAACCACGCCCAGTACATGCTGGTCCGGGAGCTCAGCGGGGGCTCCGCCGCGACCGCGCCGAAGCGCACCGTGGACGGCGACTACGTGGACCCGGCCGCCGGACGGCTGGCCGAGGTGCCGCCGGCCGAGCTGTGCGTGGTCGGTGACGCGGACCAGTCGATCTACGCCTTCCGCGGTGCGACGATCCGCAACATCCTCCAGTTCGAGGAGGACTACCCGAACGCGACCACGATCCTGCTGGAGCAGAACTACCGCTCCACGCAGACCATCCTGAGCGCCGCCAACGCCGTCATCGAGCGGAACACCAGCCGCCGCGAGAAGAAGCTCTGGACGGCCGGCGACCACGGCGAGAAGGTCGTCGGCTACGTCGCGGACGACGAGCACGGCGAGGCCCAGTTCATCGCCGACGAGATCGACCGGCTGACCGACCGGGGCGAGGCCAAGCCCGGCGACGTCGCGATCTTCTACCGGACCAACGCCCAGTCCCGGGTGTTCGAGGAGGTGTTCATCCGGGTCGGCCTGCCGTACAAGGTGGTCGGCGGGGTGCGCTTCTACGAGCGCAAGGAGGTCCGGGACGCCCTGGCGTACCTGCGGGTGCTCTCCAACCCGGAGGACACCGTGCCGCTGCGCCGGATCCTCAACGTGCCCAAGCGCGGCATCGGCGAGCGGGCCGAGGCGATGATCGACGCGCTCGCCGGGCGCGAGCGGATCTCCTTCGCGCAGGCGCTCCAGCGGGTCGACGAGGCGTACGGCATGGCCGCCCGCTCGGCGAACGCGGTGAAGAAGTTCAACGCCCTGATGGCCGGGCTGCGGCAGGTCGTCGAGTCGGGTGCCGGGCCCGCCGCGGTGCTGGAGGCGGTGCTGGAGGAGACGGGCTACCTCGCCGAGCTGCAGTCCTCCACGGACCCGCAGGACGAGACGCGGGTGGAGAACCTCCAGGAGCTGGCCTCCGTCGCCCTGGAGTACGAGCAGGACCCGGGCGAGCGGCCCGACGCGGGGGAGGACGACGCGCCGCCGGTCGGCTCGCTGGCCGACTTCCTGGAGCGGGTCGCGCTCGTCGCGGACTCGGACCAGATCCCGGACGAGGACGAGGAGGGCCGGGGCGTCATCACGATGATGACCCTGCACACCGCCAAGGGGCTGGAGTTCCCGGTGGTCTTCCTGACCGGCATGGAGGACGGCATCTTCCCGCACATGCGGGCGCTCAACCAGGTCAAGGAGCTGGAGGAGGAGCGCCGGCTCGCGTACGTCGGCCTCACCCGGGCGCGGGAGCGGCTCTACCTGACGCGTTCGGTGCTGCGCAGTGCCTGGGGGCAGCCCTCGTACAACCCGGCCTCGCGGTTCCTGGAGGAGATCCCGGACACGCTGGTGGAGTGGAAGCGGACGGGCGCGGCGTCGGTGCCGGCCTCGCGCGGGTACTCCTCGGGGTCGTCCTGGGGCGGGAAGTCCGCCGGTTCGGGCGGCTCCTCCCGGGGCGCGTCGCGCGGTGCGGCGGCGACGGCCTCACCGAAGGCGGGCTGGGGGCAGTCGGCCCGGCGGCCCGGTGCGGCGGTCGAGCGCGAGGTCGTGGCCCTGGCGGTGGGGGACCGCGTCACCCACGACACCTTCGGCCTGGGCACCGTGGTGGCCACCGCCGGTGTCGGCGACAAGGCGCAGGCCACGGTGGACTTCGGGACGGAGGGGCGCAAGCAGCTGCTGCTGCGGTACGCGCCGGTGGAGAAGCTGTAGGGCCCGGCGGCGCGGGCCCGGGGTTCCACCCGGGTCCGCGCCGCGCCGGGGTGGGCGCGACCGGCCCGGCGGGGCGGGCCGGGGTCGGGGTGGCCGGCTTGGCGGGTCGGGGTGGGTGCGGCCCGGCGGGGCGCGGTCAGCGGGGGTCGACGCCCTGGGCGAGGAACCACGGCAGCGGGTCGACGGGCGCGCCGCCGCCGGCCGGGCGGATCTCGAAGTGCAGGTGCGGGCCGGTGCTGTTGCCGCTGCTGCCGACGAAGGCGATGACGTCGCCCGCCTTCACGGTCCCCTTGCGGATCTTGTACGACCGCAGATGGCAGTACCAGGCCTCGGTGCCGTCGGCCATCTTCAGTATCGACATGTAGCCGTACGACGGGTTCCACTGCGTGCGGATGACGCCGTCCGTGACCGCCATGACCTGGGTGCCGCCGTCGACGGGGAAGTCGATGCCGGTGTGGCGGGCCGCCCAGTGCGTGCCGGACGCACCGAACATCTCGCCGAGCCCGCGCTGGGCGACCGGGAGGATGACCTTCGGGAGCTCGGGCTCCGGCGCCGGAGCGGCGAGCGCCGTCCCGCCCGCCGGGCCGGCGGGCTGGGTGCCGGAGAGCGGAGCGCGGGCGTCGCCGCGGGATGCCTGGTCGGCCTCGCCCGCGGCGAGGACCTGCTGGGCGGCGGCCCTGGCGGGCGCGGTGTCCGGGGCCTCGGCGGCCTGCTCGGGGGCCCGGCCGGCCGCCTGCGCACGCTGCTGGTCGGCCTCGCCCTGGACGGTCGCGGCGGCTGCCCCGGCCACTCCGAGGGCGGCCATCGACGGCAGCGCGACGCGCAGCAGGGCGGTCCGGGTGGCGGCCTTGGCGGCGCCGCGGCGCTGGGCGCGCGACTGCTCGCGGGCGGCCACCCGCAGCTCCGCACGGGTCGGGCGGGCGGCTGCGTCGGGAGCCATCGGGGGCTGCCTCCTCGGTGGACCTCGGGCACATCGTCGGGCGAGGGGAAGGGCGAGGGGAGGGACGGACGGAAAGGCGAGGGGAAAACAGCCGAGACTGTAGCCGTAACGCCGGGATCCGGACAAAAGTCCGTATGTCAAGAGGGGAGTTGGCGGTCTGCGGACGGAGCCGTCGGGGTATACCCGTCGGTAGCAAGGGGTGGGCCTGTGATTTTGCCCTCCTCTTGAGGGGCGGCACGGTCAGTCCGCCCGGGTGACGCTAACCTCCCCTCAGGTTGTTATTGCTGGTTAACCGCGCCCGTGCCCGACGAGGTCCGGTGGGTGGTGGACGACGAAGTCCAGGAGGCAGTGATGGGTGTGTCAGGCCCGATCCGTGTGGTGGTCGCCAAGCCCGGGCTCGACGGTCACGACCGCGGCGCCAAGGTCATCGCGCGTGCCCTGCGTGATGCCGGTATGGAGGTCATCTACACCGGCCTGCACCAGACGCCCGAGCAGATCGTCGACACCGCGATCCAGGAGGACGCGGACGGCATCGGGCTGTCGGTCCTGTCCGGGGCGCACATGACGCTCTGCGCGCGGGTGCTGGAGCTGCTGCGGGAGCGCGAGGCGGAGGACATCAAGGTCTTCTGCGGCGGCATCATCCCGGAAGAGGACATCGTCGAGCTCAAGGCGATGGGCGTCGCGGACATCTTCACCCCGGGGACGCCGACCCGGGACGTGGTGGCCTGGGTCGAGGCGAACCTGCGGGCCGCGAGCTGACCCCTCGGGCGGAGGTGTTCCGCGGGGCGCGCGCCTGCCGGGTACGCGGCCGCCGAAGTGCGCGCCTGCCGTAGCGCGCCCGCTGCGGGCGAGCGGCTGCTTCCACCGTGCGCCTGCTTCGACCGTGTGCCAGCCGGGTGCGTGCCCGAGGGGTGCGCGCCGGTGGGGTGCGCCTGCCGAGTGCTGGGTCGGGCCGGTACGGGACACCCCCGTACCGGCCCGGTCGCGTTCCGGCGCGGGCGGTCAGACGCCGAGTTCGGCGAGCATCGCCTCCCGGAAGCGCAGGGTGCCGGCCAGCCGGGAGAAGGTCTCGGCCCAGGCGCCGGCGGGCGCCGCCTCGGCGGCCAACTCCTCGACGGCGGTGGCCGTTGCGGGGGAGAGCGCGCGCTCCGTCATGCCGAGCACCCCGCTGTGGCTCCACGGGTACGCCCCGGAGGCGGCCGCCCGGGCGAGCGCCGCGACGACGGCGGTGGACAGCGGCGGGGTCCACGGAGCCGCGCAGGCCCCGAGCAGTTGGAAGGCCTCGCCGAGGCCGTGCACCTCGATGAACGCGGCCGTCCAGACGGCGCGTTCGGTGGGCGGGAGGACGGCGAGCAGCTTGGCGGGGGCTCCGGTGCTCCGGGGGGCACGGGCGGCGCGGCCGCCGCGGGACCCCGGTGCGGGGGCCGGGGCGGGGCCCAGCAACGCCCGTGCCCAGTCGGCGTCCTGCTGGCGGACGGCGGCCCTGGCCCAGGCCTCGCGCAGGTCGTCGGCCCAGCTGCTGTCGCTCTCGTCGAGGCTGTCGCCCACCCGGAGCCCGAGCAGCCGGCCCGGCGTCAGACCGGTGGACTCCGGCCACAGCGAGAGCGGCGTGGCGGCGATCACCTCGCCGAACCACCAGGCCCGCTCGCCGCGCCCGGTGGGCGACTTGAGTGGTACGCCGTCGCGCTGCATCGCGGTGTCGCACTCGGTGGGCGGGGTGACGAGCAGGTGCGTGCCGCGCTCGGAGAGGCGGACGGCGGCCCGGGCGCGCTCGGCCATCCGGTGGGCGAGCGTGGAGCCGGGGAGGGTGGAGAGCAACTCGGCGGCGGTGGCCCGGACGTTCTTGCTGCGATCGCCCAACGCGGCTTCGAGGAAGGGCTCGTCGGCGAGCGAGAGGCCGTCCTGGAGGGCGTCCAGGAAGAGCAGCCGGTCCTCGGCGCGCTCGGTGGGCCAGGTGCTCACCAGCAGGGCGAGGCCAGCGGCGGGGTCGCTCCGGCGCAGTGCGGTCAGATGGGTGACGCGCTCGGCGAAGAGCCCCTCGTGCCAGAGGTGGTGGTCCCCGGGAGCGGCGGCCGCCGCTCCGTCGGGTCCGTCCGGTCCGCCGGGTCCGTCCGGTCCGCCGGGCGCGTCCGTGGTGGTGCGGAGGACGAAGCGCCAGTCGGCGTTCCGGGCGGCGAGCCAGCGGCCCAGGGGGCCGGCCAGCGCCACGGCGTCGGGGCGCAGCTCGGTCCGGCCGCGGGCGGCGTCCAGCAGGGCCGGTACGGCGGCGGCGGGTGGGCGGAAGCCCCGGGCGCGGGCGGTGGCGAGCCACTGCGGGAGCAGTTCGGTGAGGTTGGCGAGGGTGCCGGGGGATCCGGCGCCCCGGCTGCCGAGCAGGAGGGTGAGCCGGCGGGCCGCGGGGGTGGGCAGTTCGGGCCGGTGGTCCTCGGGGGCGGGGGCGGCGAGCAGGGCGGTGACGGCCTCGCCGGCGGGGGCCGGGCGGGCTCCGGCGCGGCGGCGGACGGTCTCCAGGGCGGCGAGTTCGAGCAGGGCGGTGGCCGGGTCGGTGCGGTCGACGGCCAGGTGGGCGGCGGAGTCACCGGCGGCCGTGGGCGGCAGGGGGCGGCGGTCGGTGCCGAGGAGGGCGGTGGTGTGGAGGGACTCCCAGGGGTCGGTCGGGGTCGGGGCGGTGGGCGGCACGCGGGGCTCCTGCGGGTCGGTGGGTGCTGGTCGGAGGCTCTCGGGCGGGTGGGGCGCCGGAGCCCGCGGCGGGCCCGTGGGCCGCGCGGGCCGGTCCCCGCTTCGGGGGCCTACCCGGTGGTGAGGTCGATCGGGCGGTGGTCCGCGCCCCAGGCGGTGACCGGGGCGAAACCGTGGTGGCCCTGCTCGCCGAAGACGGTGAGGGGGCGGCCGGTGGAGACGGCCGCGAGGCGCCAGAGGGCCGCTTCGGGGGTGGCACCACGGTGGACCGGGAGCGTGTGCCGGCCGTCGGTGAGCTGCCAGCCGTCGGGGGTGAGGACCGGGACGACGCCGGTCAGGACGGCCGGCCAGGCGTCGAGCCAGGGATCGTCCGCGACGGCGTCGCCGTAGGCGGCGACCGCTTCGGCGGGGGTGAGCCCGGGCGGCGGGGCGGCGGGGCCCTGGCCGGGGGCGTCGTAGCGGGTGCCGAGGGCGGCGCGCAGGGGGCGGGCCCCGGGGTGGAAGGCGAGTTCGGCCTCCAGCAGGTGGCCGGTGGGGAGGGCGAGGTCGGGGGCCCGGCCGGGGCGGCCGAAGGCGAGGAGCAGGGCGGCCCGGCCGGTCTTCGCGCCGCGCAGCCAGAGCCGGCGGGTGGTGAGGCGTTCGTCCGCTGCGCCGTCCAGCGGGGAGGTGCGGCTGCCGAGGACGTACCAGCGGTCGCGGACGGTGGGGCCGGCCAGTACCTCGGCGGCGTCGGTGGTGTAGCCGACCCGGGCCCGGACGGTGGCGGCCAGCGGGGCGGGCAGGTCGTCGATCCGGGTGGCGGCGGTGGCGAGCAGATGGAGCATGGCGTACTCCTCCAGGAGGTCGGGCCCGGTGACGGCGTCGAGTTCGCGGACGCGGGTGGCGAGGCCGGGGGCCTGGGCGTCGACCATCCGGGCGGCGACCTCCTCCCAGGGGCCGGCGGCGGACGGGTCCGCGAGGCCGTGGCGGACCCGGTCGGCCAGCCGCAGACGCAGCTCACCGGCGCCGGCGGCCACCCGGGCGTGGCGCTTCTCGGCCCGGCGGAGGGCGGCGGCCGGGTCGGCCGCGGCGGTGGCGCCGGTCGCCCGCCGCTCGGCGCGGTCGCGGCGCTCGGCCAGCCAGTCGGACGCCCAGTCGGAAGGCTCGCCGGCCGGGACGGCCTCGGGGGTGCCGCTCCAGAGCAGCAGCAGCCCGAGCGCGTGCTTGCAGGGGAACTTCCGGCTCGGGCAGGTGCACGAGTAGGCGGGCGTGGCCAGCTCGACGGCGGTGCGGTAGGGCGTCCGGCCGCTGCCCCTGCACTCGCCCCAGAGCGCGGCGCCGTCGGTGCCCGTGGCCGACCAGGGCGCGGGCGAGGAGAGCTTGCCCGCGGCCTTCTGCGAGCTCGCGTCGGGTGCCAGGGACAGGACGTGTTCGGTGCTCCAGCGTTCCTCCATGCCGACGACGGTAGGCGGAGGGACTGACAGGCCGGGTGGTCGAACTGAGGTCCGGTCAGGATTGTCAGTGGTCCGGTGCAGGGTGGTTCCCACAGGCCGGGACGCCGACCTGGCTCCCCCCGATCACCTCGCCGCCCGCCACCGGTGTGTCCGGCGGCCGACCCGAAGGAGCCCCCTGATGACCGACGTTCTGCGGCAGCACGCGGAGGACGCCTTCGCGGCGGAACTGGCCGCGCTGGCCGCGCAGGACGACCGCCCGCGTCCCGAGCGCTGGAAGCTCTCGCCGTGGGCCGTCGCCACCTATCTGCTCGGTGGCGAGCTGCCGGACGGCACCGTGGTCACCCCCAAGTACATCGGCCCGCGGCGGATCGTCGAGGTCGCCGTGACGACGCTGGCCACGGACCGGGCGCTGCTGCTGCTCGGCGTGCCCGGCACCGCGAAGACCTGGGTGTCGGAGCACCTCGCGGCGGCGATCAGCGGCGATTCGACCCTGCTGGTGCAGGGGACGGCCGGTACGCCGGAGGAGGCCGTCCGGTACGGCTGGAACTACGCCCAGCTGCTGACCAACGGTCCGAGCCGGGCGGCGCTGGTGCCCTCGCCGCTGATGCGGGCGATGGCGGACGGGAAGATCGCCCGGGTCGAGGAGCTGACCCGGATCCCGGCGGACGTCCAGGACAGTCTGATCACCATCCTGTCGGAGAAGACCCTGCCGATACCGGAGCTGGGCGGCGAGACGCAGGCCGTGCGCGGGTTCAACCTGATCGCCACGGCGAACGACCGGGACCGCGGCGTCAACGAGCTGTCGAGCGCCCTGCGCCGACGGTTCAACACCGTGGTGCTGCCGCTCCCCGGCTCGCTGGAGGAGGAGGTGGACATCGTCACCCGGCGGGTCGACCAGCTCGGCCGCTCGCTGGAGCTCGCCCCACTGCCCGGTGGAGCCGAGGAGATCAGGCGGGTGGTGACGGTCTTCCGGGAGCTGCGGGCCGGCCTCACGGTGGACGGCCGGACGAAGGTGAAGACGCCGAGCGGCACGCTGTCGACGGCCGAGGCCATCTCGGTGGTGACCAACGGTCTGGCGCTGGCCACCCACTTCGGGGACGGCGTGCTGCGGGCCGGCGACGTCACGGCCGGCATCCTCGGCGCCGTCGTCCGGGATCCGGTGGCGGACCAGGTGGTCTGGCGCGAGTACGTCGAGGGCGTGCTGCGCGAGCGGGACGGCTGGAAGGACTTCTACCGCGCCGCCCGGGAGAACGCCCGCTGACGCCATGGCAGTTCATGGCGGTCTAAGGCAGTTCGCGGCAGTTCAAGGCGGTCCAAGGCAGTTCAGAGCAGTGCTGAGCAGTTCGATTCAGTCCGAGTCAGTTCGAGGCACGAGGAGGGAGGGCGCGATGAGCGCGGAGGTGACGCTGCTGGGCGTACGGCACCACGGTCCCGGCTCGGCCCGCGCGGTGGCCGCCGCACTGGAGCAGTTGCGGCCGGACGCGGTGCTGATCGAGGGCCCGCCGGAGGCCGATCCGATCGTCGGGCTGGCGGCCGAGAAGGACATGGTGCCACCGGTCGCCCTGCTCGCCCACGTCGTGGACGACCCGGCCAGGGCCGCTTTCTGGCCCTATGCCGAGTTCTCCCCGGAGTGGGTGGCGATCCGGTACGGACTCGACGCCGGTGTACCGGTCCGCTTCATCGACCTCCCGGCGGCCTACGGCCTCGCCGAGGAGCGGGAGCAGCCGGAGCAGGGGGAGCAGCCGGAGCGGGCGGGGGACCCGATCGGGATGCTCGCCGAGGCCGCCGGCAGCGACGACCCGGAGCGCTGGTGGGAGGACGTGATCGAGCACCGCTCGCCCGGTACCGACGCGCTGGCCCCGTTCGCCGCGGTCGCCGAGGCGATGGCGGCGCTGCGCGAGGACGTCGCGCCCGGCGGGCCCGTCCGGCGCGACGACCTGCGGGAGGCGTACATGCGCCAGCAGATCCGGGCCGCCAAGCGGGCCGGGCACCGGCGGATCGCCGTGGTCTGCGGGGCGTTCCACGTCCCGGCGCTGGCCGCGCTGCCGACCGTCGCGCACGACCGGGCGGTGCTGGCCGGCCTGCCGAAGAAGGTGCGCACCGACATCACCTGGGTGCCGTGGACGCACCGCCGGCTCTCCCAGCAGAGCGGTTACGGCGCCGGGATCGTCTCGCCGGGCTGGTACCACCACCTGTTCACCACCACGGGTGATCCGGTGCCGCTCTGGTTGACCAGGGCCGCCGACCTGCTGCGGGCCGAGGACCACCCGGTCTCCTCGGCGCACGTGATCGAGGCCGTCCGGCTGGCCCGGACGCTGGCGGTGATGCGCGGCCGCCCGCTCGCCGGCCTGACCGAGACCCTGGACGCCGTCCGCTCGGTGATGTGCGACGGCTCGGACGTCGCGCTGGCGCTGGTGCACGACCGCCTGGTCACCGGGAACGTCCTCGGTGGGGTGCCGGACGGCGCTCCGGCGGTGCCGTTGCAGCGGGACCTGACCCGGCTGCAGCGCTCGCTGCGGCTGAAGCCGGCGGTCGAGCCGCGGGAGTTGGACCTGGACCTGCGCAAGGAGAACGACGCGGCCCGCTCCCGGCTGCTGCACCGGCTGCGGCTGCTCGGCATCGACTGGGGCGTGCCGAGCCGCTCCGCCGTCACCTCGACGGGCACCTTCCGGGAGAGCTGGCGGCTCTGCTGGCAGCCCGAGTTCGCCGTCCGGATCGCCGAGGCCGCCCAGTGGGGCACCACCGTCGAGGAGGCGGCGACCGGCCGGGCGGTCGGCGCGGCGCGGGCCGCGGTGGAGCTCGCCGAGCTGACCGCCCTGGTCGAGACCTGCCTGCTGGCCGGGCTGGCCGACGCGCTGCCCGCCGTGATGCGGATCCTCGCCGACTGCGCCGCGCTCGACACCGACGTCGCCCAGCTGGCCGGGGCGCTGCCGGCGCTGGTCCGCGCGCTGCGCTACGGCGACGTCCGCGGCACCGACCACCGTGCGCTCCGTGAGGTCGCGACCGGCCTCGCCGACCGGATCTGCGTCGGGCTGCCGCCCGCCTGCACCGGGCTGGACGCGGCCGGCGCGGAGGCGGTGCGCGGCCGGCTCGACGAGGTGCACGGCGCGATCGGCCTGCTGGAGCCGGGCAGCGGGCTCGTCGACCGGTGGGCCGGGACGCTGCGGGCGCTCGCCCGCCGCGAACCGGTCGGCGGTCCGGCCACGGGCGTGCCCGGCGTGCTGCGCGGGCGCGCCGTCCGGCTGCTGCTGGACGACGGACGGCTCGACTCCGAGGAGGCCGGCCGCCGGATGGGCCTCGTCCTCTCGGCGGCCAACGCCCCGGCGGACGCGGCCGGCTGGGTGGAGGGCTTCCTCAGCGGCGGCGGCGCCCTGCTGCTGCACGATCCCCGGCTGCTCGGCCTGCTCGACGGGTGGCTGACGGCGGTGCCGGCCGAGGTCTTCACCGATGTGCTGCCGCTGCTGCGCCGCACCTTCTCCGCGCTGGAGGCGGGCGTCCGCACCACCGTCGGCAGCAGGGTCGCGGCCGGTCCGCTGGGCACCGAGCCGGTGGCGGCGGCGGGCACGGGCCCCGAGCTGGATCCGGCCCGCGCCGACGCGGCGCTGCCCGTGGTCGCCCTGCTGCTCGGCCTGCCCGGCTGCCCCGTCCACCCCGCGGGGCCGCCGCGGATCCCCCGACAGGCCGAGGGCCGCGACACCTGACCCCGCACCCGACGCGCCCGACCCGACGCACCCGACCCGACGACGCACCTGACCCGATGGACCGGAAGGAGCACCCGATGGCAGAGGCCACCACCCCCGCCGCTCCCGTCACCCTCGCCGCCGAGGAGCGGCTGCGCCGCTGGCGTCTGGTGCTCGGCGGCGAGGCGGACGGCACCGGCAGCGCGCTGCGCGGCCGGGACGCCGCGATGGACGGCGCGCTCGCCGCGCTGTACCGGGGCACGCCGCAGGAGGGCCGGGCCGGGCGGTCCGGCCGGCGCACCGCGGGGCTGGGCGGTTCGGCGCCGCAGGTGGCCCGGTGGCTCGGGGACATCCGCGAGTACTTCCCCACCAGCGTCGTCCAGCTGATGCAGCAGGACGCCATCACCCGCCTCGGCCTGGACCGCCTGCTGCTGGAGCCGGAGATGCTGGAGGCCGTCGAGCCCGACGTCCACCTGGTCGCCACCCTGCTCTCGTTGAAGCACGCGCTGCCCGAGACGACCCGGGAGAGCGCCCGCGCGGTGGTCGGCAAGGTGGTCGCGGAGCTGGAGCGCCGGCTCGCCGACCGCACCCGGGCCACCCTGGGCGGCGCGCTGGACCGCAGCGCCCGGGTGAACCGCCCGCGCCACCGCGACATCGACTGGGACCGCACCATCCGGGCCAACCTGAAGAACTACCTGCCCGAGCACGGCACCGTCGTCCCCGAGCGGCTGGTCGGCTACGCCCGGGCGCAGCGCGCGGTGAAGAAGGACGTCATCCTCTGCGTCGACCAGTCCGGCTCGATGGCCCCCTCGGTGGTGCACTCGGCGGTGTTCGGCGCGGTGCTGGCCTCGATGAGGACGCTGGACACCCGGCTGGTGGTCTTCGACACCTCGGTGGTCGACCTCACCGAGCAGCTCGGCGACCCGGTGGACGTCCTGTTCGCGACCCAGCTCGGCGGCGGCACCGACATCAACCGCGCGCTGGCCTACTGCCAGTCGAGGATCACCCGCCCGTCCGAGACCGTCGTGGTGCTGATCAGCGACCTCTACGAGGGCGGCATCCGGAACGAGATGCTCAAGCGGGTGGCGGCGATGAAGGCGGCCGGCGTCCAGTTCGTCGCGCTGCTCGCGCTCTCCGACGAAGGGGCGCCCGCGTACGACCACGCGCACGCGGCCGCCCTGGCCACGCTCGGCGCCCCCGCGTTCGCCTGCACGCCGGACGCGTTCCCGGACGTCATGGCGGCGGCGATCGAGAAGCGGTCGATCCCCGTCCCGCCGCAGGGCGGGTAGCGACCGGGTGCGCGGGTTCACCCGGACGAGCGAACCCGGGCCCGGCCCCACCGCTGATCTGCGCACCTGCTGAGCAGGGCGCGCGGCAGCCGGTCGGGGCCTGGCTGTGACGGTTCTCACCCAAGCCGGGCCGGTCCCGGGCGAAACACGCCTGCCGTCCGGGGATAACCTGCCAGACGGACGTGACGCGCGTGTTGATTGACGTGTGCGCCCGTGGCTGTGTGGGCCGCAAGGCCGTACCTCTGCGTACCCGCACCGCCCCGACGACCCGCAGCGAAGATCCTGCCGTGGCACGCTCGTAGAGACACAATCCGCGACCACGAACAAGGACAAACACGTGGACCTGTTCGAGTACCAGGCGAGGGACCTCTTCGCCAAGCACGGGGTTCCCGTGCTTGACGGTGATGTCATCGAGACCGCCGCAGACGCTGCCGCCATCGCGGAGCGCTTCGGCGGCCGCGCCGTCGTCAAGGCTCAGGTGAAGGTGGGCGGCCGAGGCAAGGCCGGTGGCGTGAAGCTCGCCGCCGACCCGGCGGACGCCGTCGCCAAGGCCGAGGCGATCCTCGGGATGGACATCAAGGGCCACACCGTTCACAAGGTGATGCTGGCCCAGACGGCGGACATCAAGGAGGAGTACTACGTCTCCTTCCTGCTGGACCGCACCAACCGCACCTTCCTGGCCATGGCCAGCGTGGAGGGCGGTGTGGAGATCGAGGTCGTCGCGGAGGAGAACCCCGAGGCGCTCGCCAAGATCCCGGTCGACGCCAACGAGGGCTGCACCCCGGAGAAGGCCGCCGAGATCGTCGCCGCCGCGAAGTTCCCGGCGGAGATCGCGGACCAGGTCGCCGATGTCCTGCAGAAGCTCTGGGTCGTCTTCATCAAGGAGGACGCCCTCCTCGTCGAGGTCAACCCGCTGATCAAGTCCGGCGACGGCAAGATCATCGCGCTCGACGGCAAGGTCTCCCTGGACGAGAACGCCGAGTTCCGCCAGCCCGAGCACGAGGCGCTCGAGGACAAGGCCGCCGCCAACCCGCTGGAGGCGGCGGCGAAGGCCAAGGGCCTGAACTACGTCAAGCTCGACGGCCAGGTCGGCATCATCGGCAACGGCGCGGGTCTCGTCATGAGCACCCTCGACGTGGTCGCCTACGCGGGCGAGAGCCACGGCGGCGTCAAGCCCGCCAACTTCCTCGACATCGGTGGCGGCGCGTCTGCCGAGGTCATGGCGAACGGCCTGGAGATCATCCTGGGCGACCCCGACGTCAAGTCGGTCTTCGTCAACGTCTTCGGTGGCATCACCGCGTGCGACGCCGTCGCGAACGGCATCGTGCAGGCCCTGGCCCTGCTGGAGTCCAAGGGCGAGAACGTCTCCAAGCCGCTGGTCGTCCGCCTGGACGGCAACAACGCCGAGCTTGGTCGCAAGATCCTCGACGACGCCAACCACCCGCTGGTGCAGCGCGTCGACACCATGGACGGCGCCGCCGACCGTGCCGCCGAGCTGGCCAACAAGTAAGGAAGGGGACTTAACACCATGGCTATCTTCCTTACCAAGGACAGCAAGGTCATCGTCCAGGGCATGACCGGCTCCGAGGGCATGAAGCACACCCGCCGCATGCTCGCCTCGGGCACCCAGATCGTCGGTGGCGTGAACCCGCGCAAGGCCGGCACCACGGTCGACGTCGACGGCACCGACGTGCCCGTCTTCGGCTCCGTCGCCGAGGCCATCGAGAAGACCGGTGCCGACGTCACCGTCATCTTCGTGCCGCCGAAGTTCACCAAGGACGCCGTCGTCGAGGCCATCGACGCCGAGATCGGCCTCGCGGTCGTCATCACCGAGGGTGTCCCGGTCCACGACTCGGCCGCCTTCTGGGCGTACGCGGGCTCGAAGGGCAACAAGACCCGGATCATCGGCCCGAACTGCCCGGGCCTGATCAGCCCCGGACAGTCCAACGCCGGCATCATCCCGGCGGACATCACCCAGGCCGGCAAGATCGGCCTGGTGTCGAAGTCCGGCACCCTGACCTACCAGCTCATGTACGAGCTGCGGGACATCGGCTTCTCCTCGGCCGTGGGCATCGGCGGTGACCCGGTCATCGGGACCACCCACATCGACGCTCTCAAGGCCTTCCAGGAGGACCCGGAGACCGAGCTCATCGTCATGATCGGTGAGATCGGTGGCGACGCCGAGGAGCGTGCCGCGGCCTACATCGCCGAGCACGTCACCAAGCCGGTCGTCGGCTACGTCGCGGGCTTCACCGCCCCCGAGGGCAAGACCATGGGCCACGCCGGCGCCATCGTCTCCGGCTCCTCGGGCACCGCGCAGGCGAAGAAGGAGGCCCTGGAGGCCGCCGGCGTCAAGGTCGGCAAGACGCCGTCCGAGACCGCCCGCCTGGCGCGTGAGCTGATCAACGGCTGACGCTCGCCCCGCGCATCGAGCGCCCCGTCCGGATCTCCGGGCGGGGCGCTCGCCGTTGTGGCGGGGCCTCCGGCCGGGAGAGCGGCGGCCCCACCGCCCGCCGATCCGGCCGCGGCTCCGGCCGTCGCCGGTGAGGTGTGCCCCGGCGCCCCGGCGCCCCGGCGTCCGACCTGGCCCGGGTCGGACGCCGGGGACTCCGCCGGCGGGCCGCTCAGCGGTCCGCCGGGCAGGGGAGGAGCGACCAGCGGGTGCAGGCCCCCGGCCCGCCCGCCGAGCCGGGCGGGGGCAGGGCCGCCGCGGCGCGCGCGGCGGCCGGCAGCTCCCACAGCTGCGCCCGGGGCGGCGGCGGGTCCGCCACGACCGGCTCGACCCCGGGCGCCGGACTGCACCAGAGGCTGCGGATGCCCGTCGGCGGACCGTCCGGGACGAGCGGCACGGCGGAGCCGTTGACCGCGCCGCAGACCGCCTGCTTCGGCGGTTCGGGGGCCCGGTGGAACAGCGACCCCGGGCCGCTGCCGGCCAGTGTCGCCGCCGCCGCGCCGCCGACCGCCACCGTGATCAGCACCGCCGCCCCGGTCCGGGTGGCGTTCGCCAGTCGGTGCCGGGCGCGCAGCACCGGCACCGGAGGCCGCTGCGGCTCCGGGCAGCCGCGGACGGCGGCCCGGTGCAGCAGTCCGGCGAGCCCGTCGGCGAAACCCTCGGCGGCCGGATCGGGCCCGACCAGGTCCGGTACCCACTCCGCCAACGCCGCCCGGGCGGCCCACACCCGGCCCTCGGCGGCCGCCACGGTCGACTCCACCTCGACGGCCACGGCGGCGGCGGGCAGGCCCAGGCCGTCGTGCAGCACCAGCGCCCGGCGCTGCGGGCGGGAGAGCCGCTTGAGCGCCTTGAGCAGTGCGCGGTCCCGGTCGGTGAGCCGGTCGTGGTCCGGCAGTACGGCCTGCGACTCGTCGGCCGGGCGGACCTTGATCCGCCGGTGCGGCAGCCGCCAGACGTGCGTCCGCCGCGGACCGCCCCGGTGCCACGGCGAGAGCGCCGCCTCACAGGCCCGCGCCCGCACCCAGCCCTCCGGATCGGCCCCGGCCGCCACCTCGTCCCAGTGCCGGCGCGCCTCGCCGAAGGCCAGCCGCACGCAGTGCACGGCGCGGTGCTTGCAGGAGGTGAGCAGGAAGACCTGTTGGACCAGGCGGGTGTGGGCGGCCTCGTACAGCTCCTCGAAGGACGGTACGGGTACGGCGTCCAGGTGCTCCGAGGGCGCACCTGCCGCGTTCGCGGCGGCCAGCGCGGCGGTGGCGGGCCCGTGGTCGTTCGGCTCGGGGGCGCTCCCGCCGTCGGTGCGAGGCGACCCGGCGGGTGCGGGGCCGTCGGCGGGGTCCGTCCGGGCGGGCGGCTTCGCGGCGGTGCCGGCCGGCCTGCCGCCGTTCGGCCGCGGCGGCGCGCCTGACGCCGGTCCGCTCCGGGGGGCGGTGCGGCCGTCGGTGCGGGGCGTCCCGGAGGCGGCGGCGGGGGTGTTCACCGCGCCGGTGGCCGGGGCGTCGGGTGTGCCGTCGTCGGTGCGGGGCGCCCCGGAGGCGGCGGGGGTGTGCGCGGCACCGGCCTTGCCGCCGTTCGGCCGGGGTGTCCCGGGGCGCGTGGGGTTCGGGTCGGCGGCGGGTCGCGGCGTGGGGGCCTCCTCCCCGGGGCGCGGGGCTCCGTGGGGGGCGGCGTCGCCCGGGCCGGTCGGCCGGGCCTTGGCGTGCCCGCGCCGTTCCCGCCCGGCCGGTTGCTCCACCGGGGTGCCGGACCCCGGCGTGTCCGGCGGGCCCGCCGGACCGCCGGAGGCGCCCTGAGCGGGGCTCAGCAGTGCGGCGAAGGCGACGATCTCGGCGTGGGTCCGCGTGCCGAGCTTGCGCATGGCCCGGTGCTGGTAGCTGCGCGCGGTGGCCGGGGTGACGCCGAGCGCCGCCGCCGACTGGGCGAGGTCCCGGCCCGCCGCGAGGTGGGCGAGGGCCTGGGCTTCACGCGGCGTCAACTGCCGCAGCAGCCGGAGCGCCTCGCTCTGGTCTCCGGCCGGCCCGTTCGCCCCGGTGGCCCGGCCGGGCCCGGCGGCACCCGCGGCACCGGTGACACCCGCAGCACCTGCGGCGGCCTGCGCCCCCCGGCCCCGTTCGGTCCGGCCCTTTCCGGGGCGTTCCTTCCCAGGGCGTCCCTGGGGTGCCGGGGGGTCGGCGGATCCGGCGGTCCGGGCGGGGTGGTTGGCGGCGGTGGCGTCGGCCGGGCGCTCGGCGGTCGGCGGCGTGGTCATCAGACGCTCCGGGCCGGAGCGGCGGCGACGGCATGAGGGCAGGGTCTGAAAATGCGCATAAGCCAATAATCTGGGACACGACGGTGGTTTGCCTCTTCACGGAGCATGGCGAGTCGCCTTGGCACCATGAGGCGCATGACGCAGCTGATGGGCCGTCCGATCCTGGAAGTGCCGGGCGAGCTGGGCGCCAGACCCGTCCTGGCCGACGTGCTCACCGGGGTGCGGACGGCGCTGCTCGGCCTGGCGGTGGTCGCCGTCCCGGTCCTCGGGCTCTGGGTGGTGACCCCGTACGCGGACGACGGCGCGGCCGGCGCCGTCCGGCTGGCCGGGGCGCTCTGGCTGCTCGGGCACGGTGCGCCGGCGCTCCGCGGCGCCCTGGACGCCCCGCTGACCGTGACTCCGCTGCTGCTCGGCCTGCTGGCGGTGGGCCAGCTCCACCGCGCGGGTGCCCGGGCGGCGGCCCGGCGCCGGCTGCGGCCGCGCTGGAGCGGTCCGTTGGCGGTGTGGTCCGGCTACTGCGCCGTCGCCGTGGTGGTGGTCGCGCAGTGTTCGGGCGCGGGCCTGTTCCGCGCGCGGGTGCTGCCGGACGTCCTGGTGGTGGCGCTGGTGGCGGCCGTCGCGACGGCCGCCGGCGCCCGGGCGACCGGGGCGCCCTCGCCGAGGTCCGGACCGGCGCCCTGGCGGGTGCTCCGGCAGCGGGCGCTGGACGGGCTGCCCACCTGGGCCCGCCTGGACGGGGGCGCGGCGGTGATCCGGTCGGCGGCGCTGGCCGCCGGTGCGGGGCTGGTGGCGGCGGGTGCGGCGGTGGTCGCGGTGGCGGCGCTGCTGGACGCGGTGACCGGGGGCGGCCACGGCACGGTGGCGCTCGCGCAGGGCCCGGCCGCGGTCGCCGGACTGCTGCTGCTCAGCGTGGCACTGCTGCCGAACGCGGTGCTCTGGGGGACGGCCTACGCACTGGGCCCGGGGTTCGCGGCGGGTGCGGGGACGGTGGTGGCGCCGTCCTGCACGGTGCGGGGGCCGGTGCCGGACTTCCCGCTGTTCGCCCTGCTGGCGGAGCCCGGCGCGGGCGGTTGGCGGCAGCTGGTCTGCCTGCTGCCGGCCCTGGCCGGGGTGGTCCCGGCCGTACTGATCGGCCGTGCGGCGGCCGGGGCCCGGTACCCGGGCGGCGCGGACCGGACCATCCGGCAGCGGGAAGAGCCGGCGCCGGCCCGGCCCGGTGCGTGGCGGCCGGCGGGGACGGCCGTCGCCGTGCTGGCGGTGGCCCTGCTGACCGGTGCGGCCGCCGCGGTGCTCGGCTGGCTCTCCGGCGGGGCGCTGGCCGGCGGCCGGATGGCGGAGCTGGGCCCGGTGCCGTGGCGGACGGGGCTGGCGGCGGCGGGCTGGATCGCCGCGGTGGCCGTCCCGGGCGCCCTGCTGACCCGGGTCCGGGTCGCGGCCCGGGCGTCGGCCACCACGGCGGCGGCCGGTGCGGACACCGGACTCGATACCGACGCGGTCGGCCTGCCCCGGGGCGGGACTGTCGGCGTCCCCGGAACCGTCGGCGTGCCCGGGGCCGTCGGCGCCCCCGGGAGCGGCGCGATCGCCGGCCGCGCGCGCCGGGGCGTGCTGTGGCTGCGCGCCCGCGCGTACGCCGTGGTGCTGTGGCTGGGTCGGTCGGCCGACGGCGCGGAGGCGGCCGCGGAGGACGCGACCGGCCTGGACGAGCTGGACTGACGGCGCCGCCGTCCGTCCGCTACCCGCTACTCGCTCTTCGAGGTGATGTCCACGTACCACTTCGGCGCGAGGCGCTCGCAGTTGTCCGCGCCGGTCGAGGTGAGCGAGTCCCGGACGCAGGTCACGTAGTCGTTGTAGTAGAGGCTGAGGCCGATCACCGAGGAGACGAAGACCACCGTCATCGCGCCGGTGAGCACCCCGGCGAGGGCGGCCGGGGTCAGCGGGTTGGGGGCGGCGGACTCGCCGGCGGCGGGTGCCGCCCCGCCGGTCGCGGTCGCGGCGGCCGGCTTGGGGGCCCGCATCGCGGCGACTCCCCAGACGATGGCCAGCGCGCCCACGAACAGCGCGACGTAGTGCAGCGAGGCGAACGCGCAGACCAGCGCGCCCATACCGGCCAGCGCGGCGTTGCGGGCCTTGCGCTGCGCCGGGTCGCTCGGGTCGAGCTTGGGCGGCTGCGGGGCGGGCGGGCGGGGGTGCCAGCCGCCGCCCTGGTAGCCGGGGCTCCACGGGTGCGGCGGCGGGACCTCGGGCCGCTCGTCCGGGTTCCCGCCGCCGTCGGTGCCGTCGGCACCGTTGGAACCGTCCGAACCCCCGGCGTGCCCGGGGTTGCGGGGCTGCCACGGCTGGTCCGGGGCATCCGCCGGCGGCGGCGCGAAGGGGTTGCGCTCGCCGGTGTTGTCACCGCTGCTCATGGTTCAGCCATTCCTTCTCGGTCGGTGGGGCGGACGCCCGCGCCACCCTATGATCCCGCAGTCGCCCGTGGAGCCTTCGGCGGCCTGCCTTCGGGGCGCGTTCCACCGCACCGGCGAACCCGCGAGGGCCCGCCCGCCCGGCCGCACCCGACGTCCCGCCCCCGGGCCCGCCGCCCCACTCCGCCGGCGCCCCGCCCCGCCCGGCCGGCCACCGCCGGCAGCTCCGCACCACCCCGTCGCTGCCGTCGGCCCGCCGTCCGCGCACGGCCGGCGGGCGGACGCCGGGCCGACGGCGGGTGAACGGCGCCCCGATGGAGATCCCCGTCTCAACTACGCGCGTAGCGCCGCCAGGGCGTTTCAAGGGCCGTCCGACCAGCCGTTATCGTGGTGACGGTCAGCAGCTCAGATAGGTTCCCCGGGCCCGCATCGCGGCGGGTTCCTCCGGTGTTCCCCCTCGCTCGACCTGCCGTTCGTAGTGGCCCCACCGCCGGTGGATGTACCAGCGGGCGGCGCCCGACCTACGGAGAATCGCGCAGTGGCCGCCGCCCCCGCTCAACTCTTCCCGCCCCGCACTCCCGGCCCGGCCCGGCTGGTGGTGCTGGTCTCCGGCTCCGGCACCAACCTACAGGCGCTGATCGACGCCGTGGCCGATCCCGCCTTCGGCGCGGAGATCGTCGCCGTCGGTGCCGACCGTGACGGCATCGCGGGCCTGGAGCGTGCCGAGCGGGCCGGGCTGCCGGTCTTCGTGCACCGCCTGAAGGACTTCGCCGACCGCGCCGCGTGGGACGGCGCGCTGACCGCCTCCGTCGCGGAGCACCGGCCGGACCTCGTGGTCACGGCGGGCTTCATGAAGATCCTCGGCCCCGCGTTCATCGCGGCCTTCGCCGGGCGGATCATCAACACCCACCCCGCACTGCTGCCCGCCTTCCCCGGCGCCCACGGCGTCACCGACGCGCTCGCGTACGGGGTGAAGGTCACCGGCTGCACCGTCCACCTGGTCGACGCCGGGGTGGACACCGGGCCGATCATCGCGCAGGGCGTCGTCGAGGTCACCGACGCCGACCACGCCGATGGCGGCGAAGCGCTGCACGAGCGCATCAAGACTGTCGAGCGAAAGCTGCTCGTCGACATCGTGGGCCGGCTGGCCCGCGAGGGTCACCGCATCGAGGACCGAAAGGTATGGATCCCGGCATGAGCGCCGCCCCCAGCACCACGTCCCCCGTCACCGCCCCCCTCGACGAGGAGAGCGGCGTCCGCCCGATCCGTCGCGCGCTGATCAGCGTGTACGACAAGACCGGTCTGGAGGAGCTGGCCCAGGGCCTGCACGCCGCCGGGGTCGCCATCGTCTCCACCGGATCCACCGCCGGCCGGATCGCCGCCGCGGGCGTCCCGGTGACCGAGGTCTCCGAGCTGACCGGCTTCCCCGAGTGCCTCGACGGGCGCGTGAAGACGCTGCACCCCCGCGTGCACGCCGGTGTGCTCGCCGACCTGCGGCTGGAGTCGCACCGCGCGCAGCTCGCCGAGCTGGGCGTCGAGCCCTTCGAGCTGGTCGTGGTGAACCTCTACCCGTTCAAGGCCACCGTCGCCTCCGGCGCGAGCCCGGACGAGTGCGTCGAGCAGATCGACATCGGCGGCCCGAGCATGGTCCGCGCCGCGGCCAAGAACCACCCGTCGGTCGCCGTCGTGGTGGACCCGGCCCGCTACGGCGACGTGCTGAAGGCCGTCCAGGAGGGCGGCTTCGACCTGGCCACCCGCAAGCGCCTGGCCGGTGCCGCGTTCGCGCACACCGCCGCCTACGACGTCGCGGTGGCCTCCTGGTTCGAGGCCGGCTACGCGGCCGGCGACGTCGAGGGCTTCCCGGAGTTCCTGGGCGCCACCTACGAGCGCCAGAACGTGCTGCGCTACGGCGAGAACCCGCACCAGGGCGCCGCGCTCTACAGCGACGGCACCGGCGGCCTGGCCGGCGCCGAGCAGCTGCACGGCAAGGAGATGTCGTACAACAACTACGTCGACACCGATGCCGCCCGTCGCGCCGCGTACGACCACGCCGAGCCGGCCGTCGCGATCATCAAGCACGCCAACCCGTGCGGCATCGCCACCGGCGCGGACGTCGCCGAGGCGCACCGCAAGGCGCACGAGTGCGACCCGGTCTCCGCGTACGGCGGCGTGATCGCGGTCAACCGCCCGGTGACCGTCGAGCTGGCCGAGCAGATCGCCCCGATCTTCACCGAGGTCGTCGTCGCCCCCGGGTACGAGGACGGCGCCGTCGAGGTGCTGGCGCGCAAGAAGAACCTGCGGGTGCTGGTCGCCCCCGAGGCGCCGGCCAACCGCCAGGAGGTGCGCCCGATCTCCGGTGGCGTGCTGCTCCAGGACGCCGACCGGATCCACGCCGCGGGCGACGACCCGGCGAGCTGGACGCTGGCCACCGGCGAGGCGCTCCCCGCGGCCGAGCTGGCCGAGCTGGCGTTCGCCTGGCGGGCCTGCCGGGCCGTCAAGTCCAACGCGATCCTGCTGGCCAAGGGCGGTGCCTCGGTGGGCGTCGGGATGGGCCAGGTCAACCGGGTCGACTCGGCGAAGCTCGCCGTGGAGCGGGCCGGCGAGCGGGCCCGGGGCTCCTACGCGGCCTCCGACGCCTTCTTCCCGTTCGCGGACGGCCTGCAGATCCTGCTCGACGGCGGCGTCAAGGCCGTGGTGCAGCCGGGCGGTTCGATCCGGGACGAGGAGGTCGTCGCGGCCGCCGCCGCGGCCGGCGTGACGATGTACTTCACCGGTACCCGCCACTTCTTCCACTGACGCCGACGCCGGTGCCGGGCCGGGCGGATCCTGTTCCCGCACCGGCGGTGTGACGGTACGACGGAGCGGCCCGGTCCCCTCGGGAAGGGGACCGGGCCGCTCCGCTGTCGCCGGTGGGCGCTACTTCTTGATCACCAGGGTGCCGGCGGCACGGTCGTGCCAGCCCTGCAGCTTCCCGGAGTTGTCGAAGAACGGGGACAGGTAGACCAGCGCGGCGCCGATGTAGCAGAGGAACGCGCCGACGATCGGGATGATGAAGCGGATGAAGCCGCCGCCCAGGCCGGGGACCTGGCCGT
Organism: Kitasatospora sp. NPDC022856; assembly: GCF_055561235.1. Classification (NCBI taxonomy): domain Bacteria; kingdom Bacillati; phylum Actinomycetota; class Actinomycetes; order Kitasatosporales; family Streptomycetaceae; genus Kitasatospora; species Kitasatospora sp. NPDC022856. The sequence goes on along the minus strand of NZ_JBVHHE010000007.1, from coordinate 102,082 downwards.
TGCTCTCCTTGACGACGCGCAGGCCCAGGGCCATCTTGCCGAGGGTGGCGCCCGCGAAGGAGACCATCAGCCACTCGTACAGCAGGTTGAACACCGAGAGCACGCCGACCATGATCAGCATGGTGACGAAGAAGCCCGCGGCGGCGTCGTTGTTGGCGTTCAGGCAGTCGTAGTACGCCGAGTTGGAGCCGCCGTAGGTGTACTTGCCGCTGCAGTCCTGGGTGTCCTTGGCGATGCCGAGCGCGCTGGCCAGGCCGAGCGCCATCACCAGGGCGACGACCGCGCCGATCGCGAGGCCGTCGATCAGGCGGGCCAGGAAGCGCTGGCCCATGGTGGCGATCTTCACCGTGCCCAGCTGGGCGATGTTGATGTAGCCGTTGTTGGCCTGGAGGGTGCCCGGCATCGGCGCGTACCCGTACGCCGGCTGCTGCGGCACACCGTACTGCGGGGCCTGCGGCGGCTGCTGCGGGTAGCCGTACCCGGCGGCCGGCGGGGCCTGCTGGGGGTAGCCGTAGCCCTGCTGAGGGGGCTGCTGGCCGTACGGGTTGTTCGGGTCGGGCGGGTAACTCATCGATGCCTCCGGGCAGGGATGTGGGGACGTGGGACGGGACAGCGCTGGGTCCGGAACGCACCGGCGGGGCGAACTGCCGAGCGGACGGGACGATAGCGGAGCGCGGTGACAACGGGGGCGGACACGGTCCGGCGCCCGCCGGCACGGGCTGGCTCAGGAACGTGGGTGGCGCCGGTCCGGCGCGAACGGGAGCATCGACGGCTGCGGTCCTGGCAGCACGCGGCCGTGGCGGTCGGGCGGCACGGTGTGGTGTGGTCGGCTCACTCTGTTCTTCCCCCGGGTACGCCCCGCCGGTGTCCGTCGGCCCGTCACCGGGCCGGAGGCGGCAGGGAATGCCCGCTTATCGTCGACCGGGCGGCCCGGCGCTGTCCAGCCGCGCCCGCGCGGCGGACCGGACTGTGGCGCAACCGCAACGTGGTCCGAACGGTTTTCGAGCCGCCGGGGCTCCCCGGCACCGCTGTCGCCGGGGGCTGGCGCCGTCCGCCTCCGGCATCCGGGAGAATGGGGTCATGACTGCCCAGATTCTCGATGGCAAGGCCACCGCCGCCGCGATCAAGTCCGAACTCGCCGCCCGTGTGGTGGCCCTTCGTGCCAAGGGCGTCACGCCCGGTCTCGGCACCGTCCTGGTCGGCGACGACCCCGGCAGCCGCTGGTACGTCAACGGCAAGCACAAGGACTGCGCCGAGGTCGGCATCGCCTCCATCCAGCGCGAACTGCCCGCCACCGCCACCCAGGAGGACGTCGAGAACGTCGTCCGCGAGCTGAACGCCGACCCGGCCTGCACCGGCTACATCGTCCAGCTCCCGCTGCCCAAGGGCCTGGACCAGAACCCCGTCCTGGAGCTGATGGACCCGGACAAGGACGCCGACGGCCTGCACCCCACCTCGCTCGGCCGGCTCGCGCTGGGCATCGAGGGCCCGCTGCCCTGCACCCCGCTCGGCATCGTCGAGCTGCTGCGCCGCCACGACGTGGCGATCGACGGGGCCGAGGTGGTCGTGATCGGCCGCGGTGTCACCGTCGGCCGCTCGATCGGCCTGCTGCTCACCCGCCGCAGCGAGAACGCCACCGTGACCCTCTGCCACACCGGCACCCGGGACCTCGCCTACCACCTGCGCAAGGCCGACATCGTGGTCGCCGCCGCCGGGGTGCCGCACCTGGTCAAGCCGGAGGACGTCAAGCCCGGCGCGGCCGTGCTGGACGTCGGCGTCAGCCGCAGCGAGGGCAAGATCGTCGGTGACGTCCACCCGGGCGTGGCCGAGGTGGCCGGCTGGATCTCCCCGAACCCGGGCGGCGTCGGCCCGATGACCCGCGCCATGCTGCTGAACAACATCGTCGTGGCGGCCGAGCGCCGCGCCGGCCTCTGAACGACCGCGATCCGACTCCGGAAGGACGGCGAGCTATGAACGGGCGGACCGAGCGAAGGCCGGCGAGCCGCGCGTTTCGCGACGCGGCGGCCGAGCGGGGCGGGGTGGGCGGATGAGCGGGCCACGGCCGGCGAGCCCCCGGCGCAGGCCGGTGAAGACCACCGGAACGCTGCCCCCCGAGGGCTCGGCGGCGGCGTTGGGGCGTGACCACGCCCTGCCGGTGCGCCAGTGGCCGATAACCCTCGTCCTGCTGGTGGTCGGCGCCGGGCTCGCCGTCACCTGGTTCGCCGACTTCAAGGACGGCTTCAAGTACGGGCTGCTGATCCTCGGCGGCGGCGTGCTGCTCGGCGCGCTGCTGCGGCTGGTGCTGCCCGAGGTCGGCATGCTGGCGGTGCGCAGCCGGTTCACCGACGTGATCGTGCTGACCTTCCTGGGCGTCTCGATCGTGCTGCTGACCCTGGTGGCCCAGCCCAACCCGTGGCTGGAGATCCCGCTGCTGGACAACGTCGGCGAGCTGGTCGGGCGGCCGAAGCACTGACCCGCCCGGCCCGCCCGCCCGCCCGGCCCGCCTGCCCGGCCCGATCGGCCCCCGCCCGCGCCGTCGGGACGGGGGCCGTCATCGTCTGTGACCAATCAGCCACGACGGCACCCGCGGCATACGCTTCGCTTTGCGATAACCTGACGCCGGTCTCTCGATGTCGAGAGATCATCCTCGGCTCCAGTGCGCCGGTGTGCCTGGGGCACCTGGCGATTTGCTGGAGAAGGTAGAAATGACCCGCACCCCCGTCAACGTCACCATCACCGGAGCGGCCGGCCAGATCGGCTACGCGCTGCTCTTCCGCATCGCCTCGGGCCACCTGCTCGGCGCCGACGTGCCGGTGAACCTGCGCCTCCTGGAGATCCCGCAGGGCCTGAAGGCCGCCGAGGGCACCGCGATGGAGCTTGTCGACTGCGCCTTCCCGCTGCTGCGCGACATCAAGATCACCGACAACGCCAACGAGGCCTTCGACGGCGCCAACGTCGCGCTGCTGGTCGGCGCCCGTCCGCGCACCGCCGGCATGGAGCGCGGCGACCTGCTGCAGGCCAACGGCGGCATCTTCGGCCCGCAGGGCAAGGCCATCAACGACCACGCCGCGGACGACATCAAGGTCCTGGTCGTCGGCAACCCGGCCAACACCAACGCCCTGATCGCCCAGCGCAACGCCCCGGATGTGCCGGCCGCGCGCTTCACCGCGATGACGCGCCTGGACCACAACCGCGCGCTCGGCCAGCTGGCCGCCAAGACCGGTGCCGCCGTGTCGGAGATCAAGAAGGTCACCATCTGGGGCAACCACTCGGCGACCCAGTACCCGGACATCTTCCAGGCCGAGATCGCCGGCAAGCCGGCCTTCGAGGCCGTCGGCGCCGACCAGGCGTGGCTGGAGGGCGACTTCATCCCGACCGTCGCCAAGCGCGGCGCGGCCATCATCGAGGCCCGTGGCGCCTCCTCGGCCGCCTCGGCCGCCAACGCCGCCATCGACCACGTGTACACCTGGGTCAACGGCACCCCCGAGGGCGACTGGACCTCCATGGGTGTCGTCTCCGACGGCTCCTACGGCGTTCCGGCCGGTCTGATCTCCTCCTTCCCGGTCACCACCAAGGACGGCGAGTTCCAGATCGTCCAGGGCCTGGAGATCTCCGACTTCTCCCGCGGCCGCATCGACGCCTCGGTCCAGGAGCTGGTCGAGGAGCGCGACGCCGTCACGGAGCTCGGCCTCATCTGAGCCCGTTCCCGGCAGGACCTTCGACGGCCCGCCGCCTCCTTGACCGGAGGCGGCGGGCCGTCGCCCTACACTGACCCGCTGTGAACGAAACCCTGGAGGACGCGGCCCTCGTCCTCGTCTTCATCATGCTGGGTGGCCTGTTCAACGTCGCCGAGATCTCGCTGATCTCGCTGCGCGAGGGCCAGATCAGGTCACTGGAGGGGCGCGGGACCCGGCGCGCGGCCCGCGCCGCACACCTGGCCGCCGACCCGAACCGCTTCCTGGCCGCCGTGCAGGTCGGGGTGACCTGCATGGGCTTCCTGTCCGCCGCCTTCGGCGCGGACACCCTGGCCGGCAAGGTGGCGCCGCTGTTCGTCCGGGCCGGGCTGTCCGCGGGCGTCGCCGACGCGCTCGCCCTGGTCGGCCTCACCCTGCTGATCAGCTACGCCTCGCTGGTGCTCGGCGAGCTCACCCCCAAGCGGATCGGCCTCCAGCGCGCCGACTCCATCGCCGTCCTCGCCGCCCCGGTGGTGGACGTGATGTCGGTGGCGCTGCGCCCGGTGATCTGGCTGCTCGGCCACTCCACCAACCTGATGGTCCGCCTGCTCGGCGGCGACCCGGCGGCCGGGCGCGGCTCGATGAGCTCCGAGGAGCTCCGCGGCCTGGTAGCCACCAACACCGAACTCGGAAGCGACGAGCGGGCGTTGATCGCCGACGTGTTCGCCGCGGGGGAGCGCCAGCTGCGCGAGGTGATGGTCCCGCGCACCGAGGTGACCTTCCTGGACGCCGAGCGCCCGCTCGCCGAGGTCCGCGAGCAGGCCGACTCCTCGCCGCACTCGCGCTATCCGGTGGTCGAGGGCAGCTACGACGCGGTCACCGGCTTCGTCCACGTCCGCGACCTGTACGGTGCCCGCGGCGAGCAGGCGGTGAAGGTGCGCGACCTGGCCCGCCCGATCAAGCTGCTGCCCGGCACCAAGCGGGTGCTGGCGGCGATGGGCGAGATGCGCCGGGAGGGCCACCACCTGGCCATCGTGGTGGACGAGTACGGCGGCACCGCCGGCATCGTCACCCTGGAGGACCTGGTCGAAGAGGTGATCGGCGAGATCCGTGACGAGTACGACTCCCAGGAGCCGAGCACCACCCGCCGGCTGGCCGGCGGCGCCATGGAGCTGGACGGCCTGCTGAACCTCGGCGACTTCACCGAGGAGACCGGCGTCACCCTGCCCGAGGGCCCGTACGAGACGGTGGCCGGCTGCCTGGTGGCCGCGCTCGGCCGGCTACCGGTCGACGGTGACCAGGTCCGGATCCCGATCGGCGCCGAGGAGGTCCGGCTGACGGTGGCCAAGCTGGAGGGCCGGCGGATCGCCCGGGTCGGGGTGAGTGCGGTCACACTGTCGGAACCTCCGGGGGCAGAGGTTTCCTGACCGGTCGGTGGAACTGGAACAATGGCCCGCATGGTCAACGCAGCGGTCACTGGTCCGGTCAAGGACCGTCCCCGGGTACTCTCCGGCATCCAGCCCACCTCCGGCTCGTTCCACCTGGGCAACTACCTCGGTGCCGTCCGCCAGTGGGTCGATCTCCAGGAGGCCAACGACGCCTTCTACATGGTGGTCGACCTGCACGCGATCACCGTGGAGCAGGACCCGGCGACGCTGCGCCAGAACACCCGGGTCTCCGCCGCCCAGCTGCTCGGCGCCGGCCTGGACCCGGAGCGCTGCACCCTGTTCGTCCAGTCCCACGTGCCCGAACACGCGCAGCTCGGCTGGGTGATGAACTGCCTCACCGGCTTCGGCGAGGCCTCCCGGATGACCCAGTTCAAGGACAAGTCCGCCAAGCAGGGCGCCGCGAGCACCTCGGTCGGCCTCTTCACCTACCCGATCCTGCAGATCGCCGACATCCTGCTCTACCAGGCGGACGCGGTGCCGGTCGGCGAGGACCAGCGCCAGCACGTGGAGCTCACCCGGGACCTCGCGGAGCGCTTCAACACCCGCTACAGCCCGACCTTCACCGTCCCGAAGCCGTACATCCTCAAGGAGACGGCGAAGATCCAGGACCTCCAGGACCCGGGCATCAAGATGAGCAAGTCGGCCTCCTCGGCCAAGGGCCTGGTCAGCCTGCTGGACGAGCCGAAGGTCAGCGCCAAGAAGTTCAAGAGCGCAGTCACCGACACCGGCACCGTCGTCTCCTACGACGAGGAGGAGAAGGCCGGCGTCTCCAACCTGCTGCGCATCCACTCCGCGCTCAGCGGCCAGTCGGTCGACCAGTTGGTGGCGCACTTCGAGGGCAAGATGTACGGCGCCCTGAAGACCGAGCTGGCCGAGCTGTTCACCGAGTGGGTGACGCCCTTCCAGGAGCGCACCCGCACCTTCCTGGACGACCCGGCCGAGCTGGACCGGGTGCTGGCGATCGGTGCGGAGAAGGCCCGCACGGTGGCGTCGCAGACGCTGGAGACGGTGTACGACCGGATCGGCTTCCTCCCGGCCGCCAAGCGGTGACAGCCCTGACGAGCCTGCCCGATGGTGACGATCTCCCCGAGCTCGTCACCATCGGCGTGTCCGTGAGCGTCCCGGATCCGTACGGCTCGGCGATCCAGGACGCGCGGGCCGGGTTCGGCGATCCGCTGGCCCGGTCGATACCCACGCACGTCACCCTGCTGCCGCCGACCGAGGTGGCGGCCGCCGAGCTGCCGAAGATCGAGGAGCACCTGGCGGCGGTGGCCCGGGCGCACCGGCCGTTCCGGATGCTGCTGCGCGGCAGCGGGACCTTCCGGCCGGTCTCGCCGGTGGTCTTCGTCCGGGTCGAGGGGGGCGCCCAGGAGTGCCGGCTGCTGGAGGCGGACATCCGCTCCGGCCCGCTGGCCCGGGAGCTGGCCTTCCCGTACCACCCGCACGTCACGGTGGCGCACGGGCTGGCGGAGGACGTGCTGGACCAGGCGTACGGGCAGACCCGTGGCTTCCGGGCGGCCTTCGCGGTGCCGGGCTTCGGCCTGTCCCGGTTCGACGCCGACGAGGTCTGGCGCCCCTGGCGCTCCTACGACTTCGGCTGACCCGCGCCGCCGCCGGCGGCCGCGCGGCCGCCGGGCCGCGGTGCCCCGTGCCCGCCCGCCCGGCCGAGGTCGAGCATCCGGTCGACCACCCGGCGCGCGGCCCCGCCGTCCTCCAGCCCGCAGTGCGTGGCGCGGAACGCGCGGTAGCGCTCCCGGTACCCGGGCGGCGGGCCGGAGCCGTCGTCGGCGAGCCCCCGCAGTGCGTCGAGCAGCCCGGCCGAGTCGGGAATGAGCGGGCCGGGGGCCTGCGCCTCGAAGTCGAAGGAGAAGCCGCGCAGCGTGTCGCGGTAGTGCGCCAGGTCGTAGGTGAAGAAGAGCACCGGGCGGCCGGTGATCGCGAAGTCGAACGTGATCGAGGAGTAGTCGGTGACCAGCACGTCCGCGATCAGCAGCAGTTCCTGGACGTCGGGGTAGTCCCCGCAGTCGAGGACGAAGCCGTCCCCGGCGCCGGGCAGCGGCTCGCGGACGTGCGCGTGCGGGCGGATCAGCAGGACGTGGTCGTGGCCGAGGGCGCGCCGGGCCCGGTCCAGGTCGATCCGCAGGTCGAGGCGGAATCCCTCGCCGTCGCCGCGCCGCTGGTCCTCCCGCCAGGTCGGGGCGTAGAGCACCACGCGCCTGCCGTCGGGGATGCCGAGCCGGCGCCGGACGGCCGCCGCCCGCCCGGCGTCCGGCCGGGCCAGCACGTCGTTGCGCGGGTAGCCGGACTCCAGGACCTCGCCCCCGAAGCGGAACGCCCGGCGCAGCAGCGGGGTGGCGAACGGGCTGGGCGAGAGCAGCAGGCTCCACTGCGGGGTCTCCCGGTCGAGCGCCGCCAGGTAGCCGTGGTCGGCGAGCCAGGGGTTCTCGACGTCGTGCGCGATCCGCTTGAGCAGCGAGCCGTGCCAGGTCTGGACGACCACCTGGCCGTCCCGGCGGTCCAGGAAGTCGGGGAAGTGCGTGTTGCCGACCAGGTACCGGCTGGTGGCCAGCGCGCGGTACCACTCGGGGCTCCAGACCCGTACCGCACGGACGCCGGCGGGCAGGTCGGCCTGGGCGTCGTCGACCGCCCAGAGGTGCTCCAACGGCTCGCCGCGCCGGGCGAGTTCGGCGTGCACCGCGCGCGGTGAGTCGGCGTACCCGCGGCCGCCGAACACGTCGTACAGCACGGCGTCGCGCAGCGGCTCCCGGCGGGCGGCCGGGTACCCGTCGGCGCGCTGGCGGGCCTGGCTCCAGGCGCTGCGCTCGGCGGGCGAGAGGACGGGGGTGGAGTCCACCAGCAGGGTGTCGTGCCAGCGGCGTTGGAGCAGGATCCGCTTGCCGCCGGCCCCGGTGGCGGCCGGCAGCGCGGGGAGCGCCGCGGGGGCGGCGATCAGCGGCCGGGGCGCTCCCGGCCGGCCGGCCGGGAGCAGCGAGGCCTCCCAGACGCCCTTGCGCAGCGGCAGCGCGGTGCCGTCGGAGCCGGTGCGGGTGGCGGGCAGCCGGACGGTGAAGCGGCCGTCCGCCCCGCGGTCGACCCGGTGGCGGACCTCGCCGGCCGTCCCGGTGTGCCGCAGGACGAGGTCGAGCGGCTCGCGGCCGGGGCAGTGCCCGGTGAGCTCGAAGCCGCCGGCCCGCACCGCGATCCGCTCGACGTAGCCGGCCGCGGGCTGGACGCAGAACTGCAGCCGGCCGTCGGCGAGGTGCTTCAGGTAGAGCGCCCGATCGAGGGTGCCGGGCAGCGCGTGCTGACCGGCCACCGGGCCGCCGCGCTCGTCCAGGGTCAGCTGCTCGGTGGAGCCGTCCGGGCGCAGCAGTTCGGCGTCCCAGTGCTCCAGGTGGCCGGCGCCGCGCCCGTCGGCGGTGAACGGCCGGTACGGCAGGTGGAGGGCGAAGGTGTTGCCGGTCCGGGCGACCGGCCGCAGCAGGACGGCGTCGCTCTCCCGGTGGCGCAGCCGCAGCGCGGTGCCGGGCGGGCAGTGCCCGGCGGTGCCGCGCAGGTCGAGGCCGTCCGGGGCGGGGGCGGCGTGGGTGAGCCGGACGCCGGGGCGTTCGAGCCGCAACCGCAGCCGGCCGTCGGCGAAGTGCGGCTGGAGGCGGACGTCGTGGTCGACCCAGCGGGCCGGCGGGTACTCGCCGGAGCCGCACCAGTGCGGGGCGAGGGCGCCGTACTGGCGGCGCAGCCGGGTGGGCCGGGGGCGGGTGAACAGGGTGGCCCCGATCCGCCAGTCGCCGAGCAGCCACTCCTCGGCCCGCCGCAGCCGGCGCGGTTCGACCAGGGCGGTGAAGCCGGACCAGTCGTGGTTGTGGTCGGGCTGGGCGCTGTCGTCGGTGATCTCGGGCAGCCGGCGCGGCCGGGACCGGAGGTGGAGGGGCGGTTCGGCGTCGTCCCGGAGCAGGGTCAGCCAGGTCCAGGCCGAGCCGGGGCGGGCGGTGTCCAGGTGGTCGGGGCGGGCGAAGCCGGTGAGTTCGAGGCCGCGGGCGTTCCAGCGGGCGCGCAGCAGGCCGAAGGCGACGCCCTCGTCGGCGGCGGGCGGGTCGTCGTGCGAGTGGGGGGCGGCCTGCGGGAGGACGAACCGTGTGAGGACAGGCATGGGGTGGCCCTTCGGCAACGGGATCCCGGCCCATGGCGGCGGTCCGGGGCGGCATTCGTACCGGGGGAGCGGACGAAGCCGATTCAATATCGAATACCGAAATGACACCCGGGGTCAACTGAGAAATCCGGAGGAATAGCTGAGAAATCCGTCGGCGAAACATGGGTTCGATTGAATTGTTCATATGAATCTTCGGTGACTCCCGGAAAGCGTCCAGAAAAGTCCGGAAAGCTGTCCGGAGCGGCCCGGAGGGCAGCCGGGAGAGCCGCCCGGAGCCGTCTGAAGCGGCCCGGAAGACACGGAGGCGCCCGACGCGGGATTCGCGTCGGGCGCCTCCGGGGCGGTACCCGTTACTGCTGGCGGAGCATGCCGTCCACCACGCGGGCCGCGGCCTGGCCGTCGTCCAGGTCGCAGTACGCCTCGCGGAACGCCGTGTACTTCTCGGCGTACTCACCCGTCAGCTCGTCAACCCGGCCCAGCGCCGCGACCAGCTCCTCGGAGGTGGCCAGCAGCGGGCCGGGCATCTCCGCCTCGTAGTCGAGGCTGAAGCCGCGCAGGTTGTCGCGGTAGTGCTCCAGGTCGTGCGTGAAGAACAGGACCGGCTTGCCGGTGGTGGCGAAGTCGAACACCGTCGCCGAGTAGTCGGTGACCAGGACGTCCGCGATCAGCAGCAGCTCGGCCATGTCGGGGTAGCTGCCGACGTCCCAGATGTAGCCGTTGCCGGCACCGGGGATCTGACCGCACATCACGCTGTGCCGGCGGACCAGCAGCACCTGGTCGTCGCCGAGCGCCGCCTTGGCCGCCTCCAGGTCGATCCGCAGGTCGATCTGGTAGCCGCCGTTCGGGCGGCGGCGGTCCTCACGGAAGGTCGGCGCGTAGAGCACGACCTTCTTGCCCTCGGGCAGCCCGAGCCGCTCGCGGACCTGCTCGGCGGTCTTCTCCCGGTCGGGGGCGAACAGCAGGTCGTTGCGCGGCGCGCCGCTCTCCAGGATCTCGCCCTTGAAATCGAACGCGCGGCGCAGCACCGGAGCCGACCAGCTGTTGCCGGCCACCAGCATGCTCCAGTTCGGGACCTCCTTGACGACGCCCTTCAGGTAGTTGGCGTCGGTGAACCAGACCTTCTCGAAGTCGTACCCGATCTGCTTCAGCGGGGTGCCGTGCCAGGTCTGCACGACCACCTGGCCGGGGCGCCGGACGAAGAAGTCCGGCAGGTGCGCGCTGGTGACGATGTACTTGGCGGTGGCCAGCGTCTCGAACCACTCGGGGCTCCAGAGCCGGATCGCGCCCGCCGTCTGCGGCAGTTCGGCCTGCAGGTCGTCGCTGCCCCAGAGGTGCTCCAGCGGCAGGCCGCGGCGGACCAGCTCCTCGTGGATCGCCCGCGGCGAGTCCGCGTAGAGGCCACCCAGCGCGACGTTGTAGAGCACGGTGTCGCGCAGCGGGAGCCGGCGGGCCGACGGGTAGTCGGTGGTGCGCAGCTGGCGCTGCCGGAAGCCGCTGCGCTCCTCGGGCAGCAGCGCGGAGTGCGACTCCAGCGAGAGGCCGTCGTAGTGGCGGCGCTCCAGCACGATCCGCTTGCCGCGCGACTCCACCTCCAGCGGCAGGGTGGCGAAGCACTCCGGGGCGATCAGCGCGTAGCGGGTCGCCAGGGTCTCGACCGGCTCGCCGGGCGGGCGGAAGAAGACGTCCCAGGTGCCCTGGGCGAGCGGCACCCGGCCGGCGAAGGAGGCCGTCGGCACCGCCGGCAGCGCGGCCCGGAACCCGCCGTCCGCGATCTCCACGGGGTAGACGTGCTCCTCCTCGCGCCAGTTGTGCCGCACGACGAGCTCCCAGCGGTGCGTGCCGGGCAGCGGGAAGGTGCCGCTGAGCAGGTAGCCGTCCGCGCCGCGCGAGGCGAGCTCGGTCACCACCGGCTGCAGCAGCTGGTCGGAGAGCTGGAGGTAGCCGCCGGGGGAGGGCTTCGAGTACAGCGCGCGGCGCTCGTCGACCGGGGCGTCCGGGTTCAGCGGCAGGTGCAGCTGCTCGGGTGCGTTGCGGTCGTCCCAGGCCACCGGCACGGTGCTGCCGTCGGCGAGCAGTATGGCGGTGTCCCAGCGGTCCCGGGCCCGCTCCGGGGCGACCGGGTCCAGCTCGGCCCAGGCCTCGCGGACGGCCGTCAGCTCGTCGACCGGGGCGGTGACGGTGAACGGCTGGAGGGTGCCGACCGGGGCGGTGAGCTCCAGCGGGTAGACCACCTCGCGGTCCGACTCGACGTGGGTCAGCTTGAAGCGGGCCCCGGCGAGGTTCGGGCCGGAGCGGGCGGCGCCGGAGATCTCCAGCCGGCCGTCCCGCACGGCGAGCCCGGTCACCCTGGTCCGGACCGTCTCCACCCGCAGGTAGACGCTGCCGTCGCGGACCCACGGCACGATCCGCACGTCCGGCTCGACCCAGTGCGCGGGGAGGTACTGGGCGGTGTCGCTCCAGCCCGCCGAGATCCGGCCCTTGTAGACGCCGCCCTTGCCGGCGCCGGCCACCAGGACGCGCCAGTTGCCGTCCTTCCACTGGCCCCGGTGCTTGAGCCGCTTGGGGTCGATGGCGGCGGTGAAGCCGGCCCAGTCGCAGTTGTACAGGTCGTGGTGGCAGCTGGCGGTCGCCTCCGGGCTGTACTGCGTCCTGGTGGGCACGGCCAGCACGCGCCTGCCCTTGGTCTCGCGGAGCACCAGCACCCGGACCATGTCGTGCCGGTTCTCGGCGCCCAGCTGCTCCGGGTACGCGTGCCCGGTCAGCTGCAGCTTGCCGCCCTCCCAGGCCGACTCGTACAGCCGGCTGCGCATCACCAGCGAGTTGTCCAGCTTGAGGATGCCGGCCGGCACGCTCTTGCGGCCGCCGCGCAGGAACGGGTAGTCGGCGTACGGGCGCAGCAGGCCGCGCGCGGCGACGCCGCCGTTGCTCTCGCCCTCGTACTTGATCTGCTCGACGAACTCGTCGATCCGGCCCGCCAGGGTCAGGTGGTACTTCAGCCGCAGCGGCGCGCGCAGCTTGCGGACCTGCTCGGGGCCGATCGACCGGAGCAGCCGGCCGACGTTCTTCTGGTAGGCGTCCCGGTACTCCTTGTCGCCGTCCACGACGGACCAGAAGAACATCGGGATCTCCTCGACGAGGGTGTTCTCGTCGTAGGAGCGCAGGTACTCGGCGAAGCGCGGGTCGGTCTGCTTCTTCAGCCAGGTGCGGACCAGCTCCACCGAGGTGACGCGGTCGACCAGGCCCTTGGGGTTGGTCCGCATCTGTGTGATCGACATCTCGCCGACCTCGCGCTCGCGCCAGTGGTAGATCGGCTCGGAGAGCACGTCCACGCTCGTGGCGAGGTAGTGGTGCGGCACGCTGACCGGGGCGTCCTCGTACAGGATGCCCTCGGGGTAGAGGATGCCGGCCGCGTCGAAGAAGGAGCGGCGGTACACCTTGTTCCACGCCGTGCGGTCGGTGACCAGCGCGGGGATCTCGGTGATGTGGGTCTTGAGCCTGGTCTCCTTGAACGGCCGCGAGTGCCCGCCGGACTGGTAGTAGCCCACCGCGCGGAACCGAAGCACGTTGCCGGTGGCGAAGTCCGAGCCGGTCTCGTCGAGCGTGTTGATCATCAGCTCGTAGGCGCTCGGCGGCATCGAGTCGTCGGAGTCGACGAAGCAGAGGAACTCGCCGTCCGGGTCGATGTGGCGGATGCCGGTGTTGCGGGCCGCGCCGAGGCCCTTGTTCACCTGGCGGACCAGCCGGAACCGGGAGTCCTTGGCGGCGTACGCCTCGGCGAGTGCCGCGCTGCCGTCCTTCGAACCGTCGTCGACCATGACGCACTCGAAGTCCGTGAAGGTCTGGGCGGCGATCGAGTCGAGGCATTCCACGAGGTAGCGCTCGACGTTGTAGATCGGAACGACGATGGAGAGGCGGGGAGCCATCGGCTACGCAGGCCTTTCTTGGGAAGGAGCGTGGCAGCCCGGTCGGGGTCTGGCCGCACTTTGAACCGGTGCGTACGTGCCCACCGATCCTACCGTCCGGTCCCGGGGACCCTCCGGGGCCTTCGGGCCGCCCGCGGGCGCCCGGGTGCCCGGGCGCGGTGGGTCCGGCCGTCCGGGGGGCCACTACTCTGTGGCCATGCCCCGCTTCAGCGTCATCGTCCCCGTCCACAAGGTCGAGGAGTACCTTCCCGAGTGCCTCGACTCGGTGCTCGGCCAGGGCGGTCCGGACTTCGAACTGATCGCGGTGGACGACCGCTCCCCGGACGGCTGCGGCGCGATCCTCGACGACGCCGCCGCCCGCGACCCGCGCGTGCGGGTGCTGCACCTGGCGGAGAACGTCGGCCTCGGCCGGGCCCGCAACGCCGGCCTGGCGGTCGCCACCGGCGACTACGTGATCTTCCTGGACAGCGACGACACGCTCACCCCCGGCCTGCTCAAGGCCGTCGACGACCGGCTGGCGGCCGGCGGCGACCCGGACGTCCTGGTCTACGACTACGCCCGCACCTACGCCGACGGCCGGATCACCAAGGCCGCCTCGGCGCACGTCTTCGGCGCCGACTCCCCGGACGTCTTCGACCTCGACCGCCGCCCCGACCTGCTGGACCTCCTCCAGGTGGTCTGGAACAAGGCCTACCGCCGCGGCTTCGTCGCCGAGCAGGGCCTCACCTTCCCCGCCGGGTACTACGAGGACACCCCCTGGACCTACCCGGCGCTGCTCGCCGCCGGGAGCATCACCCTGCTCGACCAGGTCGGCGTGCACTACCGCCAGCGCCAGGAGGGCGGCAACATCCTCGCCACCGCCTCGCGCAAGCACTTCGACGTCTTCGCCCAGTACGACCTGGTCTTCGCCTTCCTGGACGGCCGCCCGGACCTCGACCGCTGGCGCCCGGTGGTCTACGGCCGGATGCTGCACCACCTGAACACCGTGGTCTCCAAGCCCGGCCGGGTCCCGCCCCGCGACCGCCGCGAGTACTTCCGCCGGGCCGCCGAGCACTGCGCCCGGCTGCGCCCGGCCGGCTACACGCCGCCCGCCGGGGTGGCGGGGGTGCGCACCGAGCTGCTGAGCCACGGCCGGTACGGCGCCTACCGCACGGTCCGGGTGCTGGCCGTGGCCCGCCGTCTGCTGAAGCGCTGACCGCGGCGGCCGCGGTACCCGTCGAACCCCTTGTCGCCCGCCGAGCCTGACGGCCGTTCGGGCGAACGGCCGGTATAACCGGACAGGTGGACTTCCTCACCCGGCTCCCGGTCATCGGCCCGCTCGTGGCGCGGGTCCTGCGCAGCCACCCGTACCGCGTGTACGAGCACTTCACCGCCGCGCGCGGCAACCGGCTGGCGGGCGCGGTCACCTTCTTCGGCTTCCTGGCGCTCTTCCCGCTGCTCACCGTGGCGCTGGCGATCGCGGTCGCCACCCTGACCGACTCCCGGGTCGACGAGATCCAGAAGCACATCTCCGACCAGCTGCCGGGGATCTCGGACGCGCTCAACCTCAACTCGCTGGTGGCCAACGCGGGCGCCGTCGGCCTGGTCAGCGGCGTGCTGCTGCTGATCTCCGGCCTCGGCTGGGTCGACACCATGCGCACCTCGATCCGGGACGTCTGGCAGCTCCCGGAGGAGGAGGGCAACCCGATCCTGCGCAAGGCCTGGGACTGCCTGGTGCTGGGCGGCCTGGGCCTGGTCTCGCTGTTCTCGCTGGCGGCCTCCGCCGCCGGGACGACGCTGGCCGGCCGGATCGCCGGCTGGATCGGCCTGGGGACGGGCGGGCCCGGCGGCTACCTGCTGACCGGCGTCGGCCTGCTGATCGCCGTCGCCTCCGACATGGTGCTCTTCGCCTACCTGCTGGCGCCCTTCCCCCGGATCGGTGGCCAGCACCGGTGGGACGTGGTGCAGGGCGCGCTGATCGGCGGGGTCGGCTTCGAGCTGCTGAAGATCCTGCTCGCCTCCTACCTGGGGTCGGTCGCGGGCAAGAGCCTCTACGGGGCCTTCGGGGTGCCGGTGGCGCTGCTGCTCTGGATCAACTTCGTCTCCCGGCTGCTGATGTACTGCGTCGCCTGGACGGCGCTGGCCGACCCG
>NZ_JBVHHE010000007.1:0-86660 GCF_055561235.1 Kitasatospora sp. NPDC022856 | reverse complement strand
CCGGCCGCCGCCCGCGACCGGGCCCGCGAGCGCGCCGGGGCCATGCTGAAGGCCGCGAACGAGGCGGAGGCGGCCGAGCGGGACGACGCCGCCACCGCCTGGACGGCGCTGGCCGACCCGGCCGCCGCCCGCGACCGGGCCCGCGAGCGCGCCGGGGCCATGCTGAAGGCCGCGAACGAGGCGGAGGCGGCCGAGCGGGACGACGCCGCCACCGCGGGCAAGGAAGGCAAGCACGGCAAGGACGGCGGGGGTGACGGGGACGGCGGGGACGGCGGGGACGGCGGGGACGGCGGGGACGGCACGCCGAAGGCCCGGCCCCAGGAGTGAGACCGGGCCCCCGACGGCACCGCCGTCAGTCGGCGGCGGGGCCGCCGCGCCGCCGTAGCAGGAACAGCGCACCGGCGCCGCCCGCCGCGAGGGCCAGCGCGATCCCCACCCAGCCGACCGGCCCGGGGCCCGAGCCCCCGTCACCACCGGCCGCGGCGGCCGCCGGGGCGGTCGGGGAGGCGCTCGGGGAGGGGTGCGGCGGCGGCGCGGGCGCACCGGCGGTGCCACCCGCCTGTCCGGTCGGCTCCCCGCCGGCCGGCGCCTCGTCCACCAGCCTGCCGACCGGGGTGACCCTGTCGGCCGCCGCGAACCCCCAGTCCAGCAGCGCCGCCGTCTCGTCGTAGACCTTCTGGTACGTCGAGGGGTGCATCACCGTCACCAGCAGGGTGCGGCCGTTCCGTTCGGCGGCGCCGACGAAGGTCGAGCCGGCCTCGGTGGTGAAACCGTTCTTCACGCCGATCAGGCCCGGGTACTTGCCGAGCAGCCGGTCGGTGTTGGCGATCCCGAAGCTGCCCCGCTGCCCGGTGTTCTTGTCCACCGCGCCGGGGAACTGCGCGTCCCGGGTGGCGCAGTACATCCGGAAGTCGGGATTGCGCAGCCCGGCCCGGGCGAACAGGGTCAGGTCGTAGGCCGAGGAGAGCTGGCCGTCCATGTCGTAGCCGTCCGGGGAGATCACCCGGGTGTCCCGGGCCTGCAGCGCGTCCGCGCGGGCCTGCATCTCGGCGACGGTCTGCTGGACCCCGCCGTTCATGTGCGACAGGACGTGCACCGCGTCGTTGCCCGAGCTGAGGAAGACCCCGCGCCAGAGGTCCTCGACCCGGTAGTCCAGGTTCTCCTTGATGCCGACCAGGCTGCTGCCGGCGCCGATCCCCTGGATCTCCGCGTCCTCGACCCGGTGCACCAGGTTGCGGTCGAACTTCGGCAGCACGGTGTCCGCGAACAGGATCTTCAGGGTGCTGGCCGGCGCGAGCCGCAGATGGGGGTTGCTGGCCGCCAGCACCTCTCCTGACGTCGCGTCGGCGACTATCCAGGACCGCCCGGTGAGGTCGCCCGGCAGGGCCGGGGCGCCGGGCAGGGGTGCTACCTGGGCACCGGAGAGCCCCAGTCTCTCGCCCCCGATCGCGGCCGGCGGGGGCGGCGGCTCGTGCGGGGCCGCGACGGCCACCGGGGCGGCGAGGATGGCGGGGAGCGCCGCGGCGTACGCGACGAGCAGGTGTGCGAGCTTACGGCGTGTGGGCACCAGCAGACCGTACCCAGTCGGGGCCGCCGCCGTCCGCCCCTTCGGGCCCGTCCTCCACAGGAGGGGGCCGCCGTACGCCGAACGGCCGCCCGCGCATACTGGAACCGCACACCATCTTCACCTCAGCCGCCGAGGACGCTCCATGAAGCTCAGCCGCCGCACCTCCTGGTTCCTGACCGCCTTCGGCGTCTGGTCCATGATCATCTGGACCACCTTCGTCAAGAACCTCTGGAAGGACTCCGGCGGCCAGGCCTTCACCGACGGCGACCACTCCCAGCCGACCGCCTTCTTCTGGATCCACCTCCTGCTCGCCGTGACCTCCTTCGTCCTCGGCGTCACCGTCGGCGCCATCGGCCTCCGCGGCCTCCGCGCCACCCGCCGCGAGCCCGCCGCCGAGTAGCCGCAACGCCGAGGCCCCGTCCGATCGGGTGATCGGACGGGGCCTCGGCGTGCTCGGGCAGGAACTAGAAGCGGCGGGTGACCAGGGCCCGCTTCACTTCCTGGATCGCCTTGGTGACCTCGATGCCGCGGGGGCAGGCCTCCGAGCAGTTGAAGGTGGTCCGGCAGCGCCAGACGCCCTCACGGTCGTTCAGGATCTCCAGCCGCTGCTCCGCACCCTCGTCGCGCGAGTCGAAGATGAAGCGGTGCGCGTTGACGATCGCGGCCGGGCCGAAGTACTGGCCGTCGTTCCAGAAGACCGGGCAGGACGACGTGCACGCGGCGCACAGGATGCACTTGGTGGTGTCGTCGAACCGCTCGCGGTCCTCGGCGGACTGAAGGCGCTCGCGGGTCGGGTCGTTCCCCTTGGTGATGAGGAACGGCATGACGTCCTTGTACGCCTGGAAGAACGGGTCCATGTCCACGACCAGGTCCTTGAGGACCGTGAGGCCCTTGATGGCCTCGATCGTGATCGGCTTCTCCGGGTTGACGTCCTTGATCAGGGTCTTGCACGCCAGCCGGTTGCGCCCGTTGATCCGCATCGCGTCGGAGCCGCAGATGCCGTGCGCGCAGGAGCGGCGGTAGGTGAGGGTGCCGTCCTGCTCCCACTTGATCTTGTTGAGCGCGTCCAGGACGCGCTCCTTCGGGTCCAGGGTCAGCTGGTAGTCGACCCACACCGGGTCCGGGTGCTCCTCCGGGTTGAACCGGCGGATCCGGAAGGTGACGGTGATCAGCTGGATGCCGCCCGCCTCGGCCGCGTCCAGAGCGGCCGAGTGCTTCTCCGCAGTAGGAGTGCTCATCAGTACTTACGCTCCATCGGCTGGTACCGGGTCGTGACGACCGGCTTGTAGTCGAGGCGGATGGAGGTGGTGCCGTCCTCGGCGACCTCCTGGTACGCCATGGTGTGCTGCATGAACTTCACGTCGTCACGGGTCGGGAAGTCCTCGCGGTAGTGACCGCCGCGCGACTCCTCGCGGGCGAGCGCGGAGACGGCCAGCACCTCGGCCAGGTCGAGCAGGTTGCCCAGCTCGACGGCCTCCAGGAGGTCCGTGTTGTAACGGAAGCCCTTGTCCTGGATGGAGACGTTCTTGTAGCGCTCGCGCAGCGCGGCGATGTCCTCGACCGCCTGCTTCAGCGTCGCGCCGGTGCGGTAGACCATGGCGTTGGTGTCCATGGTCTCCTGCAGCTCCTTGCGGATCTGCGCCACGGACTCGGTGCCGGTGGACTCGCGCAGGCCCTCGACCAGCGCCTGCACCTTCTCGGCCGGGTTCTCGGGCAGCTCGGTGTAGTCCACCGTCTGCGCGTAGTCGGCGGCGGCGATGCCCGCGCGCTTGCCGAACACGTTGATGTCCAGCAGCGAGTTGGTGCCCAGGCGGTTGGCGCCGTGCACCGAGACGCAGGCGACCTCGCCGGCCGCGTACAGGCCCGGAACGACGTCGGTGTTGTTGCGCAGCACCTCACCGGCGACGTTGGTCGGGATGCCGCCCATCGCGTAGTGCGCGGTGGGCTGGATCGGGATCGGGTCCGTGTAGGGCTCGATGCCGAGGTAGGTGCGCGCGAACTCGGTGATGTCCGGGAGCTTGGCGTCCAGCTGCTCCGGCGGCAGGTGGGTGAGGTCCAGGTAGACGTGGTCGCCGTCCGGACCGCAGCCGCGGCCTTCGCGGATCTCGGTGTAGATCGCGCGGGAGCAGACGTCACGGGACGCGAGGTCCTTCATGACGGGGGCGTAGCGCTCCATGAAGCGCTCGCCGTCCTTGTTGCGCAGGATGCCGCCCTCGCCGCGGGCGCCCTCGGTGAGGAGAATGCCCATGCGCCAGATGCCCGTCGGGTGGAACTGGAAGAACTCCATGTCCTCCAGCGGCAGGCCGCGGCGGTACACCAGGGCCTGGCCGTCACCGGTGAGGGTGTGGGCGTTGGAGGAGACCTTGAAGAACTTGCCGGTGCCGCCGGAGGCGAACACGACCGACTTGGCCTGGAAGACGTGGATCTCGCCGGTGGCCAGCTCGTAGGCGACGACGCCGGCCGTCCTGCCCTCGTTGATCAGCAGGTCGAGGACGTAGAACTCGTTGAAGAACTCGACACCGTGCTTGACGCAGTTCTGGAACAGCGTCTGGAGGATCATGTGGCCGGTGCGGTCCGCCGCGTAGCAGGACCGGCGGACCGGGGCCTCGCCGTGGTTGCGGGAGTGACCGCCGAAGCGGCGCTGGTCGATCCGGCCCTGCTCGGTACGGGAGAAGGGCAGGCCCATCTTCTCCAGGTCGAGGACGGCGTCGATGGCCTCCTTGCACATGATCTCGGCGGCGTCCTGGTCGACCAGGTAGTCACCGCCCTTGACCGTGTCGAAGGTGTGCCACTCCCAGTTGTCCTCCTCGACGTTGGCGAGGGCGGCGCACATGCCGCCCTGGGCCGCGCCGGTGTGGGACCGGGTGGGGTAGAGCTTGGTGAGCACCGCGGTGCGGCTGCGCTGGGTCGACTCGATGGCCGCGCGCATGCCGGCGCCGCCGGCGCCGACGATGACGGTGTCGTACTGGTGAATCTGCATGGGGGTTCTAACTCGCCTCTGGCCTCTGCCGATTAGATGTTCGGGTCGAAGGTGAAGATGACCAGGGTGCCGAGCAGCACGGTGAAGACCGTTGCGGCGCCCATGAGGCCCTTCAGCCAGAGCCGGGTGGAGTCCTTCTCGGCGTAGTCGTTGATGACCGTCCGCATGCCGTTGGCGCCGTGCAGCATGGCGAGCCAGAGCATCAGGAGGTCCCAGCCCTGCCAGAACGGCGAGGCCCAGCGGCCGGCCACGAAGGCGAAGCCGATCTTGGAGACGCCACCGTCGAGCACCAGCATGATCAGCAGGTGGCCGAGGATCAGGACCACCAGGACGATGCCGGACAGGCGCATGAAGAGCCACGCCAGCATCTCGAAGTTGGTCCGGGTGCGGCGCGGGGTCTTCTTGGTCCGCTGGCGGGCCGGCTCGACCACGAAGGCGTCGGCGGGGTTGCCGGTGCCGAGGCCCTTGCCGGTGTGCGCGTGGGCGGAGGGGACCACCAAGGCGTCGGAGATTTCCGTGGACATGTCTCAGATCACTTCCCGAACCAGGTGGTCAGCGTGTGCTGAAGGATCGGGTAGAAGGCGCCCGCCATCAGGACGACCCACACCCCGACCACGGTCCAGAGCATCTGCTTCTGGAACTTCGGACCCTTCGACCAGAAGTCGACGGCGACGACCCGCAGGCCGTTGAGGGCGTGGAACAGGATGGCGGCCACCAGGCCGTACTCCATCAGGTTCACCAGGGGCGTCTTGTACGTCTGAATCACAGAGTCGTACGCCTCGGGCGACACTCGCACCAGTGCGGTGTCCAGGACATGAGCGAACAGGAAGAAGAAGATGAGGACGCCGGTGACTCGATGAGCCACCCAGCTCCACATGCCTTCCCGGCCGCGGTACAGCGTTCCAGCCGGCACGGAAAAACCCTCCGGAAGCGATTGGGGGCTCGGCCGGCTTCGGTGTCGGTCAGCCCGGCCGGGTACGGTCCACCGGCCGCCAGCATCCTATCGACGCGTTATCGCGAACCGCCTCCGGGGGCCCGAGGTGTGATCAATCAGGCACGACTGGCCTAGTGCGGCGGGAACCCGGGCGGCTCCGGAGGCCTCGCGGCCACGCAGCGTGACCGTTCGACTGCGCTACCGTGGCCGCCGCTTCCGTCGCCGACACTCTGCCGAGGCCCCCGTGCCGCTCAGCCCGCCCCGCCGCCCGTCCCCCGCCGTCGCGGTCTGCGCCCTGCTGCTCGCCGCGGGCTGCACCACGGTCGGCGGCTCCGCCGACCGGGCCGCGCCGGCCCGCGAGCTGTCCGCCGCCGAGTTGCGGGCGGCCGCGGTGGCCGACGGCGACCTGGGGGCCGGGTACACGGTGACGGTGATGACGCCCGGTCACGGCGAGACCGGCTCGGGCGGCGGCCGGGAGGTCTCCGACCTGCCCGCCTGCCAGCCGCTGCTGGACGCGGTGACCCCGGCGGTGGCGGCGGGCGGCGCCACCGCCTCGCCGGGCCCGGGGGATCCGTACGCGGAGACCGATCTGAGCGTGGCGCGGGCGGCCGATCCCCAGGGGGGCGTGTACGGAGGACTGCTCGGCTACCGGACCGGGCGGGCGGCGCAGCTGCAGTCGGAGCTGGAGAAGCTGTTCGGCCCGTGCGCCTCGTTCGTCTCCAGCGCTCCGCCGCCGCCGGCGGAGAAGAGCCGCAAGCCGGTGCGGACCAGGCACCGGTTGGTCCGGGACGACACGCCCACGCCCGGGGGAGCCGACGCGGTGACCGGGTTCACCCTGACGAGTGAGTCGGGCAGCGTGGTGCTCGCCCAGCGTGCGGTGGTGGCCCGGGTCGGACCGGTGCTGGCGGTGCTCACCACCGTCGGCGTCGGCGCGGAGCCCGCCCCCGTGCCGGACGAGCGGATCGTCCGGCAGCAGGTGGCGAAGCTCCGCGCCGCGCAGGCGCACGGGTGAGGGCGGGCCCGGCTCAGCGGGCTCCGGCCTCGGAGTGGGTGGCGACCAGGTGCTCCAACCGGGTCAGGGCGATCCGGCGGAGCTCGTCCGAGGCGATCAGCCGTTCCTCGTCCGGGTCGTGCGCCAGCCGGGTGCGGATCGAGCTGAGCACGGTGTCGAGCATCTCCTCGGGGGCCACCCCTTCCAGGCAGACCACGAAGACGTGCCCGAACCGGGCCTCGTACGCGGCGTGGGCGGCGCGAAGGGCGGTGTGCGCCGCCTGGCTGCCGGGTGCGCGCATGCCCAGGAGCGGCTGCGGCATCCAGCTCTCGTCCGCCAGCGCCTCGGCCAGGTCGGCCGGTCGCAGGTCGTAGGAGGCCTCGCTGGCCGCGGCCAGCAGGGACTCTATGTCGGGGTAGGGCCGGTGGGCGGTGAGCCGCAGGGCCCAGCGGTGGCTGCCGCAGCAGGCCAGGAGGGCCTCCTCGGCCGCGCCGGCGTCGGCCTCGTTGAAGCGGTGCAACCCGAGGAGGGTCGGCTCGGAGCTGGGATCGAGCCGCGGTGACGGGATGTCGCTGGCCAGCGGGTCCTCCTCGTGAGGGCGGGAAGGTGCCGGTGAAAGGGGGTGGTGAAGCAGGTGAAGTATGAGGCCGCGGGGCGGTGTTCGAGACCCGCCGGGCAGCGGCTCAACGGTAGTTGAGCAGTCATCAGTTGGGGAGAGCGCACGCGGAATTCATCCGATCGAGCTATCAAGTTGTGACGTTGACACCTAAGTGTCAGCGCCCTCCCCGTTCACATCTGCTAATCGTCCAGGCCTTTCGGCCGCCGGCTCCACTCAGGAGCAGCGCGTCCCCGGCGCCGGCATCGTCCCCTCGACGAGGTACGCGGTCAGCGCGGCGTCGACGCAGCCGTTGCCCTTGCCGAAGGCGCCGTGCCCCTCGCCGACCCGGGTCAGCAGGGTGGCGTCGGCGAAGCCCTTGGCGAGCGCCTCGGCGGAGGCGTACGGGGTGGCCGGGTCGCCGGTGGTGCCGACCACCAGGATCGGCGCGCTGCCCTCGGCGCGGACGGCGTGCGGCCGCTCCGCCGTCCGGAACGGCCAGCGGGCGCAGCCGGCCTCGCTGTAGTCCTCCACCGTGACGCCCTTGGAGACCAGCGGGGCCTCGGCCAGGAGCCTGGCCACCGCCTGCTGGGCGCGCTCCGCGGTGGGCGCCGGCGGGGCGGCGTCGGCGCAGCTGATCGCGCGGTTCGCCTCCTCCATCGGGCTGAAGTGGCCCTTCTCGTCGCGGCCGTCGTAGCCGTCGGCGGAGGCGAGCAGCGGGTCCACCTTGTGCCCGACCATGGCCCAGCCGAGCGCGTTGCGCAGGTACGTCCAGGACGTCTTCTCGTCGCCGTAGAGCGCGCTGATGACGCCCGTCCAGGCGAGGTCGCGGCCGACCTTCCGGCCGTCGGACGCGGTCATCGGGTGGCCGTACAGGCCGTCCAGGAAGTCGGCGGCCTTCTGGGCGGCCCTGGCCGGGTCCTTGCCGAGCGGGCACTCGGCCGCGTGGTTCTTCACGCAGTCGGCGGCGAAGCGCTCGAAGGACTTCTCGAAGCCGATCTGCTGGTCGACGCCGTGGTCCAGCCGGTCCTGGGCGGGGTCGACGGCGCCGTCCAGGATCAGCCGGCCGGTGTTCTGCGGGAACTCCTCGGCGTAGAGCGCGCCGAGGTAGGTGCCGTAGGAGATGCCGAGGTAGTTGAGCTTCCGGTCGCCGACGGCGGCGCGCAGCACGTCCAGGTCGCGGGCGGTGTTGCGGGTGCCGACGAAGGGCAGCAGCCGGCCGGACTTCGCCTGGCAGGCGGCGGCGTGGTCGGTGGCGTTCCCGACCCGGTCGGCGGTGCGGGCGGCCGGCTCCAGCGGGGTGTCACGCTGGTTGACCTCGTCGTGCTGCTTGTCGTCGTAGCAGACCACCGGGGAGCTCTCGCCGGTGCCGCGCGGGTCGAAGCCGACCACGTCGAAGCGGTCGTGCAGGGTGCCGTCGTACTCCGTGGCGCCGTACTTGACCATCTCGACGCCGGAGGCGCCCGGGCCGCCCGGGTTGACCATGAGCGAGCCGAGCCGCTGGTCCGGCCGGGCGGCGGGCAGCTTGATCAGCGCGAGGTCGAGGGCGTCGGCGGCGGGGGCGGTGTAGTCGAGCGGGACGTGCAGCCGGCCGCAGAGCATCGCGGATATGTCGATCTTGGCCCGGGCGGCCTGCGGGTCGGCCGGGCAGGCGGCCCAGGCGATCTGCTGGCCGTAGAACGGCTTGAGCGCGGGGTCGTCGGCGCCGGTGGGCTTGGCGGTCGGCGTCGGGGTGGCCGTCGGGGTGGCCGGGGCGGCCGACGGGGCCGCGGCGGCCCCGTCCTGAGCGGGCTTGGTGCCGTCGTTGCAGGCGGAGCCGAGAAGCAGGGTGCCGGCCGCGAAAGCGGTCAGCAGAAAGCGCGGGCGGGCGGCCCGAAGAGATCTCATCGCACGTATGTATCACTGCCGGGTGACCGCGTGGATCATGGCCCCGGCGTCGGACCGCCCGCCCGCGCCGCCCGGCCGTCAGACCCGGTGCACCTTGTGGTTGGCGGCCTGGGCCCGTGGGCGGACGACCAGCAGGTCGATGTTGACGTGCGGGGGCCGGGTCACCGCCCAGGCGACGGTGTCCGCGACGTCGTCCGAGGTCAGCGGCTCGGCGACGCCCGCGTACACGGCCGCGGCCTTCTCCTCGTCGCCCCGGAAGCGGGTGACGGCGAAGCCCTCGGACTTGACCATGCCGGGGGCGATCTCGATCACCCGGATCGGCTCCCCGCACAGCTCCAGCCGCAGGGTGGCCGCGATGGTGTGGGCCGCGTGCTTGGCCGCCACGTAGCCGCCGCCGCCCTCGTACGCGGCCAGCGCCGCGGTGGAGGAGAGCACCAGCACGGTGCCGTCGCCGCTCGCCCGCAGCGCGGGCAGCAGGGCCTGCGTCATGTGCAGCACGCCGAGCACGTTCACCTGGTACATCGCCAGCCAGTCGGCCGGGTCGGCGGTCTCGACCGGCTCCGCGCCGATCGCCCCGCCGGCGTTGTTGACCAGGACGTCCACCCGGCCGACCTCGGCCGCGAAGGCGTCCACGGCCGCCCGGTCGGTGACGTCCAGGGTGTGGGCGCGGCCGCCGAGCTCCTTGGCGAGCTCCTCGATCCGCTCGGTGCGGCGGGCGGTCAGCACCACCTCGAAGCCCTCGGCCGCGAGCCGGCGGGCGGTCGCCGCGCCGATTCCACTGCTGGCTCCGGTGACCACGGCCACCTTCTGCTCGGTCATTGCCACTCCCTGGAGGAACGCGTCGGTCGGGGGAAGTACGTCGGTCGCTCGTCCGATCATCTCAATGACGCCGACCGGGCCCGCGCCGCGGTGGGGGACGTCCACCCCGGTGGGTCCTCCAGCCGTCCCGAACGGCGTCAATCCCCCGTCGGAGTGGCCCCGTGACCGCCGGTGCGGGTCGTCGTTGCACAGGGCACGCAACCCGGGGAAGGCGACTGAAACAAAATGTCATACCCACCTGCTCAGCCCCTATGCGCCCATACGGGGACTTCTTTTCGGGAAGTCGGGCCAAATCCCCCCAACAGGCCTACCCTTGTTGAGATGAACCGTCCTGAGTCCGCCCAGCCGGCCGTCATGCCCACCGCTGCCCGCCCCGTCGCCGCCCTGCGCGACCGTGTCGCGGCGCTGGAGCCGGAGCTGATCGCGTTCCGCCGCGATCTGCACCGCCACCCGGAGCTGGGCCGCCAGGAGTTCCGCACCACCGCCCTGCTGCGCGACCGGCTGACGGCCGCCGGCCTGGCCCCCCGGGTGCTGCCCGGCGGCACCGGGATGATCGTCGACATCGTCCCGGAGGGCGCCCCGCGCGGCGCCGAGTTCCTGGCCTTCCGCGCCGACATCGACGCGCTGCCCATCGACGACGCCAAGACGGACGTGCCGTACCGGTCGACCGTCGCCGGCCGCGCCCACGCCTGCGGCCACGACGTGCACACCTCCGTCGTGCTGGGCACCGCCCTGGTGCTCGCCGAGGCGGCCCGGTCCGGCGAGCTGCGCCGCCCGGTCCGGCTGATCTTCCAGCCCGCCGAGGAGCTGATGCCCGGCGGCGCGCTGGACGTGATCGCCGCCGGCGGGATGGACCGCGTCGGCCGGATCTTCGCGGTGCACTGCGACCCGAAGGTGGAGGCCGGCCGGATCGCGCTGCGCACCGGGGCGATCACCTCGGCCTGCGACCGCCTGGTGCTGCACCTGGACGGCCCCGGCGGCCACACCGCCCGCCCGCACCTGACCACCGACCTGGTGACCGCGATCGCCCGGATGGCCGCCGACCTGCCGGCCGCGCTGTCCCGCCGGATGGACCCGCGCTGGGGCGTCAGCCTGGTCTGGGGCCGGATCGCCTCGGGCTCGGCCCCCAACGTCATCCCGCAGCACGCCGAGCTGGAGGGCACCGTCCGCTGCCTGGAGCTGGAGGGCTGGCGCGAGGCGCCGGACCTGCTGCACGAGCTGATCGCCAAGCTGGCCGAGACCTACCGGGCGAAGTGGACGCTCGACTACCACCGCGGGGTGCCGCCGGTGGTCAACGAGGCCGTCTCGGTGGGCCTGCTGGAGGCCGCGATGACGGCCCGTTTCGGGCACCGGGACGAGGGGCGCGCCACGGCGGCCGCCGGCCAGGTGGTGGAGGACACCGAGCAGAGCCTCGGCGGCGAGGACTTCTCCTGGTACCTGGAGCACGCCCCGGGCGCGCTGGCCCGGCTCGGCGTCCGCACTCCCGGCGACAGCACGGTCCGTGACCTTCACCAGGGCCGTTTCGACGCGGACGAGCGGGCGATCGGGATCGGCGTGGAGCTGTTCGCGGCGCTGGCGCTGGAGACCGAGGGGGCGTAGTCCGCTCCCCGGTGGGCGTCCCGGGCCCGGTCCGCAACGGACCGGGCCCGTTGTCGGTTCACCGGGCCGGGCCTCGATCGAGCAACGCCCGAGTTATCTGCTTCCTGGCTTTTTGTCCGGTTACGTACACTGGGCAGCGCCAGTTCCGATCACCCTCCGCGTACGGGAAAGGGGCCCCGGGAAGACTGTCAGACCACGGTTTGATAACAACCCGAATGCTCCGGCGACCTGTGACCCAACCGTGTTCTACGCGCGTTACGGTGGCGTCCGACCACGCTAAACGGGTGCGTGTGAGAAGGAGATACTCCCTTGCGCCGTTCTACTAAGCTCGCTGCGGTTGTGCTCTCGGGTTCCCTGGGCATCGCCTCGCTCGCCGCTTGCGGCGCAAAGAGCAACGACACCACCGCTTCCTCCGGCTCGTCCGAGGGCGGCCTGAAGGTCGGCATGGCCTACGACATCGGTGGTCGTGGCGACCAGTCGTTCAACGACTCCGCCGCCCGCGGTCTCGACAAGGCCAAGGCCGACCTGGGCGTCGCCGTCACCGAGGCCGACGCCAAGACCGGTGAGGCCGAGGCCGACAAGGAGACCCGGCTCAAGAACCTGGTCACCGCCGGCTACAACCCGATCATCGCGGTCGGCTTCGTGTACCAGGGCGCCGTCGAGAAGGTCGCCAAGGACAACCCGAACACCAAGTTCGCGATCATCGACTCGGCGTCCGACACCCAGCCGAGCAACGTCACCTCGCTGACGTTCTCGGAGCAGGAGGGTTCGTACCTGGCCGGTGTGGCCGCCGCCCTCAAGACGAAGACCAAGCACGTCGGCTTCATCGGCGGTGTGCAGTCCGAGCTGATCAAGAAGTTCGAGGCCGGTTACAAGGCGGGTGTGAAGTCCGTCGACCCGAGCATGGCGGTCGAGACCACCTACCTGACCACCCCCCCGGACTTCTCCGGCTTCAACTCGCCCGACAAGGGCAAGGAGGCCGCGCAGGGTCAGCTGGACAAGGGCGCGGACGTCATCTACACCGCTGCCGGCTCCTCCGGCAACGGTGCCATCGAGGCCGTCGCCAACGCCGGCAAGCTGGCGATCGGCGTCGACTCCGACCAGGCCGCCCAGCCCGCCCTGGCGAAGTACAAGGCCAGCATCCTCACCTCGATGGTGAAGAACGTCGACAAGGCCGTCTTCGCCTACATCGACTCCGCCAAGAAGGGCTCCCCCTTCACCGGTGTGAAGAACTTCGACCTGAAGGCCGACGGCGTCTCGCTCGCCACCACCGGCGGCAAGATCGACGACATCCAGGGCAAGCTCAACGACGCCGCCACCGCCATCAAGAGCGGCGCCACCACCGTCCCGACCGCTCCGTAAGGCGCGCCCGGACGTCGCTGCCGCTGCCGCCTGCCCGGCAGCGCAATGATTGACGCAGCATCAGGGAGGGGCCCGGAAGGGTGCGCTCAGTGCGTACCCCCGGGCCCCGTCCCGTACCCCACCGTTTTTCTTGGCCCTCCAGCGCAACGACGCGCCTCCAGACCACCAGGAGATCGCCATCACCGCATCCGACCCCGCCCTCAGCAAGGGCGGTACCCCCAGCGCGGGGACGGCGACACCGGCCGTCGAACTGCGCGGCATCACCAAGCGCTTCCCCGGCGTCGTGGCCAACCACGACATCAACCTCACCGTCCGCACCGGCACCGTGCACGCCCTCATGGGTGAGAACGGCGCCGGCAAGTCGACGCTGATGAAGATCCTCTACGGCATGCAGAAGCCGGACGAGGGCACCATCGCGATCAACGGCGAGCAGTGCGAGTTCAACACCCCGGGTGACGCCATCTCGCGCGGCATCGGCATGGTGCACCAGCACTTCATGCTCGCCGACAACCTCACCGTCTGGGAGAACGTCGTCCTCGGCGGCGAGAAGCTCCACGGCATCGGGGCCAAGGCGAAGGCGAAGATCAAGGAGATCTCCGACCAGTACGGCCTGGGCGTGCGCCCGGACGCGCTGGTCGAGGACCTCGGCGTGGCCGACCGCCAGCGGGTCGAGATCCTCAAGGTGCTCTACCGCGGCGCCAAGATCCTGATCCTCGACGAGCCCACCGCGGTGCTCGTCCCGCAGGAGGTCGAGGCGCTCTTCGGCAACCTGCGCGAGCTCAAGGCCGAGGGCGTCACCGTCATCTTCATCTCGCACAAGCTGCACGAGGTGCTGTCGGTGGCGGACGCGATCAGCGTCATCCGGCGCGGCACCACGGTCGGCGACGCCGACCCGGCGAACGTCACCGCGCGCCAGCTGGCCGAGCTGATGGTCGGCGCCGAGCTGCCCTCCCCGGGGAGCCGCGAGTCGACCGTCACCACCACCGAGATGCTCGACGTCCGGGATCTGCGGATCGCCAAGACCGACGCCGAGGGCATCGAGCGCGTGGTGCTCGACGACATCTCGCTGCGGATCCACAAGGGCGAGATCCTCGGCATCGCCGGTGTCGAGGGCAACGGCCAGGCCGAGCTGGTCGAGGCCATCATGGGCATGCTGCCGCTGGACGGCGGCGCCGTCACACTGGACGGCAAGGACCTCTCCGGCTCGCTCACCCGCAGCCGCCGCGAGGCCGGCATCGGCTACATCCCCGAGGACCGCCACCGCCACGGCCTGCTGCTGGAGGCCCCGCTCTGGGAGAACCGGATCCTCGGTCACGTCACCGAGAGCCCGAACTCCAAGGGCCTGCTGCTCGACCCGGCCGGTGCCCGCAAGGACACCCAGCGGATCGTCGACGAGTACGACGTCCGCACCCCCGGCATCGAGGTCACCGCGGCGTCGCTCTCCGGCGGCAACCAGCAGAAGCTGATCATCGGCCGCGAGATGAGCCACGAGCCCAAGCTGCTGATCGCCGCCCACCCCACCCGCGGGGTGGACGTCGGCGCGCAGGCGCAGATCTGGGAGCACATCCGGACCGCCCAGCGGGCCGGTCTCGCGGTGCTGCTGATCTCCGCCGACCTGGACGAGCTGATCGGCCTCTCCGACACCATCCGGGTGATCTACCGCGGCCGTCTGGTGGCCGACGCCGACCCGGCCACGGTCACCGCCGAGGACCTGGGTACCGCGATGACCGGTGCCGCCCGCGGCCACATCGAGTCCGAGCCCGAGGCCGTCGAGGAGTTCCACGCGGTCACCGCGGAGGGCACCGAGGCCGAGGCCGCCGGGACCGGCTCCACCGAGGACGCCGCCGCCCGGGACGCCACCTCGTCCGACACCCCCACCGACACCGCCGACCCGCAGGCGGGGGAGTAGCCACATGACCAGTCCCAACCCCGCGGCCAAGAGCAAGCTGGCGCAGCGGTTCGACGGCGAGAAGATCGTGCTCGCCCTCGCAGCGCCGGTGCTCGCCGTGCTGCTCTCCGTCGTGATCTGTTCGGTGCTCCTGGCGACCTCGGGCAAGAACCCGTTCGACGCCTGGAACGTGATGATCACGTACGCCACCAAGTCGGACGGCCAGGTGGCCATCCTCAACCGGTCCACCACGTACTACCTGGCCGCCGCGGCCGCCGCCTTCGGCTTCCGGATGAACCTCTTCAACATCGGTGTCGAGGGCCAGTACAAGGTCGCGGCGCTGTTCGCGGCGTTCGTCGGCAGCCGGCTCGACCTGCCGTCGTTCATCCAGATCCCGCTGCTGCTGATCACCGCCATGCTGGTCGGTGGCCTGTACGCGAGCATCGCCGGTCTGCTGAAGGTCTTCCGCGGCGTCAGCGAGGTCATCTCGACCATCATGCTGAACGCCATCGCGGTGGCGATCGTCGGTCTGCTGCTCGTCCCCGGCATCTTCGCGCCGGAGAAGAGCTCGACCAGCAACTCCATCCAGACCAGCCCGGTCTCGGAGTCCAGCCACTTCTTCGCGATCAACACCGACGGCGGGCCGCTCTACGGCTTCCTCTTCATCGCGATCCTGGTCGGCGTGGCCTTCCAGTTCACCCTGACCCGCACCCGCTTCGGCTTCGACCTGCGCGCCACCGGCCGCTCCGAGACCGCCGCGACCGCCTCCGGCGTGAACGTCAAGCGCATGGTCGTCACCTCGATGGTGGTCTCCGGTGCGCTGGCCGGCCTGATCGGCATGCCCGAGCTGCTGCAGAACTCGTACAACTTCGGTCAGAGCTTCCAGGGCGGCCTCGGCTTCCTCGGCATCTCGGTCGCCCTGCTCGGCCGCAACAGCCCGATCGGCATGGCCTTCGCCGCGCTGCTGTTCGCCTTCCTGGACGCCACCGGCTCGCAGCTGCCCCTCCAGGGCGGCTTCCCGTTCGAGATCGTCCCGGTCATGCAGGGCACCATCGTCATCTGCGTCGTCGTCGCCTACGAGCTGGTGCGCCGCTACGGCCTCAAGCGCCAGCAGCAGAAGGTCGGCGCCGAGCTCGCGGCCCAGGCTGCCGCCAACGAGAAGAAGGAGGTGTCCGCATGAGCACGGCCACCGCTGCCCGCGCGAAGGCGCCGGGCGCTCCCGCCAAGAAGCGCAAGTTGTCCTGGCCGGTGGTGCTGCTGCTGATCGCGGGCGCCCTGGTCCTCTTCTCCGCCGTGGGCATGGCCACCGGCAACCACTCGCTGACCTCCTCCGGCCAGGTCACCGCCGCGCTCAGCGCCGCCGTGCCGATCGGCATGGCCGGTCTGGGCGGTCTCTGGTCCGAGCGGGCCGGCGTGGTCAACATCGGCCTCGAAGGCATGATGGTCGCCGGCACCTTCTGCGGCGCCTGGGGCGGCTACCTGGTCAACCCGTGGTTCGGCCTGGTGGCCGGCATGCTCGGCGGTGCGCTCGGCGGTCTGCTGCACGCCGTCATCACGGTGACCTTCGGCGTCGACCACATCGTCTCCGGTGTCGGCGTCAACCTGCTGATCCCCGGCATCTGCGCGTACGTCAACCGGATCTACTACAAGGACTACATCTCCGTCGGCGCCGGGGCGAACCAGTCCCCGCCGGCCGATCCGCTGCCGTACATCACCATCCCCGGGCTCTCCTCCGGGCTGAAGGACATCGAGACCCACCACTGGTTCCTGGTGTCCGACGTCGCGGGCGTGCTGGGCGGTCTGGTCACCAACATCTCGGTGGTCGTGCTGCTGGCCGGCGCGCTGATCGTGGTCAGCTACTTCGCCCTCTGGCGCACCGTGTTCGGCCTGCGCCTGCGCTCCTGCGGCGAGAACCCGACGGCGGCCGAGTCGCTGGGCGTCAACGTCTACAAGTACAAGTACCTCGCGGTCATCACCTCCGGTGCCTTCGCGGGCCTCGGCGGCGCGTACCTCTCGCTGGTCGCGGCGCACTTCTACAAGGACGGCCAGACCAACGGCCGAGGCTTCATCGGCCTCGCGGCGATGATCTTCGGCAACTGGATGCCGGGCGGCCTCGCCATGGGCGCCGGCCTGTTCGGCTTCACCGACAGCCTCCAGCTGCGTGACCCGGAGTCGGTGCACGTGCTGATCCTGGTGGTCGCCATCGCGATGTTCCTGCTGGCGCTCTGGAACCTGTACCGCCGCAAGATCCCGGCCGCGCTGATCACCTTCGTGGTGGCCGGCGGCCTGGCGGCCTGGTACGCCACCACCGAGGAGGTGCAGCGTCCGCTGATCGTGGCGACGCCGTACGTGATCACCCTGGTGGTGCTCTCGCTGGCCTCGCAGCGGCTGCGGCCGCCGAAGGCCGACGGCCAGATCTACCGCAAGGGCCAGGGCAAGTGACGGCCCCCGCGGCGGCGGTCGACTGGGAGGCACTGCGGGCGGCGGCGCGCGAGGCGATGACCCACGCCTACGCCCCGTACAGCAGGTTCCCGGTCGGCGCGGCCGCGCTGGTGGACGACGGTCGGGTGGTCACCGGCTGCAACGTGGAGAACGCCTCGTACGGACTCGCGCTCTGCGCCGAGTGCGGCCTGGTCTCCATGCTGCACGCCACCGGTGGCGGCCGGCTGACCGCGTTCACCTGTGTGGACGGCAGCGGCGGTCTGCTGATGCCGTGCGGCCGCTGCCGCCAGCTGCTGTACGAGCACGGCGGGCCCGATCTGCTGGTCGAGCTGCCGTCCGGCGTGAAGCCGATGAGCGAGGTCCTGCCCGACGCGTTCGGGCCGGAGCGGCTCTAGTCTTTGTTTCTGTTACGCGCGTAGAGTGTCGCGAGTGGGGCCGCAATCCGGCCAGCTCGCGACACTCTTCGCATTTTGAACCCCCTCTTGGAGCAGCCATGGACGCCATCTCCGTCATCAGGACCAAGCGCGACCGCGGAGAGCTGAGCGACGCTCAGATCGACTGGGTCATCGACGCCTACACCCGCGGCGACGTCGCCGACGAGCAGATGTCCGCCCTCGCCATGGCGATCCTGCTGAACGGCATGAACCCGCGCGAGATCAGCCGCTGGACCGACGCGATGATCCGCTCCGGCGTCCGGATGGACTTCTCCTCCCTCGCGCAGCCCACCAGCGACAAGCACTCCACCGGTGGCGTCGGCGACAAGATCACCCTGCCGCTCGCCCCGCTGGTCGCCGCCTGCGGCGCCGCCGTCCCGCAGCTCTCCGGCCGGGGCCTCGGCCACACCGGCGGCACCCTGGACAAGCTGGAGTCGATCCCCGGCTGGCGCGCCCTGCTCTCCAACGACGAGATGATGAAGGTGCTGCACGACGCCGGCGCCGTCATCTGCGCCGCCGGTGACGGTCTGGCCCCCGCCGACAAGAAGCTGTACGCGCTGCGCGACGTCACCGGCACCGTCGAGGCCATCCCGCTGATCGCCTCCTCGATCATGTCCAAGAAGATCGCCGAGGGCACCGGCGCCCTCGTCCTGGACGTGAAGGTCGGCTCCGGCGCCTTCATGAAGAACCTGGACAACGCCCGCGAGCTGGCCCGCACCATGGTCGGCCTGGGCACCGCGGCCGGCGTCAACACCGTCGCGCTGCTGACCGACATGTCGACCCCGCTCGGCCTCACCGCCGGCAACGCGCTGGAGGTCCGCGAGTCGGTCGAGGTGCTGGCCGGCGGCGGCCCGGCCGACGTCGTCGAGCTCACCCTGGCGCTGGCCCGCGAGATGCTCGCCGCGGCCGGCGTGCACGGCAAGGACCCGGCCGACGCGCTGCGCGACGGCTCCGCGATGGACCACTGGCGCCGCATGATCTCCGCCCAGGGCGGCGACGTCGACGCCCCGCTGCCGGTCGCCCGCGAGCAGCACGTCATCCCGGCCCCGGCCTCGGGCGTGCTCACCGCGCTGGACGCGTACGCGGTGGGCGTCTGCGCCTGGCGCCTGGGCGCCGGCCGGGCCCGCAAGGAGGACCCGGTGCAGGCCGGCGCCGGCGTCGAGATGCACGCCAAGCCCGGCGACACCGTGGTGGCCGGGCAGCCGCTGCTGACCCTGCACACCGACACCCCCGAGCGCTACGAGTACGCGATCGAGGCGCTGGCCGGCGGCATCGAGGTCGCCCCGGCGGGCACCGCGTTCACCCCGAACCCGATCGTGCTGGACCGCATCGCGTGACCCGCCGTCCTGCGCACGTGCGGCCGCTCAGGCGTACGTGCGCAGGACACCGGTGTCCAGCGTCCACGGGCCGACGGTGACGGTGTCGCCGAAGGCGAACTCCCTGCGGGACGGGTAGCCGGGCCCGTCGTGGACGATGCCGGTGCCCTTGCGGGGGTCGACCAGCAGGTAGAGCGGGATGCCCATGGCCGCGTAGTCGCGGACCTTGCCGTGGTAGTCGTTCTCCGGGTTCGACTTCGAGACGATCTCCGCCACCAGCAGGATCTCGTGGGGGAGCAGAGCTCGTCCCTCGTCGTCCAGGGCGGCTTCGGGGAACACCATCAGGTCGGGATTGCGCAGCCGTCCCAGTCCGACGTCCTCCAGATCCGCGCCACCGTGGGCGATGTAGCCGGGGTGGGTGTTCGGCAACTGGGCGTTCAGTTGCCGGGCCAGGCGGATCACGGCGAGCTCGTGCCGTTTCACCGGGGACATCATCATGACGATCTCGCCGTCAGCGATCTCGACCTTCCCTATTCCGGGAATCTGCGGCAGCTGATCGGCGATCTCGCGCAACCGGGCGTACACAGCAGGATCGATGCTCATGCTCGGAGTGTATCGACGGGCCCCGGCAGCCGCGCCGTCGCTCAGCCGGCCGCCGTGAGGGCGATCTTCAGGAACTCCTCGGGGGCCTCGCGGATCAGGTCGTGGCCGACCGGGAGGGTGTGCACGGTCCAGGCCGGGTCGTCGCGCAGGCGGTCGAAGGTCTCCAGCAGCGGGCTGTCCTCGAAGCGCTCGGCGTGGATGTAGACCCGGCGGGTGACGGCGTCGGCCGCGCCGGTGAGGGCGATCGGTTGGAGGAGGCTGGCCACCGGGTGGACGGTGGCGCGCGGGTCGAGGGCGGGGTTCGAGCCGACCACGGTGACACCGCCGCCCGCCGCGGCGCCGGCCAGGTAGCGCTGCTTCCAGACCTCGTTGACGATCCGGTAGGCCGACTCGCCGTCGCGGGGGACGAAGGCGTCCGCGTACACCAGCGCCCCGACCCGCTCCGGCACCCGGTCGGCGACCCCGGAGAGGACCATCCCGCCGTAGCTGTGCCCGACCAGCACCACGTCGGTGAGCCGCTCCGCCTCCAGCAGCCCGACCACGTCCTGCACGTGGGTGTCCAGGTCGACCACCGCGTTGTTCAGGTGCCCGCGCTCGGAGACCCCGGTCAGCGTCACCGGGTACACCTCGTGCCCGGCGGCGCGGAGCCCCTCGGTGAGCGGCCGGTACCACCAGGCGCCGTGCAGCATGCCGGGGACGAGTACGTAGCTGGCCATGGCGTCTTCTTCCTCTGGCGGATCGGTCGATCGGTCGAAGGCTCGATCGGGCTGGGCGACGCGAGGAAGGCTACGGCGGATACCCGACACCCTGTGTCAGGTATCCGCCGGGGAGAAGCCGATCGTCAGCGCCCCACCGGGACGGCCGCACGACGGGTGGTGTGGGCGCGGCGGGTGGCGTAGAGGGTGACGCCGGCGGCGAGGGTCATCGCGGTGAGGCCGACGGCGGCCGCGCCGGGCCAGCCGGTGGAGTGGTAGGCGTCGGCGCCGATCGTGCCGCCGAGGCTGTTGCCCAGGTAGTAGGCGATCAGGTACAGCGCGGAGGCCTGGGCGCGGCCCTCCGTGGCGGTGCGGCCGACGGCGGAGGACGCGGTGGCGTGGCCGGCGAAGAAGCCGGCGGTGATCAGCACCAGGCCGAGCAGCGCGCAGAGCAGCGAGTCGGCGAGCGAGAGCAGCAGGCCGGCGGTGGTCACGCCGATCGCCACGTACAGCGCGCCGCGTCGGCCGAGACGGCCGGAGAGCCGCCCGGCGGCGGCCGAGGTGCCGGTGCCGACCAGGTAGACCACGAAGATCGAGGCCGCCACCGACTCCGGCAGGTGGAACGGCGCGGAGATCAGGCGGTAGCCGACGGTGTTGTAGACCGCGCCGAACACCGCCATGAAGAGCAGCCCGAGCGCGTACAGCCGGACCAGCAGCGGGTTGCCCAGGTGGCGGCCGACGGTGCGGGCCAGCGCGCGGGCGTCCACCGGGGCGGGAGCGAAGCGGCGGGCGGGCGGGATCAGCAGCCGGAAGGCGAGCGCGGCCAGCAGCGCGAGGGCGGCGGAGGCGGTCAGGCCCCAGCGCCAGCCGAAGCCGGCGGCCGTCCAGCCGGAGATCAGCCGCCCGCCCATGCCGCCGATGCTGTTGCCCGCCACGTACAGCCCCATCGCGGAGGCCAGCGCGCTGGGGTGGATCTCCTCGGCGAGGTACGCCATCGCGGTGGCGGGGAGCCCGGCGAGGGCGGCGCCCTGGAGGACGCGCAGCACGACGAGGGTGGTGAGGTCCGGCGCGAAGGGCAGGGCCAGGGCGAGCGCGGAGGCGGCGAGCACGGAGGCCGTCATCACCGCGGTGCGTCCGTACCGGTCGGAGAGGGCGCTGGCCGGGAGCAGGGCGAGGGCGAGGCCGAGGGTGGCGGCGGAGGCCGTCCAGCTGGCCTGGCCGGGGGTGAGGCCGAGGTCGGCCGAGAGGACCGGCAGCAGGCCCTGGGTGGAGTAGAGGAGGACGAACGTCGCGATGCCGGCGGCGAAGAGGGCCAGGTTGGCGCGGCGGAAGGCGCGCTGCCCGGGGCGGTAGCGGGCGTCGTCGGTGGCGAGCGGGAACGGCTTGGTGAGGGCATCCGGCACGGTCGCGGACGCCCCGGTACTGGCGGGCTGCATGTCGTCGACGTTAAGACCGGCCGCTCTGATGCGTCCAATGCATGAATGCGGGAGAATCGATGCGCAGGAGTATGAGTGCAGGTCGAAGCGGTGAGGATGGCGCGGGAGTGGCGGAGAGCACGGACGAGGCCGATCGCCCGCACCGGCCGGCGGAGCTGGGGCCGGAGTTGCCGGCCGTCCAACTCGCGCCCCGGCTCGCGCAGTTCGCGGCGGTGGCCCGGCTGGAGCACATGACGCAGGCGGCAGTGCTGCTGGGCGTGCCGCAGCCGACGCTGTCCCGGGCGGTGGCCCGGCTGGAGGCCGAGCTGGGCGTGGACCTGCTGGCCCGTCAGGGCCGCACCGTCCGGCTGACCAGGGCCGGCCGGCTGCTGCTGGCCTCGGTGGAGCGGGCGCTGGCCGAGGTCGAACGCGGTGCGGAGGCGGCCCGGGCGGAGGCGGACCCGTCGGCCGGGCGGGTGGTCTTCGGCTTCCTGCACACCATGGGGACGGACGCGGTGCCGGCGCTGCTGCGGGGGTTCCGGGCGGCGCACCCGCAGGTGCGGTTCCAGCTGGTGCAGGACTACGTCGGCGCGATGCTGGAGCGGTTGCTGGCCGGCGAGCTGGACCTCTGCCTGGTCTCGCCGGTGCCGGACGACCCGGCGCTGGTGGCCCGGCCGCTGGACGAGCAGCGGCTGCACCTGGTGGTGCCGGCCGACCACCGGCTGGCCGGGCGGCGCCGGATCCGGCTGGCCGAGGTGGCCCGGGACCCGTTCGTCGGGCTGGAGCGCGGCTACGGGCTGCGCGCGATCACCGACGGCTTCTGCGCCGAGGCCGGGTTCGTGCCGCGGCTCGCCTTCGAGGGCGAGGACGCCGAGACGCTGCGCGGCCTGGTCGCGGCCGGGCTCGGGGTGGCGCTGCTGCCGCCCGCGCTGGTGCCCCGGCCGGGGGTGGTCGAGCTGGAGGTGACGGCGCCGCGCACCCGGCGGGCGATCGGCCTGGCCTGGGCGGCGGGCCGGCCGCCGACCCCGCCGGTGGCGGCGTTCCGCGACTTCGTGCTGGCCCGCCGGGGGCGGCTGCTGCAGCACGACTGACCCGGCGCGCCGCGCGCCCGTGCGCCGCGCTCGGCCCTTCGGAGGAATTCCCGGTGCACATTGGCCGAACCGGCCGCGCGGGTGTGGCCTGTCTACGCGCGTAGGAGCTACACTCCCGCAATGGAGAACCAGACCCCTGTCACCACCGCGGGCACCGGCCCCCGGATCCCCACCCCCGACCAGATCGCCCGCGCCCCGAAGGTGCTCCTGCACGACCACCTCGACGGCGGGCTGCGGCCCGAGACCATCGTCGAGCTGGCCGCCGCGGTCGGCTACGAGGGCCTCCCCACCACCGACCCGAAGGAACTCGGCGAGTGGTTCCGCGAGGCCGCCGACTCCGGCTCGCTGGTCCGCTACCTGGAGACCTTCGCGCACACCTGTGCCGTGATGCAGACCCGCGAGGCCCTGATCAAGGTCGCCGCGGACTGCGCCGAGGACCTGGCCGCCGACGGCGTCGTGTACGCCGAGGTCCGCTACGCCCCCGAGCAGCACCTGGAGGCCGGCCTCACCCTCGACGAAGTCGTCGACGCCGTCAACGAGGGCTTCCGCCTCGGCGAGGCCAACGCCCGCGCGGCCGGTCACCGGATCCGCGTCGGCACCCTGATCACCGCGATGCGGCACGCGGCCCGCTCCTCGGAGATCGCCGAGCTGGCCAACCGCCACCGCGACCGCGGCGTGGTCGGCTTCGACATCGCCGGTGCCGAGGCGGGGTACCCCCCCACCCGCCACCAGGCCGCCTTCGACTACCTCAAGGGCGAGAACAACCACTTCACCATCCACGCCGGCGAGGCCTTCGGCCTGCCGTCGATCTGGGAGGCCCTGCAGTGCTGCGGCGCCGACCGGCTCGGCCACGGCGTGCGGATCGTCGACGACATCACGGTGAACGAGGACGGCAGCGTCGAGCTGGGCCGGCTGGCCGCTTACGTGCGCGACAAGCGCGTCCCGCTGGAGATGTGCCCGACCTCCAACCTGCAGACGGCGGCCGCCACGTCGTACGCCGAGCACCCGATCGGGCTGCTCAGCCGGCTGAAGTTCCGGGTCACGGTCAACACCGACAACCGGCTGATGAGCGGCACCAGCATGAGCCGCGAGTTCGGGCACCTGGTGGAGGCGTTCGGCTACACGCTGGGCGACATGGAGTGGTTCACCGTGAACGCGATGAAGTCGGCGTTCCTGCCGTTCGACGAGCGGCTGGCGATGATCAACGACGTGATCAAGCCGGGCTACGCCGAGCTCAAGGCGGAGTGGCTGTTCAGCGCGACCTCCTGAGGCGGTGCGGTCGGTCGGGTGAACGCCCTGGTCACCCCTGGGTGTTGGCGTTCATCTGACTACCCACTCGTGTGGGTTAACGGCCTTTGGTCCCCGTGCGATCCGATCACTACGGTGTGGCAGTCAACGCCGACCGGCGGAGGTGGCGGAACCCGCTACCCCGCCGTGAATGTCGGCCACCGACGAGGATCCAAGGGGACGAACATGAAGCAGGCCACTCTCAAGGCCGCCGGCACCGCCGTGCTCGGGCTCGCCATCGCGGCGGTCGGCGCCGGCAGCGCGTCCGCCGACCCGGTCGCCGCGGGTGGCCTCGGGCTTCCCACCGGCGCCGTGACCAACCCCGCCGTGACCGGCGCGGTCACCGACACCGCGAGCAAGCTGCCCGGCGGTGACAAGGTCGCCGGCACCCTCGGCACCCTGACCCCGAGCGCCGGCCAGGCGATGGCCCCGGCCGCGGACGCCACCCCCCGCGCCGGCGTGCCGAGCATCCCGGGTCTCGGCAGCACCCCCGTCGGTGGCCTGACCCAGGCCCTCCCGCTGCCCGGCCTCGGCGGCTGACGCTCCCGCCACGGCCGACGGGCCGCCCGCACCCCGGTGATCCCGGGGCGCGGGCGGCCCGTTTCGGCGTTCGGACTCAGGTGCGTGGGTGCGTGGGTGCGTGGGTGCTGGGCGCCAGAGGCGTAGGGGGCGCCGGGGCTCACGGCTCCTGGGGGAGGAGCAGCCAGAGCGCCAGGTAGATCAGGAACTGCGGGCCGGGGAGCAGGCAGGACGCGAGGAAGATGATCCGGACGGTCCAGGGGGTCAGGCCGAAGCGCTCGGCGATCCCGGCGCAGACGCCGGCGATGACGCGGTTGTGGCGGGGGCGGGCGAGGCGGCTCATGGCGGTCTCCGTGTTCCTGGCGCCCGGTCCGGGCTCTCCGGAGGGCGTACTTCCATACTCCGCC
This sequence comes from Kitasatospora sp. NPDC022856, assembly GCF_055561235.1. Taxonomy (NCBI): domain Bacteria; kingdom Bacillati; phylum Actinomycetota; class Actinomycetes; order Kitasatosporales; family Streptomycetaceae; genus Kitasatospora; species Kitasatospora sp. NPDC022856. Next base: position 61,829 of record NZ_JBVHHE010000007.1, on the reverse strand, counting down.
GCCTCCACCCCCGGATCCTCAGCCTCGGCGGCGATCCCGACCCTGGCCTTCGTCCCCGGTGAGGAGGACCCGACCTCGGGGTTTGTCTCGGGGGTGCCCCGGAGGTTCGCCTGCGCAGGAGTGGGAAGTCGGGCGGGCCGACTTCCGGTGCGAGGGGGCTGGAGGGCCGCTCGCGGGGCGACGGTCCGGTCCGGAGTTGACGGCCGATCATCTCAGGTGCACTATTCCACTAGTTAACTAGTGGAAAGGTGGATGTCATCGTCGAGTACCTCATCGACCGTCGCGGCGGCCTCTCGCCGTATCTGCAGATCATCGAGCAGACGAAGCGGGCACTGCGGCTCGGAGTGCTCCAACCCGGTGACCAACTCCCCACCGCCCGCGAGGTGGTGGAGGCGACGGCGATCAATCCGAACACCGTGCTCAAGGCCTACCGCGAGCTCGAACGCGAAGGCCTGGTCGAGAGCAGGAGGGGTGTCGGGACCTTCGTCCGGAAGTCCCTCGCCAAACCGCCGACCGTCGAGGACTCGGCCCTGCGCGTCGACCTCGCCGACTGGATCGCCCGGGCGCGGGACGCGGGCCTGGAACGCGAGGACGTCGCCGCTCTCGTCGACACCGCCCTCGACCGCGCCTACCCCACCAGCACCGAGGCCCCCGAGGAGTCCGGGTGAACCACCCCGCAGCAGAGCACCGACCGACCGAGGACGCCCCCGCCCTGGAGGCGACCGGCCTCGGTCTGAAGTACCGCCGGCGCTGGGCCCTGCGCGACTGCGAACTCCGGCTCCCGGCCGGCCGCGTCTGCGCGCTCGTCGGCCCGAACGGCGCCGGCAAGAGCACCCTGATGGCGCTCGCCGCCGGACTCCTCGCGCCGACCGAGGGAACGGTCGCGGTGTTCGGGACCGGACCGGGCGGAGCCGCCGCCCTGCGGCGCACCGCCTACCTGCGGCAGGACAAGCCGCTCTACCCGCGGTTCACCGTCGCGGAGACCCTGCGCGCCGGTCGGGAGCTCAACCCGGGCTGGGACCAGGAGATCGCGGAGCGGATCGTCCGGCTGGGCGATCTCCCGCAGAACGCCAGGGTGGGCACGCTCACCGCCGGCCAGCGCACCCGGGTCGCCCTCGCGCTCGTCCTCGGCAAGCGCCCCGACCTGCTGATGCTCGACGAGCCGCTCGCCGACGTCGACCCGGTGGCCCGCCAGGAACTCACCGGCATCCTGATGGCCGAGGCGGCGGAGCACGGGACGACCATCCTCATCTCCTCGCACGTCCTCGCCGAGCTGGACGGCGTCTGCGACCACGTCACCGTGCTGCGCGACGGGCGGATCCGGCTCAGCGGTGACGTCGACGACCTGCTGGACGACCACCGCCTGGTGGTCGGCGCCACCGAGGGCGCCGACGGCACCCCGGCCGAGCTGGCGCGCCACGAGATCGTCGAGCTGCGCCGCACCGGCCGCCAGGCGACCGCGCTGCTCAGGCCCCACGGAGAGATCGACCCGCGCTGGGACGTCAGCCGGCCGAACCTGGAGGAGATTCTGATCGCCTATCTGCGTACCGCCGCCCCGCAGGGCCGGCCCCCGGCCGGGGTCGGCGCGCACACCGCCGGTCGCGAGGAGGTGGCGGCCCGATGAGCACCGCCGACCTCGCCACCCCGCCGCGGAGCCGCCCGTCCGGGCGTCGCCTGCTGAGCGGCACCACCTGGCTGGGCCTGCGCCAGGACCGCACGCCGCTTCTGATCGCCGGTTCCGCCCTGGTGCTGCTCTGCGGTTGGATGGTCTACCTGCACAGCCGGATCGCCGACCAGATAGCCGAATGGCGCCTCCAGGGCTGCACCGTCGTCTACTTCCCGGCGGAGTGCGAGGCCAGTCAGGCGATCACGCTCGACGCGCACTGGGGCATCGCCGTGATGATCACCGGCTGGCTGCTGGTGATCCTGCCGATCGCCTTCGGCGTCTTCTACGCGGCGCCTTTGCTGGCACGGGAGTTCGAGACCGGGACGTACGCGCTGGCCTGGACGCAGTCCGTGTCGCGGCAGCGTTGGCTGGCGGCCCGGCTGGGCGTGCCGCTGCTGCTGACCCTGGTGGGGTCGAGCCTGCTCGCGGTCGTCTCGACCCGGTTCGTCCACCAGGTCGAGGGGCGGTTCTCCCTCCCCGGCCTGTACCACTGGTTCAGCTGGATGAGCCGCAGTGCCTCCGGGCCGTCGCTGGTCGCGTCCTGCCTGCTCTCCGTCGCGCTCGGGGCCGCCGTCGGACTGGTGGTGCGGCGGGTGGTGGCCTCGATCGTGGTCACGGCGGTGCTGACCGGCGCCGTACGGTTCGCGGTGGACTCCGGGCGGTACCTGCTGACGCCGGCGCGGGAGGCGCTGGCGAGCGTCCGGATGGCTGCGCCCGATGCGGTCGGCCCGATGTCCGTGGTCCAGACCGGACGGGTGACGACGTCCTCGCCGCTCGAATCGCACATCGTGGAGAACGGTTTCCTGACCCGTGACGGCCTGCGGATCCCGGCCGACAGCGACTGGATCGGCACCCTCCCGGACGGGACGGCCGTCTGCCCCAGCGATGCCTGCCAGGCCCACTACGACACCATCGACCGGTTCTACACGCTCTACCACCCGCCGGCCGACGAGTGGATGATGCACTGGACGCAGACCGGGCTGAGCCTGCTGGCCACGGCGGCGCTGCTGGTCTTCTGCGCGCTGTGGGTGCGCCGCGTGCGCTGAGCCGGCGTCGGGTGCGGTTGTCGGGCAGGGCCTCCCTCGTGGGGCCCTGCCTTCCGCTTGCCCGGATGAGGTGGCAACTCTGCAATGGAGTGGAAAGTCGGACGGGCCGACTTCCGGCGTGTGGGGGCTGCGGCGGCTGGGGCGGCAGCCGCCGGGCGGGGTGGGTCAGCGTGGCAGCCGCTCGCGCTCGGAGTCGTCCTCGGTGCGCCGGTTCACGCTGAGCGCGGTGATCACGCCGAGCACGACGGTGAGGAGCGCGAGGGCGAGGAGGAGCACGAAGGCGGTGGCGACGAGGAAGCCGGCGGTGCCGCCGGCCCTCACCACCGGACGCCGATGACGCGGCGGCCGAGACGGGCGGCGAGTGCGTGGAGCAGTTCGTCGGCCTGGTCGCGGGTGAGCGGGAGGGCGAGGTGCTCGCCGGGGCCGGCGTTGACGTCGAGGTCGACGGCGACGCGGAGTTGGAGCGCGGCGTCGGGAACGGTCTCCACGGCGAGGTAGGCGACGGTGGTGCGCTCGGTGTGGACCGCCTGGGTGGGGAGAGGGATCAGGACGCCCACGGGTCACCCCGTTCGGCGGCGCTCGCGGCGGCGCGCAGGAGGCCGAGGAGGTTGAGGAGGGTGGCGACGGGGGCGTTGCCGAAGCCGATGAGGACGCGGCCGTCGACGCTGCCGTTGGTGGCGGCCGAGCCCCAGGCGATGCCGAACGGGCGTCCGAGTTCGTGGAGTTCGGCGAGCAGGGTGGTGACCTGGGGTTCGGTGTAGTCGCGCATCCGGGGGTCGTCCGGTGCGACCGGGGCGTGGCGGGGCATGCGGCGGCATCCAGCTCGAACCAGACGACCTTGCCGTCCTTGCGGGCGTCGGCGCCGAAGCGGTGGGTGAGCGAGCGGACCAAGTGGATCCCGCGGCCCGAGAGTTCGTAGGGATCGGCGGAGGTGCGCTGCTCGGGGAGGGTGGGGCTGTCGTCGGCGACCGAGACCCGGAGGGTGCGGTTCGCGAGGACGACGACCACGAGGGGCGCCTGGCTGCCCGCGTGGCGCCAGGCGTTGACGAAGAGCTCGTGGAGGGCGAGTTCGGCGTCGGCGATGGGGTCCGGCGGCCACCCGGAGGAGGCGAGGGCCGCACGCAGTTCGTGCCGGGCGGCGGACCAGTCTGGAGGGTTGAGGGCACGCACGAAGAACCTCCGGGAGGGGAGAGGGAGTTCGCGACGGAGGCGAGACCGTGAGCCAGGCTGTGACGGCTGCTCTGCGGCGCCCGGACAGGGCATTACTGACGCTCCGCCGTGTGATCGGTGCAACACTGAGAGTAGGACCACAAGTTCCACGCGTGCAACACGATCGGCCAAGATGGGCGCGTCAGTTGAGTAGCCTCACTCTTGTGGGTGGCGCCTCGCGCCCTCGAAGCGGGAAACTGCTCCGACACGGAAGGAAAACCCTTGGCACTCAGGACTCAAATCAGCGAGCGGCAGAAGCGGTTCGGCGCTGAGCTGAGGAGACTGCGTGAGGCCGCTGGGCTGGCGGTGAAGGATGCCGGCGCCACCATCGGCATGGGCGGTCCGCAACTGAGCCACATCGAGGCGGCGCGGACCGGGCTCGACCCGGCCCGACTCACGACTCTGTTGTCCACCTATGGGTGCACGGATGAGACCTACATGGCCATCCTGCACGAGCTAGGTGCCAGCGACGGCAAGGGCTGGTGGACGGAGTTCAAGGGGAAGGTCCCGACCCTCGCGCTGGATCTCGCCGAGGTGGAGGACCGGGCCATTCGCCTTGACGACTACCAGATCCTCTATGTCCCGGGAGTTCTCCAGCTTCCGGCGTATGCGGAAGCTATCCACGAAGACGCCTACGGCAACGCAACATGGGACATTGCCGACGCGGTCAGGTTCCGGCTTGCGCGGCAGCGCATCTTGGTCGACGACGAGCAGCGGCAGTTCCACTTCATCATTCATGAAGCAGCTCTGCGTATGAGGTTCCCGGGCGATGCGGTGATGAGGGCCCAGCTGATCCATCTTCTTGACATGGCAGAGCGCTCGAACGTCACGATTCAGGTGCTGCCGTTCACGGCGGCGAAGAAGCCGCCTCACTCAAGTTCGTTCGTCCTGTGCGACCCAGGGTGCAGCGACTTGTCCACGATCGTGGTGGACGGTCCCGGGCGGGCCGAGCATTATGGTGACCCGGAGAGCATCGTGGCTTATCGCCGGAAGTTCGAGCAGCTGGGACGCCTGGCGTTGCCAGCGGCTGACAAGGCAGATGCGCTGCGCGGTACGCCGTCACGTGACTCCTGGGGAATTCTCCATCACCTCCTTTATCTGCTTCAAGCTTGAAAGGCCTGCAATGTCCGAAATCGCCTGGCAGAAGTCGTCGTTCAGTGGCGGGGACGCGGGCAATTCATGCCTCGAACTGGCCCCCGGCGCCGGCGACCTGCGTCATCTGCGCGAGTCGGACGAGCCCGATGTCGTCGTCACGACCGACGTGGCCAAGCTCCGGGCGTTCATCCTCGGGGTCAAGGCCGGCGAGCTCGACCACTTCATCTGAGCAGCGAGCGCGGAGGGGCGGGCGGCCACCAGGCCGCCCGCCCCCACACAATCGCTCAACCGCGCAGTAACCAACTGTTCGCAGGGTCGTCCAGCCAGACCTGGTGGCCTTCGCCACTCACCGTGAGCCCGAATCGCTCCGGTCCTGGCCTTCCGTGGTCACCCCACCACCGGTATGCCGCCTCGGCCTCCTCCCAGAGGCGCCGCGAACCGTACTGCCATGCCGCGTAACGCTCGTCGTGCCTGGTGACCGGATTGCCTCCAGACGCGGGCCTACACCGACGCGGTGCTGCGGGCCGTGCAGCGGCGCCGGGTCGTGGTGGACGATGTGGACGCCGCTGTGGAAGTCCGGATGGAGCGGCAGCGGATCCTCCGCGAAGGTGACCGGCGGTTCGCCGTTCTCCTGGAGGAGTCCGTCCTGCGGTCCGGCCCCGGCAGCCGGGATGTTCAGCGCGAGCAACTGGCGCACCTGCTGACCGTGGGCGCGCTGCCCCATGTCAGTCTCGGCATCGTCCCCATGGGGCCGGGCCGTTCCCGGATGCCGGTCGAGGGCTTCTGGATCTACGACACCGCCCAGGTCAACGTGGAACTGGTCTCCGGCTACCTCACCATCACCCAGCCCAGCGAGATCGCCCTCTACGCCCAGGCCTTCGGCGAACTGGCCGACCAGGCCGTCCACGGTGAGCAGGCCCGGGCCCTGATCGGTGCGGCGATGGAGGCGCTGGCGTGACGGGCGGGGAATCTGCGCCAGCAGATTCCCCGCCCGTGAATGCTGCTCTCGCTTGCCGCCGTCCGCCGGGCGGGTGCCCGGCGGACGGCGTGGGGATGCGAGCGGGTCAGCTGGCCGGGGGAGCCTGCGGGGCCGGCGGCTGGGCGACCGGGGCCGCCTGCGGGGCCGGGGCGGGCTGGGCGTAGGGGTTCTGCGCCGCGTTCGGGTTGTACGCGGCGTTCGGGTCGTACGGGGCCTGGTAGGCCGCCGGTTGCGGGACCGCCGGGGCGTTGCTGCGGGCGACCAGGGCCTTCACGGCGTTGGCGATCAGCAGCACGGGGAGGATGAACGCCTGGAAGAACATCCGGTACTCACCGCCCTCGAAGACGAACGCGAGGTAGTACGCGTAGCCGGCGAACGCGATGCCGGCGATCACGTTGATGACCCGCCAGCCGCCGCTCAGGCCGCCGCCGACGTTGACGGCGCCGAGCACGACCATGGCGATGCCGCTGATGGCCAGCAGCACGACGTACCAGGAGAAAAGCGGGTCAACGGTGAAGTCGAGATTCACGGAGTCAATTCCTGTGGGAGGTGAGAGAAAGAAATCCTTGGGGACGAGTGGGCACAGTACTGGACCCCGCGGACAATCGCCGCCACGTTTTCGTCACGAACTCGTATACCGGCGGCGCCCCCACCCGTGCTTGGTTGGGTGAATGACTGACTATGAGGTCCTTCGGGTCTTTTGCGGCCCCGACGGCGGCCACGGGAACCCGCTCGGCCCGCCGCGATCCTGCTCACGGCCGAGCTCGGGCGCGACCTGATCATCACTCAAGGCGTCGGCTCCCAGCTCGTCACCGGCGTCCGGCCCGGCGGCCTGATCGAGGTCGGCGGCCGGGTGCGGCGAGCGGCGTGACAGCCGTCACCCGGCGTTCGTCCCGGCGACCGATACTCCTTCACGAATGGTCCACACGTTCGGATATGATGCCGCCGTTGCTGGAGGTTTGGGGGCGAAGCAGCGGGACGGACATGGCCTGCGACGAGGTTCCCTCTCAGTCCAGGCGACCCATCGTCTGCCGGGCTCGGCCCGCTCTCCTCCGTGAGGTCCCCTTGCGCACTCAGCACCGCAGTCTCCTCGCTCTGGCGGCCACAGCCACCCTGGTCTCCGGCACCGCCGTCGCCGCCGCCCCGGCGGCGCTCGCCGCCCCCTCGATCGCCCGGCACACCCAGGGCACCCTGGGCGCCCAGACCCAGAACGGGCCCGTGTCGATCACGCTGAGCGGCCTGCCCGGCACTTTCACCGCCGGTGCGGCGCCGGTCGAGTTCACCGCGACCCTGAAGAACTCCGCCGACCACGCGGTCGACGCCACGACCGGCTTCACCCTGGCCGACGTCAACTCCGGCATCAAGGAGACGCAGCTCAAGCTGGAGTTCCAGTCGCCCGGCGGCACGCAGTGGAAGAACGCCCTGCTCAGCCCCGGCCAGACGGTCGGCGCGGTGTGGGAGCTGGACACCTTCGCCACCAGGATCAGCGTGCCGGCCGGGGCTTCGGTCACCTACCGGCTGCGTCTCGCCGTCACCGCCGGCGCCGTCGGCGGCACGGCCACGGCCGGGTTCCGGGCCGTGGTGTCGGACCCGACGCTGCCCCCGGAGCAGCGGATCTCCACCCCGGCCAGCGAGTTCGGACGTTTCACCATCGCCCCGGTGGGCGGCCCCAGCACCCCGCCGGTGACCGCTCCCGGCCCGGCCGAGCCGAGCGTCGAGGGCGTCCCCGCCTCCTTCACCACGGGCGGCGAGGCGAAGGGCTTCAAGCTGGTCCTCGCCAACCACAGCGGCAAGGACATCCGCGTCCTCCCCGAGGTCACCCTCCAGGCCGGGAGCACGCTGCCCGCCGACGCGGTCCGGTTCGAGTTCCAGTCCCCGGAGGGCGAGTGGCTGGCCGCCAGGCCCCTCCCGGAGCCGGCGACGAGCAGGCTGATCCTGGGGCTCCCGTCGGGCAGCAAGGACGCCGACCTCGTGAAGCTGCACGACGGCGAGTCCCGCACGATCAACGTCCGGCTGGCCTTCGCCAAGGATGCCCCGGTCGGCGCCGCGTCCGTGCTGCTCACCGGGCACAGCATGCCGGAGGTCAGCGGGCTCGGCGTCACGACGTCCAGCCGGGCGGTCCCGTTCGGCATCGCGGCGCCGGGCGGCGCCGGTACGCCGTCCCCCACGGCGTCTGCGACGCCCTCCGCCACCGCGACCGCCACCGGGACGGCGAGCGCTCCGGCGAGCCCCGCTCCGGTGCCGACCGCGCCGTCGGCGGCCGCGGTGGTCGTCGCGCAGGTCACCGCCTCGGCATCGAACGGCCCGGCGACCACGGCCGCTCCGGTGCCGGTGCCCGTCCCCGTGCCGGACCAGGCCTCCGGGCTGGCGTCGACGGGCGGCGGGTCCTCCTCCGCGCCGATGGCGATCACCGGCGGCATGGCGATCGCGATGGGGCTGGGTGCCCTGGTGGTGCTGCGCCGCCGGCAGCGCACGCAGCGCCCCGGCCGCTGACCGCCCGCCGGGTACGCCCGGCCGGGCGGAGCGAGCCGGAGCGGGCGGGCGGGCCGGGGAGGGCCGGGCGGGCCGGAGCGGGCGGGCCGGGGAGGGCCGGGCGGATGGAGGAACCGGAGTTCGTCGCCGAGCTGACCGGCGCGGGGGAGCGGCGGATCGAGCTGCTCCGCGCCCTCCGCGCCGTGACCGGGCTGAGCCTCTGGCACGGCAGGCTGCTGCTGGACGACCTGCCCGCCCCCGTGCGGGACGGAAACCTGCGGGACCTCGACGTCGCGGTGGCCCGCCTGCGGGCGGCGGGCGGGCGGGTCACGGTGCGCTGCCGGGCGTGCGGGCGGGTCGCCCCCGACGACGGGCGGCTGCTCGACCCGGGCTCGTGCGCGGTGGCAGCTCCCGGCTGCTTTTCCTGCCCGGCGAGCAGCGAGCCGCCTCAGCGGCCGTGGGAGGAGACGGGCTCCGCGTAGACGGGAGCGTGGGTCGGTGCGTGGACCGGCGTGCGAGTCGGCGTGCGAGTCGGCGTGTGGGCCGGCGCGGGGGCCCGGGCGGGCGCCGGGCGGTCGGCGCCCGCGCGGCGGGGCCGGAGCAGCAGGGACCGGCAGCCGGGCACCAGGGCCAGGTGGACGATCGCCACGCCGACGCTGGCGAGCAGTATGTGGTCCACGTTCAGGATGTGGCCCGGGGCCCAGGAGGAGAGGAACTCCAGGGCGGTGGCCAGCAGGGCGGCGGCGCCGGTGGTGCGGAGGAAGGACGGGAGCCAGGGGGCCCGCAGGCGGCCGCCCGAGAGCGGGAGCAGGACGCCGAGCGGGGCCAGCAGCAGCAGTTCGCCGAGGACCTGCCAGGCGGTGGAGGAGCGGAGCGAGGCCAGCGGCGTCAGGTTGGCGTCGTAGACCCAGGCCACCGGCAACGGTCTCAGCACCAGCCAGCCCGCCAGGGCCAGGTGGAGGGTGAGGCCGACGAGGCCGACCAGCCGTAGGGGACGGTGGACGGCCGCCGCCGGCCCGGTCTCGGTCCGCACGCCGGAACGCTCGTCGCGTGCCCTGGTGCCATCTCGCTGCACGCGGGGAAGGACGTGAGCCGGTGGCGCGGCGGTTCCACGCCCGGCGTGAACATTCCGCCACACGCCCGGAGCGGACCGAAACGGCCCGGAGCGCCCCCGTTCGGACCCGATCCGGTCGAGATGCGGCCCGGATCCCACGGAGTCGATCAGCGGCAGGTGGCCGACGCCGTCGGCGACGGTGTCGCCACCGCGGTGAACACGTTGTCCGCCGGCGGGGTGGACGGCACCGGGGTCACCCGGGTGACCGACGGGGACGGGCTCCCGAAGAACTTCGCCGAGGAGTGCGCGGCGGGCGGTGTCGGGCCGACCGGTGACGGTGCGGCCGGCGCCGTCGGTATCTGCGGCGCGGTCGGGCAGGCCGTCCGGCTGGCGGGCGCGCCGGCGTCCACCGGGACGGCGGTCGGGCGGATGCCGCACCCGGCGGCGAGGGCGGCCAGCGCCACCAGGGCGGCGGCGCCGAACACCCGGCCCGGGCGGGAACCGCGGTCCGGGCGGGAACCGCGGACGGCGCGGGCCCGGTCGGCCGGACCCGCCGGAACGGACGGGCGGGAGGTCACAGCGCACTCTCCTCGGAGTCGTCGGCCGACGGCGGAGGCTGGGTCCGCGGCAGCGTCAGCGTGAACACCGCCCCCACCTCCCCGTTCGCGGCCGTGATCGTCCCCCCGTGGATCTGCGCGTTGGCCATCGCGATCGACAGGCCCAGACCGCTGCCCTCCGAACGCGCCCGCCCCTTGTCCGCCTTGTAGAACCGGTCGAAGACGTGCGGCAGCACGTCCTCGGGGATGCCGGGGCCGCTGTCCGAGACCTCGACGATCACCGTTCCGACCGCCGGGCCGACCACCGGGCCGTCATCCTCCCGGCCGTCCGTCGGGCCGTCGGCCGCGCCGTCCGCCGGAGCCTTCGCGGGGCCCTCCTCCCGGACCGTCACCCGCACCGGCGAGCCGCCGTGCTTGAGCGCGTTGCCGATCAGGTTGGCGAAGACGACGTCCAGCCGGCGCGGGTCGACCACGGCCCGGACACCGCGCGGCGCGTCCAGCTCCACCGCGTCGTACCAGGCCCGGCCGTCGATGCAGGACATGATCAGATCGGCGATGTCCACCTCGTCGGCGACCAGCTTGGCCGTACCGGCGTCGAAGCGGGTCACCTCCATCAGGTTCTCCACCAGGTCGGAGAGCCGGCGCGTCTCGTTGACCACCAGCCGCACGGCCGGCTCGATCATCGGGTCCAGCGACTCGGCCTCGTCCTCCAGGATGTCCGTCACGGCGGTCATCGCGGTCAGCGGCGTCCGCAGCTCGTGCGACATGTCGGCGACGAACCGCCGGCTCTGCGCCTCCCGCGCGCTCAGCTCCTCGACCTGCTCGTGCAGCGACTCCGCGGTGCGGTTGAACGTCCTTGCCAGATCGGCGAGTTCGTCCGAGCCCTCGACTTCGAGCCGGGTGTCCAGATGGCCCTCGCCGAGCCGCCGGGCGGCCTCGCCTAGCCGCTTGACCGGGCGCAGCACCGTCGCCGACGCGGCCTGGGCGAGCAGTGCCGAGCCGATCAGGGCCAGCAGCGTGGCGATCGCCAGCGACCAGCCGAGCGTGCTCAGGTCGGCCCGCTCGTTCTCCAGCGACTTGAACATGTAGGCCGTCGGCCCGGTCGGCACCACCTTGGTGCCGCCGATCACGAACGGCCGCCCCTCCAGGTTCTGCCGCTGCCAGTACAGGTGGAACGCGTACGGGTTGTTCTCGGTGAGCTCGCGCGGCTTCGCGACGGTGTCCCGCAGCCTGGCCGGGACGTCGGCGAGCGTGTAGGTCAGCGGGGCCGAGGAGGCGAGGCAGCCCGGGCGGGCGGGGTCGGAGACCACCACCTCGTAGCTGAGCCCGGAGCTGGCGACGCTGGCGGCGAGCTGGTTCAGCTCGGCGCAGGTGGCGTTCAGCGGCAGCTCGGAGACGTTGCGGGTGAGCGAGACCCGGAAGTCGTTGAGCGCGGTGTTCTGGGCGCGCTTGAGCACCGCGTCCCGGTTGAGCCAGTACGCGATGCCGGAGGCCGAGACGGCGGCGAGCAGCGCGACCGCGGCGAACACCGCGATCAGCCGCACTCGCAGGGAACGCAGCCGTCGCCACGGGCCCGAGGAGAAGCGGCTGGTCGTCGTCTGAAGGTCAGTCACGGGAGCCTGTCGTTGCGGAAGATCAGGAGAGGCGGGATATCAGCAGCGGGGCGCTGCCGGGCGCGGTCACGCCGGCGGGTCCAGACGGTAGCCGACCCCGCGCACCGTGCGGATCAGGGTGGGCGCCGAGGGCACGTCCTCGACCTTCGCCCGCAGCCGCTGGACGCACGCGTCCACCAGCCGGGAGTCGCCGAGGTAGTCGTGTTCCCAGACCAGGCGCAGCAGTTGCTGGCGGGAGAGGGCCTGCCCGGGCCGGCGGCTGAGCTCCAGCAGCAGCCGCAGCTCGGTCGGCGTGAGCTGGAGGTCCTCGCCGTCCTTGGTGACGGTCATCGCCGCGCGGTCGATCACCACGGTCCCGTACGCGGAGGAGTCCGAGCTCTCCCGCTCACCGCGTCGCAGCACGGCCCGGATCCGGGCGTCCAGGACGCGCGGCTGCACCGGCTTGACGACGTAGTCGTCCGCGCCGGACTCCAGGCCGACCACGACATCGATGTCGTCGGACCGGGCGGTGAGCAGGATGATCGGAAGCTGGTCGGTGCGGCGGATCCGGCGGCAGACCTCGAAGCCGTCGATTCCGGGCAGCATGACGTCCAGCACGATGAGGTCCGGCCGCTGCTCCTTGAAGAGCCTCAGACCGTCCTCGCCGGAGGCGGCGGTGGCCACTTTGTGGCCCTGGCGGGTGAGAGCGAGTTCGAGGCCGGTACGGATGGCGTCGTCGTCCTCGATCAGTAGGAGGAAAGGCACGGCCTCATTCTGGCTCACCCGGAGCGCCGAATCACCCCCCGGCACCGGTCACCGACCGGGTGGGAACCGGAACCCGAGCCACCGGCGTCCGTCACGGCGGGAGGCGATGCGGGACGAAAGCCCCGCCCCTGTGACAGCCCTGTGACAGTCGACGGACAGCGTCATCACAACCGGCGGGCAAGATTTTCCATGTCGCCGCAGGACAGCGGGCCAACTGGCCGGCTGAACGGCGGCAACAGGAACCGCTCGTACCGACCAAGGGGGCGCACGATGAACGCCAGGCTGCAGACCCGGACCAACCCGGCTGACCGCACCGCGCGTTCGTCATCGGCCACCCACCGGACCCGGTACGAGGTCAGGACCGACGAGACCTCCGGTGCCGTGACCGTGCGGGGGTGCGCGCACAGCGCCGGTGGAAACACTGTCGCCTGCCGGGTGAGCGGCGGCGGCAGGCAGGGGGAGCTGTACGGGATCGGCCACCGGGGGAACGTGGCCGACTCCGCCAACACCCTGACGCTGCGGGGGATCCTCCCCGTCCGCGTCGAGGGCAAGGACACCCTGGGGGGGAACGGGGGAACCCGGGGGATCGGGGGGAGCGGGCTGCGGAAGGTCGACTCGGGGGAGTCGGCCGGCCGCGGGGCCGCGGGTGCGACGCTGCTGCGGCTGAACCCCGCGGCGACCCGCACCGCCGAGGCGGGACAGGGAGACGCGCAGGGGGAGCACCCGGCCGTCGCGGAGGACTACACCACGGAGTTCACCGCGTACGTGCGCGAGCGCCGCGCCTCCCTGTACGCCACGGCGTACCACCTGACCGGTGACCGCTTCGAGGCCGAGGACCTGCTGCAGAGCGCGCTCTTCAGCACCTACCGGGCCTGGGGCCGGATCACCGACAAGGCCGCGGTGGGGGGCTACCTCCGCCGCACCATGACCAACCTGCACATCTCCGCCTGGCGGCGCCGCAAGGTCAACGAGTACCCGACCGAGGAGCTGCCGGAGACGGTCGGCGACACCGACGCGATGGGCGGCACCGAGCTGCGCGCCGTGCTCTGGCAGGCGCTGGCCAAGCTGCCGGAGAACCAGCGCACCATGCTGGTGCTGCGCTACTACGAGGGCAAGACCGACCCGGAGATCGCCGACGTGCTCGGCATCAGCGTCGGCACGGTCAAGAGCAGCATCTGGCGCGCGCTGCGCCGGCTGCGCGACGACGAGCACCTGAACAAGTCGGGCGACACCGCCCGGGCGTTCGGCGAGCTGGTCGCCTGAGAACGGCCCCGCGAGGGGCGAGGGACTCCCGTCGGGGGACGGGTGAGGACGGTCAGGGAAACTGGCAGCGCCGGCTCGGGGGAGCGGCGTAACCGGGGGGAGCCCGATGACCGTCCGGGAAGGCGGCGGGCCCGGTGCGGGGGAGACGCACCGGGCCCGCCGTTCTTCGTGCGTGAGTGCGGGCATGCGGTCGTGCCTGCGGGCACGTGCGGGCGTGCCGGCCCGCGGTGGAGCTCAGACCGCGGAGAGCTGCCGTCCGGCCGCCGCGCGGATCCGCCGGTCCGCCTCCGGGCCGGTGCAGGGGTGGGCGCCCAGTTCGACCTGCCGGCCGACGATCGAGCGCTCGGCCCGCATCAGCCGCCAGCCGCGGCGCACCAGGACGGGCAGCGACTTGCGGCTCTCCCGGACGTCCCGGCGCAGCCGCCGCCAGGCGGTGGTGAGCGCGCCGTTGCGCAGGCACAGGGCGTCGCCCAGCAGGCCCTCGGCGGCGCAGGCGCCGGCGATCTCGGCGGCGAAGATGCCCTCGGCGATGAACGCGGGCGCCCCGGCGAGGTCCAGCACCTGGGTGGAGACGCGGCCGTTGGCCGGGATCGAGTACACCGGGACTTCGGCGCGGCCGCTCTCGTGGAGGCCGCGGATCGCCGCCAGGGCCTCGTCACGGTGCCAGGCGAGCGGGGAGTCCCAGTCGACCGCGCCGTCGTCCAGCAGCGGCAGGGTGGGGTCGTCCCCGTCCTTGTAGAAGTCGTCGAGCTGGAGCACCGGCAGGCCGCTCCGTTCCGCCAGTGAGGACTTCCCCGATCCGGAGGGCCCGGACAGCAGGACCACTCGGGCACGGGCTATCGGCGCGGCATTCAGCGGGGAGTCACTCACGGGACACCAGTCTGACGCATCGGGGCCGGATGCCGAAACCCGTCGGGTCACACCTTGTGCGGCGACTCCGGTGCGGCGAGGGCGAGGTGCAGCAGCGGCAGGTACCGGCTGTCGACCTGGAGGAAGACCGGCTGCCCGGCGCCGGGTGCCAGGTAGGCGGTGGCGGCCCAGTCGTGGTGGTGCCAGGTGTCCGGCTCGGGGGCCCGGAAGGCCCCGCCGGCGGCCAGTACGACCGGGCCGGCGCCGTCGAGTTCGCGCGAGCCGAACTCGGCGCTCGCGGCGCCCGGTGTGACGCGGATCCTCCCGCTGACGTAGCGCGGCGGCCAGCCGGGGCCGTCGGAGCGGGCCGAGCAGGGGATCCGGACCGGCTTGCCGGCGGCCAGTCGGCGCCGGGCGCGGGCCACGAACAGCCTGCGGACGAACCCGTCCGCGAACAGTGCCATCAGCTCGCCGGCGATCTCTCCCACGCGGTGCCCCCCTCGGTGTGCGGTGTCGCCCCAGTCTGCGCGGGGGCGGGGGCCGGCCGGGAGCGCCGAAAGGATGGCGGGCCGGCGACGAAAGTCGACGGATCCAGGGAGGAGAGCCGCCGGGGACACCGGAGGCGGAAAGTCGACGGACCCGCGCCAGGGGGGGAGAGGCGCGGGTCCGTCCAATGACCGTCCGGGCCCTGGGGGGGTGAGGGCACTGGGGACGGCCAGCTTGTGGAGTTGTTACTCGGTGGGCCCACCGGGCCCGGGGGTGACGAGGAGGTCAGATCCCCATCGGGTGCCAGACCGTCTTCGTCTCCAGGAACGAGAGTAGCCGGTCGGTACCGGGAGCATTGGTCCAGTCCTGGGCGAACGGGTCCAGCTCCGGACGGACCACCCTCTTCAGGGTATCCGCGGCGGCGGCTTCCAGCGCGCCCGCCGCGCCGGGACCGTCGGCGGCGATGGCGCCGGTGAGGTCCACCGCGTTGACGTCCTGGTGCGAGGCCAGGGTGGGCGCGATGTCGGCGGTCCGGCCCGAGATGATGTTGACCACGCCGCCGGGGACGTCCGAGGTGGCCAGCACCTCGCCCAGCGACAGGGCCGGCAGCGGGGCGTCCGCGGCCGCCGCGACCACCACGGTGTTGCCGGTGGCGATGGCGGGCGCGATCACCGAGACCAGGCCGAGCAGCGAGTGCCCGTAACCGGCCTGCGGGGCGACGATCCCGACCACACCGGTCGGCTCCGGGGTGGAGAGGTTGAAGAACGGCCCGGCGACCGGGTTGGCGCCGCCCGCGATCTGGGCGACCTTGTCGGTCCAGCCCGCGTACCAGACCCAGCGGTCGATGGCGGCGTCCACCAGGGCGGCGGCCTTCTTCGGGCCGACGCCCTCGGAGAGCGCCACCTCGGCGGCGAACTGCTCGCGCCGGCCCTGCAGCATCTCGGCGACGCGGTACAGCACCTGGCCGCGGTTGTACGCGGTGGTGCCGGCCCAGCCCTTGACGGCCGCGCGGGCCGCCAGCACGGCGTCCCGGGCGTCCTTGCGGGTGCCGAGCGGGGCGTTGGCCAGCCACTCGCCCTTCGAGTCCGTCACCTCGTACACCCGCCCGCTCTCGGAGCGCGGGAACTTCCCGCCGACGTACAGCTTGTAGGTCTTGAGGACATCAAGACGGCTCACGACATCAGACATCGAGGTAGGCCTCCAGACCGTGGCGGCCACCTTCGCGGCCGTAACCCGACTCCTTGTAGCCGCCGAACGGCGAGGTCGGGTCGAACTTGTTGAAGGTGTTGGCCCAGACCACGCCGGCCTTGAGCCGGTTGGCGGTCCAGAGGATGCGCGAGCCCTTCTCCGTCCAGATGCCGGCGGAGAGGCCGTACGGGGTGTTGTTGGCCTTGTCGACCGCCTCGGCCGGGGTGCGGAAGGTCAGCACCGACAGGACCGGCCCGAAGATCTCCTCCTGGGCGATCCGGTGGGCCTGGCTGACGCCGGTGAACACGGTCGGCCTGAACCAGAAGCCGGTGCCGGGCAGCTCGCAGGCGGGCGACCAGCGCTCGGCGCCCTCGGCCTCGCCGGCGTCGGTCAGCGCGGTGATCCGGGCCAGCTGGGCGGCCGAGTTGATGGCGCCGATGTCGGTGTTCTTGTCCAGCGGGTCGCCGACCCGCAGGGTGCCCATCCGGCGCTTCAGGGCGTCCAGCAGCTCGTCGTGGATCGACTCCTGGACCAGCAGGCGCGAACCCGCGCAGCAGACGTGGCCCTGGTTGAAGAAGATGCCGTTGACGATGCCCTCGACCGCCTGGTCGATCGGCGCGTCGTCGAAGACGATGTTCGCGGCCTTGCCGCCGAGTTCCAGCGAGAGCTTCTTGCGGGTGCCCGCGATCTGCTTGGCGATCGCCCGGCCGACCGGGGTGGAGCCGGTGAAGGCGACCTTGTTGACGTCCGGGTGCGAGGTGAGCGCGGCGCCGGTGCGGCCGTCACCGGTGACGATGTTGACGACGCCCTTCGGCAGGCCCGCCTGGCGGCAGATCTCGGCGAAGCGCAGCGCGGTCAGCGGGGTGGTCTCGGCCGGCTTCAGCACCACGGTGTTGCCGGTGGCCAGCGCCGGGGCGATCTTCCACGCCAGCATCAGCAGCGGGAAGTTCCACGGGATGACCTGGCCGGCCACGCCCAGCGGGCGCGGGTTCGCGCCGTAGCCGGCGAAGTCGAGCTTGTCGGCCCAGCCCGCGTAGTAGAAGAAGTGCGCGGCGACCAGCGGAAGGTCGACGTCGCGGGTCTCGCGGATCGGCTTGCCGTTGTCGATCGACTCCAGCACGGCCAGCTCGCGGCTGCGCTCCTGGATGATCCGGGCGATCCGGAACAGGTACTTGGCGCGCTCGCTGCCGGGCAGCGCCGACCAGTCGGCGAAGGCCCTGCGGGCGGCGGCGACCGCGCGGTCGACGTCCTCCTCGGTGCCCTGGGCGAACTCGGCGAGCACCTGCTCGGTGGCCGGGTTGACCGTCTTCAGGGCCTCGCTGCCGGAGGAGTCGACGAACTCGCCGCCGATGAAGTGGCCGTACGAGGTGGCGATGTCACCCGCGGCGGCGGGGGACTCGGGTGCCGGGGCGTAGCTGAAGAGGCCGCCGGTCGGCTGGGCCGCGGGCTCCTCGATGTTCTTCTTCTTGGCCATGGTGATCAGTCCACCGTCACGTAGTCGGGGCCGGAGTACCGTCCGGTGGTCAGCTTCTGACGCTGCATCAGCAGGTCGTTGAGCAGGCTGGAGGCGCCGAAGCGGAACCAGTGCGGGGTCAGCCAGTCGTCGCCGAGGGTCTCGTTGACCATCACCAGGTACTTCATGGCGTCCTTGGTGGTCTTGATGCCACCGGCGGGCTTCACGCCGACCTGGACGCCGGTCTGCGCCTTGAAGTCGCGGACGGCCTCCAGCATCAGCAGGGTGACCGGCGGGGTCGCGTTGACGGCGACCTTGCCGGTGGAGGTCTTGATGAAGTCGGCGCCGGCCAGCATCGCCAGCCAGGAGACGCGGCGCACGTTGTCGTACGTCTGCAGTTCGCCGGTCTCGAAGATCACCTTGAGGTGGGCGGCGGTGCCGTCGGGGCGCTTGCACGCCTCCTTGACGGCGACGATCTCGTTGAAGACGTCCAGGTAGCGGCCGGAGAGGAAGGCGCCCCGGTCGATCACCATGTCGATCTCGTCGGCGCCGGCCGCGACCGCGTCGGCGGTGTCGGCGAGCTTGACCGGGAGCGCGGCGCGCCCGGCGGGGAAGGCGGTGGCGACGGAGGCGACCTGGATGTCGGTGCCGCGCAGGGCGTCCTTCGCGGTGGCGACCATGTCCGGATAGACACAGATGGCGGCGACGCGCGGGGTGGCCGGGTCGGACGGATCCGGGGTCCGGCCCTTGGCGCACAGCGCGCGCACCTTGCCGGCGGTGTCCGCGCCTTCGAGGGTGGTCAGGTCGATCATCGAGATGGCCAGGTCGATGGCGTACGCCTTCGCCGAGGTCTTGATCGAGCGGGTACCGAGAGTGGCGGCGCGCGCCTCCAGGCCGACCTGGTCGACGCCGGGCAGGCCGTGCAGGAAGCGGCGGAGCGAGGCCTCGGACGCCGCAACGTCCTCAAGACCGCTGCCCGCAGCGCCGGGGGCATTGGCTGCAAGAGTGGACATAGTCACCACACCAGCATATCTACGCGCGTAGCCAACCGCTAGGGGGCCCGCTTTTCGATGCCGGACCGAGATCTCGGCCCGGTGGGCCCGGCCCGGAAGCGCTCGCGGCCGGGGAGCGGCGGCGGAACGGCGGGGGAACGACGGGAAGCGGCGGGGCCCGCCGCCGGGCCGGGGGCGACGGCCGGGGCCACCACGGTGATCGCCACCCCTGTAGATCACGGGGTGCATGGGGCAGAATCGTCGCCATGACCGAATCCGACGGCAAGCCCCACCAGGGCTCGGCCGGCTCCGACGGGGAGCCCGTGTACGCCGACCGCGTGTACCGCTCCATTCCCGGTGTGATCTCCGGTGTGCTCCTGCTGGCCGTGGCCGGGTGGCTGATCGGGGACGCGGTGCTGAACGGGACGGGCAGGACCCCGTACGTCGCGCTGGCCGCGGTACCGGTGTTCGCCTTCCCGGTGATCGCCTACACGCTGCGGCCGGCCGTGCGGGTGAACGACCGCCGGCTGGTGGTGCGCAACCCGCTGCGGACGATCACCGCGCCGTGGGCGGCCGTGGACGCCCTGCGCGCGGGGTACTCGGTGGAACTGCTGGCCGGGGGCCACAAGTACCAGGTGTGGGCCGTGCCGGTGTCGCTGCGCCAGCGCAAGCGGGCCAACCGGATCCAGCAGCGCGGCGGCGGGCAGCAGCACGCCTCCCGGCTGGGCACGGCCTTCGGGCGGCCGGCGCCGTCGGTGGTCGAGGGCGCGCCGGACCCGAACCGGGCCTGGTCCGACCAGGTGGTCGCGATCCTCCAGGAGACCGCCGAGCGGAACGCGGGCCGCCCCGACGCGGCAGGCCCGCTGGTCGTGCGGTGGTGCTGGTGGATCATCGCGCCGACCCTGCTCGGTCTGGTCGCGCTGATCGCCGCGATCGTCGCCTGAGCACGCCGAGGAGCACGACGAAGGGGCCCGCCGGGAACGGCGGGCCCCTTCGGCATGCGCGGGTGGATCAGGCGTCGATGCCGGCGGCCGCGGCCAGGTCGCGCTTGATCGCGCCGAGCAGCTCGGCGGCGCGCTCCCGGGCGGGGGCCAGGTCGGCGGCCGAGCCGACCGGGAGGACGACCTCCAGGTAGCACTTCAGCTTGGGCTCGGTGCCGGACGGCCGGACCACGATCCGGGCCGAGCGGACGCCCTCGCCGGCCAGGTAGTAGCGCAGGCCGTCGGTGGGCGGCAGGTCGGCGGAGCCGGCGGTCAGGTCGTCGGCCCGGGTGACCGTCAGGCCGGCCAGCACGGTCGGCGGCCGCTCGCGCAGGCGCTGCATCGCCTCCGCGATCAGCGCGAGGTCCTCCACCCGGACGGAGAGCTGGTCGGTGGCGTGCAGGCCGTGCTCCAGCGCCAGGTCGTCCAGCAGGTCGGCCAGGGTGCGGCCGGACCGCTTGAGGGTCGCGGCCAGCTCGGCGACCAGCAGGGCGGCGGTGATGCCGTCCTTGTCGCGCACGCCCTGCGGGTCGACGCAGTAGCCCAGCGCCTCCTCGAAGCCGTAGCGCAGGCCGTCGGCGCGGGCGATCCACTTGAAGCCGGTCAGCGTCTCGGCGTAGCCCAGCCCGGCCGCCTCGGCGATCCGGCCGAGCAGGGTGGAGGAGACGATGGTGGTGGCGAAGGTCCCGGTGGCCCGCTTGGCGACCAGCGCGGCGCCCAGCAGCGCGCCCACGTCGTCGCCGCGCAGCATCCGCCAGCCGGTGCCGTCGCCGCCGGCGGTGCCGTTGGCCGGGACGGCCACCGCGCAGCGGTCGGCGTCCGGGTCGTTGGCGATGACGATGTCCGGGCCGACCGCGGCGGCGGTGCGGAAGGCGAGGTCCATCGCCCCCGGCTCCTCCGGGTTGGGGAAGGCCACGGTCGGGAAGTCCGGGTCGGGCTCGGCCTGTTCGGCGACCACGGTGGGCGCGGGGAAGCCGGCCCGGTCGAAGGCGGCGACCAGGGTGTCCCGGCCGACGCCGTGCATCGGGGTGTAGACGACGGCCAGGTCGCGCGGGCTGTGCGGGTCCACGATGGAGACGGCGCGGGCCAGGTAGGCGTCCACGACGTCCTCGCCGACGACGTCCCAGCCGTCCTCGGCGAGCGGGACCTCGGCGAGCGAGCCGATCGCGTCGATCTCGGCGGCGATCCCGGCGTCGGCCGGCGGGACGATCTGCGAGCCGTCGCCCAGGTAGACCTTGTAGCCGTTGTCCTGCGGCGGGTTGTGGCTGGCGGTCACGGTGACCCCGGCGGCCGCGCCCAGGTGGCGGACCGCGAAGGCGAGCACCGGGGTGGGCAGCGCGCGCGGCAGCAGGGCGGCCCGCAGGCCGGCGCCGACCACCACGGCGGCGGTGTCCCGGGCGAAGTCGAAGGACTTGTGCCGGGCGTCGTAGCCGATGACGACGAGGTCGCCCAGGTTCTCCTTCTTCACGTACGCCACCAGGCCGGCGGCGGCCCGGATCACCACGGCGCGGTTCATCCGCATCGGGCCCGCGCCCAGCTCGCCGCGCAGGCCGGCGGTGCCGAACTGGAGGCGGTCGGAGAACCGCTCGGCCAGTCGCGACCAGGCGAGCTTGCTGTCCGACTCGGCGTCCGGGCCCTCGGCCGCGGCCAGCAGCGCGGCCAGCTCCTCACGGGTCTGCGGGTCGGGGTCCTCGGCCAGCCAGGTCCGGGCCCGGGCGAGGAGATCGGTGGTGGGTGCCTGCGTCATGGCTGCGACTCCATGGGGAAGTGCGTCGGTTCGGTCGGCCGGAGGGTTCCGCGAGAGTGGGGCGCGCATGCGGACGGGGCCCGCGGGCGGGTGTGATCAGCGGATCACAGCCGCCCGCGAACCCCGTCGCTCACGATTGTGCGTCAGAGCCGGATCAGATCCGCTCAAGGACCTTCGCGAGCAGCGCGCCCATGCGCTCGGCGGAGGCCTTGCCGGCCTCCAGCACCTCGGCGTGGTTGAGCGGCTCACCGGTGATGCCGGCCGCCAGGTTGGTGACCAGCGAGATGCCGAGCACCTCGGCGCCGGCCTCGCGGGCGGCGATGGCCTCCAGCGTGGTGGACATGCCGACCAGCTCGCCACCGATCACCCGGGCCATGTGGACCTCGGCCGGGGTCTCGTAGTGCGGGCCGCGGAACTGCACGTAGACGGCCTCGTCGAGGGTGGAGTCCACCTCGCGGCAGAGGTCGCGCAGCCGCTTGGAGTAGAGGTCCGTCAGGTCGACGAAGTTGGCGCCGACGATCGGGGAGTCCGCGGTCAGGTTGATGTGGTCGCTGATCAGGACCGGCTGGCCGGGGACCCAGCCGTCGCGCAGACCGCCGCAGCCGTTGGTCAGCACGATGATGCCGCAGCCGGCGGCGGCGGCGGTGCGCACGCCGTGGACCACGGTGGCCACGCCGTGGCCCTCGTAGTAGTGGTTGCGGCCCAGGAAGATCAGGGCGCGCTTGTCGCCGATCTTCACCGAGCGGATCGTGCCGGCGTGGCCGGCCACGGCGGGGGCGGGGAAGCCCGGGAGGTCGGTGACCGGGAACTCCGCCACGGTCTCGCCGAGGGCGTCGGCGGCCGGCACCCAGCCGGAGCCCATCACCAGGGCGACGTCGTGGCGCTCGGCGCCGGTCAGCTCGCGCAGGCGCTCGGCGGCGGCCTGGGCGGCGGCGTAGGGGTCGGCGGAGACGACCGACTGAGGAGATGCGTTCACAGGTCCGAGGATAGACGGGAATCGGCTACGCGCGTAGAAGATCCCGGTACGACGTGCCGGATCGTTACCCGGATGGCGTGAAAGTACAGCTCGGAGGCCTGCTTCAGGCGGCCCGGGTGGGAGCAAGCTACAGCCGTCCGGCGCCGCGCGGCCGCCGCCGGGCCGGGCGGGCGCCGAGCCGTGCGCCGGCCCGGGGCGGCGGGCGCCCGGCCCGGGGGAGTCGGGGCCGGGGGGAGTCGGGGGTGCGGCGGTGCCGCGCGGGCCCGGAGGTCAGCAGGGGCGGCGGCGCAGGTCCAGGACGTAGTCGTGCGGCGCCCCGGCGCTCTCCGCCGCGTCGGCGACCAGGCCCAGGTAGCGGGCGGCGGGCAGGCCGCCCTCGTAGTCGTTGAGCACGTACGTCCAGACCGGGATGTCGCCGTCCAGGGTGTGCGCGCGCAGCTTGATCTTGCGGTAGATGCCGAGCTGGACGCCCTCCCAGCGGTCCAGGCCCTCCTCGTCCATCGGCGCGACGTCGTAGAGCGAGACGAAGACCTGCTCCTTCTCGTCCTCGACCACGGTGGCCAGCGAGCCCTCCCAGCCGAGCTGCTCGCCGCCGAAGGTGAGCCGCCAGCCGTCCAGCCACCCGGTACCGCGCAGCGGGGAGTGCGGAGCGCGGCGGGTCATCTGCCGAGCATCGAGGTTGGTGGCATACGCGGCGTAGAGGGGCATGGGGTGCAGCCTACGGCGACTGGGCGATCGGACAGAAGCCCCGACCCCGGCGTGGCAGCGCGCTCGGCATACGGGACAATGGTGGACGTGACTCGGATCGTGATCATCGGTGGCGGACCCGGCGGCTACGAGGCGGCGCTCGTCGCCTCCCAGCTCGGCGCGGAGGTGACCGTCGTCGACCGCGACGGTCTGGGCGGATCGGCGGTGCTCACGGACTGCGTGCCGTCGAAGACCCTGATCGCGACCGCGGAGGTGATGACGACCTTCGACAGCTCGTACGAAGAGCTGGGCATCATCGTCGCCGACGACACCCCACCGCTGGAGCGGCAGGCCCGGGTGGTCGGCGTGGACCTCGGCAAGGTCAACCGACGCGTCAAGCGCCTCGCCATCGCGCAGTCCCACGACATCACCCAGTCGGTGACCCGGGCCGGGGTCACCGTGCTGCGCGGCCGGGGCCGGCTCGGCGGCGGCGGGCAGGCCGTGGACGGCTCCCGCGAGGTGCTGGTGGACGCGCCCGACGGCAGCGTCCAGTCGCTGCACGCGGACGCGGTGCTGATCGCCACCGGCGCGCACCCGCGCGAGCTGCCGGACGCCCAGCCGGACGGCGAGCGGATCCTGACCTGGACCCAGGTGTACGACCTGGAGGAGCTGCCGGCCGAGCTGATCGTGGTCGGCTCCGGTGTGACCGGCGCCGAGTTCGCGGGCGCCTACCAGGCGCTCGGTTCCAAGGTCACCCTGGTGTCGAGCCGCGACCGGGTGCTGCCGGGCGAGGACCCGGACGCCGCCGAGGTGCTGGAGGAGGTCTTCCGCCGCCGCGGCATGAACGTGATGGGCCGCAGCCGGGCCGAGACGGTCAAGCGGGTCGGCGACCACGTCGAGGTGACGCTCTCCGACGGCAAGGTGATCAGGGGCACGCACTGCCTGATGGCGGTCGGCTCGATCCCCAACACCGCCGAGATGGGCCTGGAGGAGGCGGGGGTGAAGCTCAACGACTGGGGTCAGATCAAGGTCGACCGGGTCTCCCGCACCAGTGCCCCCGGCGTGTACGCGGCCGGTGACTGCACCGGCGTCTTCATGCTCGCCTCGGTGGCGGCCATGCAGGGCCGGATCGCGATGTACCACGCGCTCGGCGACGCGGTGCAGCCGCTGAACCTGAAGACCGTGGCCTCCAACGTCTTCACCGACCCGGAGATCGCCACCGTCGGCTACACCGCCGCCGACGTGAGTTGCGGCAAGATGGACGCGGTCGAGGTCAAGCTGCCGCTGCGGGGCAACCCGCGGGCCAAGATGCAGGGCATCCGGGACGGCTTCGTGAAGCTGTTCTGCCGCCCGGGCACCGGCATCGTGGTCGGCGGCGTGGTGGTCGCCCCGCGCGCCAGCGAGCTGATCCACCCGATCGCGCTCGCGGTGGACGCCAATCTGACGGTCGAACAGGTGGCCAGCGCCTTCACCGTCTACCCGTCCGTCTCCGGCTCGACCGCCGAGGCCGCCCGGCAGCTGCACATCCGCAAGCGGGCCGACGGCGAATCCTGAGCACCGGACGCGCAGTTGGGGGCGGCTGCCGGTCGGCGGCCGCCCTTCGCGCGGGCGGGTCCGTCACCCGGACGGCGGGCGCAGTCCCGGGTTGCTGACGGCGCGTATTGTACGGTCACGCGCCGCTCGTGCGTGAGCAATTCCCGCTACTAGCTGCAAACGCCTGAAAGCAGACGGTCACGCAGGTTACCGTCGGTTCTGTGTTTGCAGCAGAACGTCGCCAGTTGATCCTCGAAATGGTGCGCGCCAACGGAGCTGTGTCGCTCCGCGAACTGGCCCGCGTCGTCCAGACCTCCGAAGTGACCGTACGTCGTGACGTACGGGCACTGGAGGCAGAAGGGCTCCTCGACCGCCGGCACGGCGGCGCGGTGCTCCCCGGCGGCTTCAGCCGCGAACCCGGCTATCCGCAGAAGACCCACCTCTCCGCGGCCGAGAAGAGCGCCATCGCCGATCTCGCCGCGGGCCTGGTGGAGGAGGGTGACGCGGTGGTGGTCGGTGCCGGTACCACCACGCAGGAGCTGGCCCGCCGACTGGCCCGGGTGCCCGGGCTGACGGTGGTCACCAACTCCCTGCTGGTCGCGCAGGCGCTGGCGCACGCCAACCGGGTGGAGGTGGTGATGACCGGCGGCACCCTGCGGGGTTCCAACTACGCCCTGGTGGGCAGTGGCGCCGAGCAGTCGCTGCACGGGCTGCGGGTCTCCAAGGCGTTCATCTCCGGCAGTGGACTGACCGCCGAGCGCGGGCTGTCGACCACGAACATGCTCTCCGCGAGCGTGGACCGGGCTCTGGTGCAGTCGGCTGCCGAGGTCATCGTCCTCGCCGACCACACCAAGCTCGGCGCGGACACCATGTTCCAGACCGTCCCGACCGAGACCATCACCCGGCTGGTCACCGACGAGCACGCCGCCGCCGACGACACCACCGCCCGCGAGCTGGACGCGCTCGCCGACTGCGGGGTGCAGATCGACCTGGCGCCGCTGAGCGCGGCGCCGACCGGGGACGCCCCCGTGCACGGCACCGGCAGCGGGCCCGTCCACCAGACCCAGCCCGGCCCGCTGGCCCGGCGCGCGGCCCCGCCGCCCGGCGGTGCCCCGCTGCCCGGTCAGCGCCGCCCCGGCGCGCACGGCGGCCCCGGTGGGCCGGGCGGTCCGCTGCCGGCCCGGCTCGCCGAGCTGGGGGCCGTCCAGCGCGGGCGCTGACGCCGCCACCGGGCGGGCGCCGTGCCGGTGGCGGCGCCGACCGGTACCGCCGTCGCGGGGCCGGAAACGGAACCGGTCCGCACACCCCGAGGGGCGTACGGACCGGTCCGGCGGCCTGAGCCGTCAGTCCTTGATCTCGCAGAGCGCGGCGCCGCTGCTGACGCTGCCGCCGACCTCGGCCTTGAGGCCGACCACGGTGCCCGCCTTGTGGGCGTTCAGCGGCTGCTCCATCTTCATCGCCTCCAGGACGACGATCAGCTCGCCCTCGGCGACGACCTGGCCCTCCTCGACGGCGACCTTGACGATGGTGCCCTGCATCGGCGAGGCCAGGGTGTCACCGCTGACCGCCGAGCCGGCCTTCTTGGCACCGACCCGGCGCTTGGCCTTGGCCGCACCGCCGGTGGCGGCCGCCGGGGCGGACGCGACGCCCAGCGAGGACGGCAGCGAGACCTCGATCCGCTTGCCGCCCACCTCGACCACCACGGTCTCGCGGCCCTCGGCCTCCTCGCCCTCGCCGGGCGCACCGGCGAACGCGGGGATGGTGTTCTGGAACTCGGTCTCGATCCACCGGGTGAAGACCGTGAACGGTCCGTCGCCGCCGTGCACCTCGGGCGCGAACGCCGGGTCGGTCACGACCGCGCGGTGGAACGGGATGGCCGTGGCCATGCCCTCGACCTTGAACTCGGCCAGCGCCCGGGCGGCGCGCTGCAGCGCCTGCTTGCGGGTGGTGCCGGTGACGATCAGCTTGGCGAGCAGCGAGTCCCAGGCGGGGCCGATGACCGAGCCGGTCTCGACGCCCGCGTCCAGCCGGACGCCGGGGCCGGACGGCGGCGCGAACAGCGTCACCGTGCCGGGCGCGGGCAGGAAGCCGCGGCCCGGGTCCTCGCCGTTGATGCGGAACTCGATCGAGTGACCCCGCACCTCCGGGTCGTCGTACCCGAGCTCCTCGCCGTCGGCGATCCGGAACATCTCGCGGACCAGGTCGATCCCGGTGACCTCCTCGGAGACCGGGTGCTCGACCTGGAGGCGGGTGTTGACCTCCAGGAAGGAGATCAGCCCGTCCTGGGAGACCAGGAACTCGCAGGTCCCGGCTCCGACGTAGCCGGCCTCCTTGAGGATGGCCTTGGACGCCCGGTACAGCTCGGCGTTCTGCTCGGGGGTGAGGAACGGCGCGGGCGCCTCCTCGACGAGCTTCTGGTGCCGGCGCTGCAGCGAGCAGTCACGGGTGGAGACGACCACCACGTTGCCGTGCCGGTCGGCCAGGCACTGGGTCTCGACGTGCCGGGGGTTGTCCAGGTACTGCTCGACGAAACACTCGCCGCGACCGAAGGCGGCGACCGCCTCGCGAACCGCGGACTCGTAGAGCTCCGGGATCTCCTCCAGCGTGCGGGCGACCTTGAGGCCGCGGCCGCCACCGCCGAACGCCGCCTTGATGGCGACCGGGAGGCCGTGCTCCTGGGCGAAGACGACGACCTCGTCGGCGCCCGAGACCGGGTCCGGCGTGCCGGCGACCAGCGGGGCACCGGCGCGCTGCGCCACGTGCCGGGCGGTGACCTTGTCACCGAGGTCGCGGATGGCCTGCGGGGGCGGGCCGATCCAGGTCAGGCCCGCGTCGAGGACGGCCTGGGCGAACTCGGCGTTCTCCGACAGGAAGCCGTAGCCGGGGTGGACGGCGTCCGCCCCCGAGTCGGCGGCGGCCTTCAGGACCTTCGCGATGTCGAGGTAGCTGGTACCGGGGGTGTCGCCGCCCAGCGCGTAAGCCTCGTCGGCCGCGCGGACGTGCAGCGCATCCCGGTCCGGCTCGGCGTAGACGGCGACGCTGGCGATACCGGCGTCCGAGCAGGCCCGGGCGACGCGGACGGCGATTTCTCCGCGGTTGGCGATGAGCACCTTGCGCACTGTGGCTCCCTTCTTGAACCTGGTCGAGTTTATGGATTTCTGGGTGGTACCGGCGAGTAGCCCCAGGTTGTGAACTATCCCACACGGAGGGTGATGCGTTCGGGGACCCGATCCGCGACCCGGTCGGGGTCTTCCCAGGTGGGTGCCGGTGCCGTCGCCGGGAGCCGTCCCGTGCGGACGGTGACGGGGCGGCGCGGCGACGCGGTGGCCTTGGCCACACTCACCCCGCGGGGGCCGCGGAGCCGGCCCGCTCGCGGGCCGGCGCGGTGATGTCGGCGGCCAGTTCCACCACATCGGGGCCGTAGGCCTTCGGGTTGACGACCTTCAGGACCAGGGCGAACGAACCGTCCTCACCGTACCGGCGGGCGAGCCGGCGGTGGTTGGCGACGAGGTAGCGGACGCCGGCGTGGTTGGCGATGCCGGTCTGGCCGGATATCAGGAAGACCGGGCGCCCGCCCTCGGGGGTGGCGAGGCGCGCCAGCAGGGCGTACACCTCGGTGTCCCAGTCGACGGTGAAGGTCCGGTCGCCCACCACGATGACGTTGTTCGGGCCCTCCGAGCCGTTGGTGACCGTCACTCCGGGCAGTCCCCAGGCCAGGTGGGCGGCCATCCGCTCGTTGCTGCTGGGGCCGCCGAAGCAGAACTCGGTCTTGGTGCCCAGGCCGCGGTGGACGACGTCGTGCGCGACCAGGTCGGTCCGCGCGTCGCACTCCTTGACCAGTGCGGCCAGCTCCATCAGCGCGTAGGCGTCGCGCCGGGTGACCGTCCGGGCGTGCGCCCCGACCCCGACGCTGCGGTTCACCACGATCAGGCACTCGCTGCCGGCCGGCAGGCCGAAGAAGGCGCGGACCCGCTCCAGCCGCCGGCGGCGGCGCAGGTTCTGCGCGAGCCAGGCGAGCGCGGCACTGATCGCGCTCGCCACCAGCCCCAGCAGCACGTTGAGCAGACTGTCGGTCATCGGCCTGTCCCCTCCCCGTTCGAACGGCGGCGGTCAGCCTAGCGGGCTCCCGCGAGGGCCACGGGGACGGACGGTGAGGGGACCGGTCGGTCCTCGTGGCGGGGGAGCCGGCGGCGGATCAGGCCCAGAGGTCGGTGATCCGGACGCCGAGGTCGGCGAGCAGTCGGCGGAGCAGCGGCAGGGAGAGGCCGATGACGTTGCCCGGGTCGCCGTCGATGCCCTCGACGAACGGCGCCGAGCGGCCGTCCAGGGTGAACGCGCCGGCCACGTGCAGCGGCTCGCCGGAGGCGATGTAGGCGGCGACCTCGTCGTCGTCCGGGGTGCCGAAGCGGACGGTGGTGGAGGCGGTGGCCGAGGACTGCTCGCCGGTGGCGGTGTCGATCACGCAGTGCCCGGTGCGCAGCACCCCGGACCGGCCGCGCATCGACTGCCAGCGGGCGAGGGCCTCGGCGGCGTCGGCGGGCTTGCCGAGCGCCTGGCCGTCCAGCTCCAGCACCGAGTCGCAGCCGATCACCAGCTCGCCGCCGGTCAGCTCGGCGGCGACCACCTTGGCCTTGGCCTCGGCGAGGACGAGGGCGAGCTCGGCGGGGCTCGCGGCGGTGATCGCGTCCTCGTCGACGCCGCTGACCACCACGCGCGGGTCGAGGCCCGCCTGGCGCAGCAGCCCGAGGCGGGCGGGGGAGGCGGAGGCGAGGACGAGGGCGCGGCGGTCGGTCATGCCCACCAGGGTAGGGGGTGGGCCGCCGTCGCTCCGCCCGCCTGCCGGGGGCCGGTCCGGGCGCCGGTCAGACCATCACCGGTCAGACCATCAGCAGGACGGCGATCAACAGGAGGCAGGCCGCGAGCACATGGCCGGCGCGGCGGAGCCTCTCCTGCAGTCGGCGGGCCTCCGGGGAGGGCTCGTCGCGGGGGTCGGACCAGAGCACCTGTCCAGGGTGCGTCGCGCCGCCGTGGTGACGCCTGAGTACGCGTACTCAGCTTTCGGGGCAATCCGGGCGCGCGAAGGGGGTGGGCCGCCGGACGGGCCGGCCTCCCACCCCCTCCCGGCGGTGCTAGCCGGCCCAGCCCGAGGTGCGCCAGGCGTTGACGCCCGGGCGGGGGGTGGCGCGCAGCCGGCGGGCGCGGTCGTTCCAGGCGGAGTCCGGGCCGGCGCCGGCCCGGCGGGCCGCCTCGGCGGCCGCCTGCGCGGCGGCGGCCCGGGACTGGACCACCGCCAGGACGGTGGCCAGCTCCTCGGGGGTCGGCTGCCCGTGCAGCACGTGGATCGGGGCCATGGCTCAATCCTCTCGCGGCAGCGCTTACAGGGGGATGTTTCCGTGCTTCTTCGGCGGCAGCACCTCACGCTTGCCGCGCAGCGCGCGCAGCCCGCGGACGATGTGCCGGCGGGTGTCGCTCGGCGCGATGACGGCGTCCACGTAGCCGCGCTCGGCGGCCAGGTACGGGTTGAGCAGGGTGTCCTCGTACTCGGAGACCAGCTCGGCCCGGCGGGCGTCGACGTCGGCGCCCGCGGCGGCGGCCTCGGCCAGCTCGCGCCGGTAGACGATGTTGGCCGCGCCCTGCGCGCCCATCACCGCGATCTGCGCGGTCGGCCAGGCCAGGTTGAGGTCGGCGCCCAGGTGCTTGGAGCCCATGACGTCGTACGCGCCGCCGAAGGCCTTGCGGGTGATCACGGTGATCATCGGCACGGTGGCCTCGGCGTAGGCGTAGATCAGCTTGGCGCCGCGGCGGATGATGCCGTCCCACTCCTGCTCGGTGCCGGGCAGGAAGCCGGGCACGTCCACGAAGGTGATCACCGGGATGTTGAAGCTGTCGCAGGTCCGGATGAACCGGGCGGCCTTCTCGCTGGCGTTGATGTCCAGGCAGCCGGCCAGGTCCATCGGCTGGTTGCCGACGATGCCGACCGGGTGGCCCTCGACCCGGCCGAAGCCGGTGATGATGTTGCCCGCGTACAGCGCCTGGGTCTCCAGGAACTCGCCGTCGTCCAGGACGTGCTCGATCACCGTGTGCATGTCGTACGGCTGGTTCGCCGAGTCCGGCACGAGGGTGTCGAGTTCGAGGTCCTCGTCGGTGACGGAGAGGTCCGCCTCCTCGGGGAAGGCCGGCGGGTCGGAGAGGTTGTTGGAGGGCAGGTACGAGAGCAGGCTCTTGACGTACTCGATCGCCTCCTTCTCGTCCGCGGCCAGGTAGTGCGCGTTGCCGGACTTGGTGTTGTGGGTGCGCGCGCCGCCCAGCTCCTCCATGCCGACGTCCTCACCGGTGACGGTCTTGATCACGTCCGGGCCGGTGATGAACATGTGCGAGGTCTGATCGGCCATCACCACGAAGTCGGTGATCGCGGGCGAGTACACCGCGCCGCCCGCGCAGGGGCCCATGATCAGCGAGATCTGCGGGACGACCCCGGAGGCGTGCACGTTGCGGCGGAAGATCTCGCCGTACAGGCCGAGCGAGACCACGCCCTCCTGGATCCGGGCGCCGCCGGAGTCGTTGATGCCGATGACCGGGCAGCCGGTCTTCAGCGCGAAGTCCATCACCTTGACGATCTTCTCGCCGAACACCTCGCCGAGCGAGCCGCCGAAGACGGTGAAGTCCTGCGCGAAGACGGCGACCTGACGGCCGTCGACGGTGCCGTAGCCGGTCACCACGCCGTCGCCGTACGGGCGGTTCTTCTCCTGGCCGAAGTTGGTCGAGCGGTGCCGGGCGAACTCGTCGAACTCCACGAAGGAGCCCTCGTCCATCAGCTCGACGACGCGCTCACGCGCGGTCAGCTTCCCCTTGGCGTGCTGCTTCTCCACGGCCTTGGCGGAGCCGGAGTGCACCGCCTCGTCGATCCTGCGCCGCAGGTCGGCGAGCTTGCCGGCGGTGGTGTGGGGGTCGTACGGGGCCTCGGTCATCGGGTGGGCTCTCCCTGATCCATGGGCCGCGGCCTGTTCGGTGGTACGCGCGTCTGGGCGGGGACACGCGCATGAGGGCAGGGCGGCGCAACGAACTACCGTCGAGTAGCGTAGCCAGCACCGGGGCTTTCCGGTTATGGCCAGCGACACAGTGTGTCAACGCCCGTTCTGCGGGACGATATGGCGGCCTACGGCCACCGCGCGGCGGGCGGGGCGAAACCCCTAGTCTCGTGGTCATGACCGACTCCGACACCCCCCGCCGCAGTGGACTGCGCGGCTTCGGCCACGCCGGGCCGTCGCCCTGGACCGATCTGGACCGGCCGCCGCTGGACGCCGAGGCGCTGCGCCGTGACCTCGTCCGGCCGGGCGGGTTCTGGACCGCGCTGGACGTCGTCACCGAGACCGGTTCCACCAACAGCGACCTCACCGCCCGGGCCGGGGCCGGCGCGCCGCAGGGCGCCGTGCTGGTCGCCGAGGCGCAGAGCGCCGGGCGCGGGCGGCTGGAGCGGCAGTGGACGGCGCCGCCCCGGTCGGGGCTCTTCCTCTCCGTCCTGCTTCGCCCGGACGAGGTACCCGTCGAGCGGTACGGCTGGTTGCCGATCCTGGTCGGCGTCGCCGCGGCCGCCACGCTGAGCCGGGTCGCCGAGGTCGAGGTCGGCCTGAAGTGGCCCAACGACCTCCAGGTCACCGTCGACGGCGCGGAGCGCAAGCTCGGCGGCATCCTCACCGAGCTCAGCGGCGGCGCGGTGGTGGCCGGCCTCGGCCTCAACGTGTCGCTGCGCGAGGGCGAGCTGCCCGTCCCGACCGCCGCCTCGCTGCTGCTGGCCGGCGCCGCGGTGACCGACCGGTCCACCCTGCTCCGCGCGCTGCTGCGCGAGTTCGCCGTCCTCTACACCGAGTGGACGGCCGCGGCCGGCGACCCGCACGCCAGCGGTCTGCTGGCCGCCTACGCGGACCGGTGCACCACGCTCGGCCGTCCGGTCAAGGTCCACCTGCCGGGCGACCGCGAACTCGTCGGCGAGGCGGTGGCGATCGACGGCGACGGCCGGCTGGTGGTCCGCACCCCCGACGGTGCACGGCGTCCGGTGGGCGCGGGAGACGTCGTCCACGTGCGCCCCGAGCCGCGCTGAGCGGCACTCTTCACCTCTCCTTGACCCGGGCGGATGCCCCGGATCGCGGGATTCCGTGCGAACATTCCACCTGGCAGCAGTGTGAGGCGCGCCACTGCCCGGCGGGTGGCGGGCGCGTTCGGACAGGCAGGACACGAGGCAAGTGCGGCGACCGCACGGGGACGGACCGGTGGCAGAGGACGGCGGCAACGGCGGTACGGCGGGCTCCGACGACCAGACGGTCGCGCTCGACCTGGAACGCCTGATCCTGGACGCGCCACGCCGCTACACCCCGTACCAGGCCGCGCGGGCCGCCGACGTCCCGATGGAGCTGGCCACCCGCTTCTGGCGGGCGATGGGCTTCCCGGACATCGGGCAGTCCCGGGCGCTCACCGACGGCGACGTGATCGCGCTGCGCCGGCTCGCCGGTCTGGTGGAGTCGGGCCTGCTCAGCGAGCCGATGGCGATCCAGGTCGCCCGCTCGACCGGGCAGACCACCGCCCGGCTGGCCGGCTGGCAGATGGACACCTTCCTGGAGAACCTCACCCAGTCCGTCGAGCCCGGGCTGACCCGCGCCGACGTCGCCTACCCGCTGGTCGAGCTGCTGCTGCCGGAGCTGGAGCAGTTCCTGGTGTACGTCTGGCGCCGCCAGCTGGCCGCCGTCACCGGCCGGGTGGTGCAGGCCGCCGAGGACACCGAGATCACCAGCGGCCGGCTGGCCGTCGGCTTCGCCGACCTGGTCGGCTTCACCCGGCTCTCGCGCCGGCTGGAGGAGGAGGAGCTCGGCGAGCTGGTCGAGACCTTCGAGAACACCTGCTCCGACCTGATCGCCGGCCAGGGCGGCCGGGTGATCAAGACCCTCGGCGACGAGATCCTGTACGTCTCCGAGGACCCGGGGACGGCCGCCGAGATCGCGTTCAGCCTGATCGAGGCGCTGGCCGAGGACGACACCATCCCCGCGCTGCGGGTCGGCATGGCCTTCGGCACCGTCACCTCGCGGATGGGCGACGTCTTCGGCACCACGGTCAACCTGGCCAGCCGGCTCACCTCGATCGCCCCGAAGGACGCGGTGCTGATCGACGGCGAGTTCGCGGCCGCGCTGGAGCAGAACGGCAGTGTCGCCCCGGCCGACGCGGACGGGCCGGGGCTGGCCGAGGCGCTGTCGGCCGCCTCCGGACTGCCCGCCTCCGGGCTCCCGGTGCCGGCGCCGGACGCGGGGCGCCGGTTCAGCCTCCAGCCGAT
This sequence comes from Kitasatospora sp. NPDC022856, assembly GCF_055561235.1. Classification (NCBI taxonomy): domain Bacteria; kingdom Bacillati; phylum Actinomycetota; class Actinomycetes; order Kitasatosporales; family Streptomycetaceae; genus Kitasatospora; species Kitasatospora sp. NPDC022856. The sequence goes on along the minus strand of NZ_JBVHHE010000007.1, from coordinate 27,921 downwards.
GTGGCGCCGGCCCGTCCGCGGGCTGGGGCTGGTCGAGCCGTGGCTGCTGTCGCGGCGGCCGCGCGGCGAGTAGCGGGCGCCGCCCCGGACCGCCGGGCTCCCGGAGGCCGCGGGGAGTACCCGGCCGCTCACGGGGTAGGCGGACGTCCGGGCAGGGCGCGGCGGAGTCCGGGCCGGTGGCACGGTCACCCGGCGGGGCCGGTGGCCGTCGTCCGAAAGCCGTACGGCTGAAACCGGTCCGGCCGGGCGGATCCGTGCGGGCAAACGGGGCATAACCGAGCGAAACCGCCCTAGTCTTGGTGCAGGCGGACGGGTCCGGTTCGCGGTGGGTGAGCCACCGCGCCGGACGGGACCGAGCACAGGGAACGGGGCGAGCCGGTGGGCAGTGAGGCGATCACGACGGACCGCGGTTGCGTGTGCGACCGCCCGGAGCTGCCGGCCGCCCCCGACCCGCGGCTGACGTCCGTGGTGGAGCTCGCCCAGGACATGGCGGGGGCGCTCACCCCGCTGGAGGCGGTCCGCGCGGCCGCCGTCCGCGCCACCGAGGCCCTCGGCGCCACCATGGCGGCCGTCTCGGTCTGGGACCGGGAGTCCGGCCGGCTGCGGGTCCTGGTCAACTACGGAGAGCTGGCGCCGGGCGAGGAGGAGCTGCCGGAGGACGAGTCCTACCCGGTGGCGGACTTCCCCGAGATCGTCACCTACCTGGAGGAGCGCTGGACCACCGGACGGCTGCCCCGCGCCTGGCTGCAGAGCGCCGAGAACACCGAACTCCACGCCGGGCACGCCCACCCCACCGCCGGGGCCTACTGCCAGGAGCGGGCCGCGGCGCTGCGCCGGCGCGGCCGGGGCTGCTGCGTGGTCGCCCCGATCGTGCTGCACGGACAGGCCTGGGGGGAGCTCTACCTGGCCAGGTCCACCGGGACGGCGGAGTTCACCGAGGGCGACGCCGAGTACGCCACCCTGCTCGCCGCCCAGATCTCGGCCGGGCTCGCGCAGACCGAACGCCTCGCCGACCTGCGCAAGCTCGCCTTCTCCGACCCGCTGACCGGGCTGGCCAACCGGCGGGCGGTGGACGCCCGGCTGGAGAGCGCACTGGAGGCGCACAACCGCGACGGCACGGTGGTCTCGCTGGTGGTCTGCGACGTCAACGGCCTGAAGCGGGTCAACGACCAGCTCGGACACGAGATGGGCGACCGGCTGCTGGAGCGCTTCGCCCACCAGCTGTCGCTGGCCGCCGCCAGGCTGCCCGGCAGCCTCGCCGCCCGTCTCGGCGGCGACGAGTTCTGCCTGCTGGTGGAGGGCCAGAAGGCGGACGAGGTGGTCGCCGTCGCCGAGGAGCTGTGCGCGCGGGCCCTGGCGCTGGCCGAGGGCGAGGGCGTCGCCTGCGGGGTCGCCTCCACCGGGGACTCGATCGGCCCGGTCACCACGCCCGACCGGCTGTTCCGGCTCGCCGACGCCGCGCAGTACCGGGCCAAGGCCGCCCGCGCCGCGCACCCGGTGGTGGCCGGCCGCAGCCACGGCCCCGGCCTGTCGCCGGACCCGACCGTGCTGCTGGCCGACGCCGCCGATCCGCACCACCGGGCCGACGGCCGGGGGCGCGTCCCGGGCCGGCCGGGCGCCGGCGACCGGCGGCGGTTCCGCGGCGCCGCGCACAGCGCCGACCCGGGACAGCTGCTCACCGCCGTGCTCGCCGCCCTGGACCAGCGCGGGGTCACCCGCTCGGTCCACCCCGCCGACACCATCGGCAAGCTGGCGGTGGTCGCGGAGACGGCCTCCCGGCTGCTCGACGCGGTCGGCTGGTGGGTCTCCTACGTGCCGCCCGGCTCGCACCTGATGCGCACCGCCCAGCACGCCGTGTACCGGATGACCAGCGGACCGAGCAGCTCGCGGGCGGAGACCCAGCGGGCCCAGATCGAGGCCCCGGACGCCGTCTTCGACCTGCGGCACTACCCGATGACCCGGCAGGCGGTGCGCGGCGGGTCCTTCGCGCTGCGCGCGGGCGCGGCCGGGAACGACCCGTCCGAGGAGGCCATGCTGGTGGTCAGCGGCTACCGGGGGATGGTCGCGGCGGGCGGCCAGAACCCGGCCGGCGGCTGGCTGGTGGAACTGTTCGCCGACGACGCGACGCTGCCGCTCGGACAGGTCGCCAGCGCGATGCGGGCCCTGGTCGCCGTGGCGCTCTCCGGCCCGGCCTCCCCGCCGCCGGGCTGAGGCGGGCCCGGTTCGTGGACGGACCGGTTGGGGGGCTTGTGCCGGTTCGGTGACCGGCCTGTTCCGAGCCGGTCGCGGTCCGGTGCGGAGGCTGCCGCGGGGCTGGGCGGCGAGCCCCGGACGTGGGATGGTATCCGCCGTCGGCGGGCCACGGGGGCCGGGCCGGAACGGGGGTCGAAACCCATGCGCGCTCGTCTGACGAGCCTTGTCCTCTCCGCGGTGCTGGCGCTGGGCGGTGCCACGCTGGCAGCCGCCCCGGCGGCCGAGGCCGCGCCGCGCGCCGCCGCGGTCAGCACCGTCGCCGGTTCCGCCGCCGGTTCTGCCGCCGCGGGGGGCGCCGTCCAGGCGGCCCAGGCGGCCCCGGCCGTGGCCGGGCAGCAGGACGGCACCCGGCTGGCCGGGTCCAAGGACAAGTCGAAGTCGAAGAAGAAGAAGAAGGGCTTCTTCGGCAAGATCATCGGTGTGGTGATCGGCATCGTGGTGGTGCTGATCGTGATCGCCGTGATCATCGCGGTGGTCGTGATGCTCCGCCGCCGCAACCGGCAGTAGACCGCGCGGGCCCGTGGACCCGGTGGGTCCACGGGCCGGCCGCCGGACCGGTCACGGCCGCAGGGCGCGCAGGACGCCCGCCACCAGACGGTCCGCGTAGGCGTGGTCGAGCGGGCCGAGGCCGTGCAGCCAGCGGTAGTACATCGGGCCGTAGAGCAGTTCGACGGCGAGGTCGAGGTCGGCGTCGGCGGCGATCTGCCCGGCCTCGCGGGCGGTGCGCAGGCGCTCCCGGGTGACCTCCAGCAGAGGGTCCAGCAGGCGCTCGCGGTACTCCCGCAGCAGGGCCGGGTCGCGCAGGTGCTCGGAGACCAGGCCGCGGCCGGTGTTGTCGAAGCCCGGGTCGGCGAGCTGGTCGGCCGTCGGCCGCAGGACGGCGCGCAGGTCGGCGGCGAGGTCGCCGGTGTCGGGCAGCGCCAGACTGCCGGAGGCGTTCTCGTTGGCGGCCTGGAAGGCGTCGAAGACCACCGCGCCCTTGGAGGGCCACCAGCGGTAGATGGTCTGCTTGCCGACGCCGGCCCGGGCGGCGATCGCCTCGATGGTCAGCTTGCCGAAGCCCACCTCGGCCACCAGTTCGGCGGCGGCGGTGAGGACGGCCTGGCGGGAGCGCTCGCTGCGGCGGGCGGGATCGGGAGAGCTGCTGCGGGTCATGGGCCCATTCTAGGGCGCTGGCGAAACGATACGTCTCGTCTTGCTGGAGGATCGGACCGAGCCCGCACGCTCCGGGGCGGGTCGGCTCTCCGAGGCGGGGCGGGCGGTGGTCGGCCGGTCAGCCGCTGACCCGGTCCGGGCGGGTGTAGACGTTGGCGCGTTCGCCGCGCAGGAAGCCGACCAGGGTCAGGCCCAGCTCCTCGGCGAGGTCCACCGCGAGGGAGGACGGCGCGGAGACGGCGGCCAGCAGGGGGACGCCCGCCAGCGCGGCCTTCTGGGTCAGCTCGAACGAGGCGCGACCGCTGACCAGCAGGACGTGCCCGGTCAGCGGCAGCCGGCCCGCGCGCAGCGCCCAGCCGACCACCTTGTCCACCGCGTTGTGCCGGCCGACGTCCTCGCGGGCGCAGAGCAGCGCGCCGCTCGTCCCGTCGAACAGCCCGGCCGCGTGCAGGCCGCCGGTCGAGTCGAAGGTCCGCTGGGTGGCCCGGAGCCGGTCCGCCAGCCCGTACAGCAGGGCCGGGGGGACGGTCAGCGGGTCGTCCCCGACGGGGTGGCGGACGTGGGTGCGGACGGCGTCCACCGTGTCGCGGCCGCAGAGGCCGCAGGCGCTGGTGGTGAGCAGGTTGCGGTGGGCGGAGAGCGGGAGGGCGCGGGCGCCGCGCAGGGCCGCGTCCACCACGTTGTAGGTGTTCGCGCCGTCCTCGTCCGTCCCGGCGCAGTAGCGCAGGGCCGCGAGGTCCTCGGCCGTGTGCACCAGACCCTCGCCGACCAGGAAGCCGGCCACCAGGTCGAAGTCCTGGCCGGGCGTGCGCATGGTCACCGTCAGCGGCTCGCCGCCGACCCGGATCTCCAGCGGCTCCTCCGCCGCGAGGGCGTCCGGTCGCGTGCTGCGGCCGTCCCCGTGCAGCCGCACCACTCGCCGCCGTGCCGTCGCCCGCGTCATCGGTCCTCCGCCTCCGTGCCGTCCGTCGACCCCAGCGTGCGGTATCGGGGTGGCGCTTCGGAAATCGGGGTGGGGCCGGTGGCCGGGCGCCGGTGGGGGCGACTCGTGGGGCGGGCGCCCGTCACCTGATCGGCGATGCCGCGAGGCGGCAGGCGCCCGCCGTCGGCGAGGGTGGCGTGGAGGTCCCGGCCGGGCCGTCGGCGCCGGCGCGCCCTCCGGCGGGACGTGGAGGGCGGCCGCGGCCGGCTCCGTCCGGCGGGCGGGAGTCCGCCAGGTGGGATCCACTGGTTGTCATATCTTCATTCAGCTGGTGTGATGATGCATATGGATATGCACAGTGCTGTGGCCCCCGATGCGCCCCTCGTCCAGGTCGGCAAGGCCGACGTCAGCGCCGAGGACGTGCTGGCCGTCGCCCGGGGCAACGCCCGGGTAGAGATCGGTCCGGACGCGCTCGCCGAGATGGCGACCGCGCGGGCCCGGATCGAGGCCCTCGCGGCCGAGCCGCGCCCCGTCTACGGCGTCTCCACCGGCTTCGGCGCGCTCGCCGTCCGGCACATCAGCCCCGAGCTCCGCGCCCAGCTGCAGCGCTCGCTGGTGCGTTCGCACGCCGCCGGGATGGGCCCGGCGGTGGAGCGCGAGGTGGTCCGCGCGCTGATGTTCCTGCGGATGAAGACGCTGGCCTCCGGCCGGACCGGCGTGCGCCCGGTGGTCGCCCAGACCATGGCCGCCATCCTGAACGCCGGCATCACGCCGGTGGTCCGCGAGTTCGGCTCGCTCGGCTGCTCCGGCGACCTCGCCCCGCTCTCGCACTGTGCGCTGGTCCTGATGGGCGAGGGCGTGGCGACCGGCCCGGACGGCGTCGACAAGCCCTCCGGCGAGCTGCTCGCCGCGGCCGGCATCGAGCCGGTCGAGCTGCTGGAGAAGGAGGGCCTGGCCCTCATCAACGGCACCGACGGCATGCTCGGCATGCTGGTGATGGCCATCGCCGACCTCCAGCGCCTGTTCACCACCGCCGACATCACCGCCGCGATGACCCTGGAGGCGCTGCTCGGCACCGACAAGGTGCTCGCCCCCGAGCTGCACGCCCCGATCCGCCCCCACCCCGGCCAGGCGCTGAGCGCCGCCAACATGCTGGCCGTCCTCAAGGGCTCCGGCCTCACCGGCCACCACCAGGACGACGCCCCGCGCGTCCAGGACGCCTACTCGATCCGCTGCGCCCCCCAGGTCGCCGGCGCCGGCCGCGACACGGTGGCCCACGCCGCCCTGGTCGCCTCCCGGGAGCTGGCCGCCTCGGTCGACAACCCGGTGGTGCTGCCGGACGGCCGGGTCGAGTCCAACGGCAACTTCCACGGCGCCCCGGTCGCCTACGTGCTGGACTTCCTCGCCATCGCGGCCGCCGACCTCGGCTCGATCTCCGAGCGCCGTACCGACCGGCTGCTGGACAAGGCCCGCTCGCACGGCCTGCCGGCCTTCCTCGCCGACGACCCGGGCGTGGACTCCGGTCTGATGATCGCCCAGTACACCCAGGCGGCCCTGGTCAGCGAGAACAAGCGGCTCGCCGTGCCGGCCTCGGTCGACTCGATCCCGTCCTCCGCGATGCAGGAGGACCACGTCTCGATGGGCTGGTCGGCCGCCCGCAAGCTGCGCCAGTCCGTCGAGAACCTCGGCCGGATCCTGGCCGTCGAGCTGACCGCCGCCTCCCGCGCGCTGGAGATCCGCCGGCAGGCCGACGCCAGCGGCACGCCCTCGCCGGCGACCCTCGCCGCGCTGGCCGTCGCCCGGGAGGCCGGGGTCGGCGGCGCCGGCCGCGACCGCTTCCTCTCGCCGGACCTGGAGGCCGCCGCCGCGCTGGTCGCCTCCGGCGAGCTGGTCCGGGCCGTCGAGAAGGTCACCGGGCCGCTGGCCTGACGAGGCCGCCGCCGCCCGGGGCGGGCGGGAGTCAGTCCCACTCGCCCCGCGGCGGCCGGGCGCGCTTCTCCTCGCGCCGGTCGGCGGCGATGGCGGCGTAGTTGACGCCGACGATGCCGGCCCAGCAGACCAGCAGGCCCATGAAGCCGTTCGAGCCGCTGGTCGCGATGCCGGTCAGCGGGATGCCGAGGACCAGCGAGATCAGCGGCAGCTTCGAGCCGGAACGGCCGAAGGAGCGCCGGCGCAGGTGCTCCGCCGGGCCGTAGCCGTCGAGCCGCTCCGCCACCCGGCGCTCCACCCGGGCGTCGAGGCGGGCGTCCAACCGGGCGTCCAGCCGGGCGAGGAACGAGTCGACGATCTCCGACTCGTACTCCTCGCCCAGCTCCTTGCGGGTCTGCAGAGCCGCGTCGAGGTCGCGTCGCAGTTCGTCCTGGCGTGTGTCCATGGCGCTCAGCCTGGTGCAGCGCCGGGGCTCCAGTCCATCGGTTCGCGCCGGGATCGGGGCGGATCAGGGGGAAATCAGGGTCACCCGGAGGGGTGATCCGCACCGCCGGGGGGTCTCATCGGGCGTCCCGGCGTACGAGACGTCTTTGCCAGCGGCAGTCCGCTGCTGCACAGTCGTCGTCCGAACAGCTCGCACCCGGAGGTACCGCTGATGACCGCCACCGACGACACCGGCACGGTAGGCCCCTCCGCCCGACTCCTCCAGCTCTTCGAGGGCCACCGGCTCACCCCCACCCAGCGCCGGATCGCCCACTCGCTCGTCCGGCACGCCACCGAGGCGCCGTTCCTCTCCAGCGTCGAGGTCGCCGAACTGGCCGGCGTCAGCCAGCCCTCGGTCACCCGCTTCGCGGTGGCCCTCGGCTACGACGGCTACCCGGCGCTGCGCAAGCAGCTGCGCGAGCTGGGCGCGGGGGAGCCGAGCGCCGCCCCGGAGACCCCGGACGACGTGGTGCGCAACGAGCACCAGCAGGCCGTCCTCGCCGAGATCGAGCACCTGCGGCTGCTCGCCGAGCTGCTCGCCGACCCCGAACCGATCATCCGCGCGGCCCGGCTGCTCGCCGCCTCCCGCCCGCTGCCCGTCCTCGGCCTGCGGGCCGCCTCCGCGCAGGCCCGCGGCTTCGCCTACTTCGCGGCCAAGGTGCACCCGGACATCCGACTGCTCGACGAGGGCGGCAGCATGCTCGCCGACCGCCTGGAACAGGCCGCCGCCGCCGGCGCCTCCGCGCTGCTCTGCTTCGCCCTGCCGCGCTACCCGCGCGAGCTGATGGACGCCCTGACGGTGGCCCGGGACTGCGGTCTGACGGTGCTGACCGTCGCCGACAGTGCCTTCGCGCCGGTCGCCAAGCTCTCCGACCTGATGCTGCCGGCCGCCGTCGGCACCGGCCTGGTCTTCGACACCGCGTGCGCGCCGATGATGCTCGGCCGGGTGCTGCTCCAGACCATGTGCGACGAACTCCCCGGCGCCGAGGCCCGGTTGGAGTCGATCGAGCAGTCCGCGACGGCTCGTGGGCTGTTTTTGGAGTAGGACCGTACTTGGGGCGGGAATCCTGTCAACAGGCCCCGGAGCAGGGCCGACCGGCAGGGGGAGCCTGTGATGCGCGTGATCCACGAGATGAAGTTCGTCGGCCGACTCGCCTCGGGCGCCGACGAATGGTCCTGCCCGGCCTGCGGACGCCGCGTCACCCTGCGGCGGCTGCCCGAACCCGAACTCGTCGTCCTCGACGCCGGTGACGAGAGCGCCGTCCACGTCGGCGTCATCGAGCCCGACGGCCGCGCCGCGGCGGCCGCCGACAAGTACGGCCTCGGCCCCGTCCAGGAGATCCCCCGCCCGCCGCGTCAGGCCGCCGCGGCCGCCCCGGCCGCGCCCGCGGACCCCGACGCCGACGACCGCCGCTGGCTCGCCGAGATCGGCATCGACTGGGACGGCGACGCGGCGGCCTGACGCCGGGTCGGGTCGGCCGTCCGCCTCGCGCGCCCGCCGCGCAGGGCCGGGCGGCTCCCGCGACGATCCCGCGCGCGCAGGCCCGTGCCTCGCCCGGACTCCGCGGCGGCCGTCGCGCGGCTGTCCGGGGTGTACGGCGGGGCGCGTCGCCGTGCCCTCCACCCGGCGGCGCCTGGGCCGAGTGGCTGGTGTTCGCCCGACTCGGGGTAGCGCGGCGGGGTTGTCGCGATGCCGGCTGATCGGATGCGCTCAGGTCTGGCCGGAGACTGAATGATTGGATATATTCAGCCAAGTCGAGCTTGAATGAATTCATCCGTAGGGAGCCGGGACATGGTGCAGCAGCAGGCGAGCGGGCCGCGCGAGGTGCGGGCGGCGCGCGGTACGGGGCTGACGGCGCAGGGGTGGCAGCAGGAGGCTGCCCTGCGGATGCTGATGAACAACCTCGACCCCGAGGTGGCCGAGCACCCGTCGAAGCTCGTCGTCTACGGCGGCACCGGCAAGGCGGCGCGGGACTGGCGCTCGTTCGACGCCATGGTGCGCACGCTGGAGACGCTGAAGCAGGACGAGACCATGCTGGTCCAGTCCGGGCGGCCGGTCGGCGTCATGCAGACGCACGAGTGGGCGCCGCGCGTGCTGATCGCCAACTCCAACCTGGTCGGCGACTGGGCGAACTGGGAGGAGTTCCGGCGGCTGGAGAGCCTCGGCCTCACCATGTACGGCCAGATGACCGCCGGATCGTGGATCTACATCGGCACCCAGGGCATCCTCCAGGGCACCTACGAGACCTTCGCCGCCGTCGCCAACAAGCGGTTCGACGGCACCCTGGCGGGGACGATCACCCTCACCGCCGGCCTCGGCGGCATGGGCGGCGCCCAGCCGCTGGCCGTGACGATGAACGGCGGCGTGGCGATCTGCGTCGACTGCGACCCGTCCCGGATCTCCCGCCGGATCGAGCACCGCTACCTGGACGTCGAGGCCAAGAACCTCGCGCACGCGCTGGAGCTGGCCACCGCCGCCCGCGACCGCCGCGAGCCGCTCTCCATCGGCCTGCTGGGCAACGCCGCCGAGGTGTTCCCGCAGCTGCTCTCGATGGACGCGCCGATCGACATCGTCACCGACCAGACCAGCGCCCACGACCCGCTGAGCTACCTGCCGGTCGGAGTCGCCTTCGACGACATGGCGACCTACGCGGCCGAGAAGCCCGCCGAGTTCACCCAGCGCTCGCGCGAGTCGATGGCCCGGCACGTCGAGGCGATGGTCGGCTTCATGGACGCCGGCGCCGAGGTGTTCGACTACGGCAACTCGATCCGCGGTGAGGCCCAGCTGGCCGGCTACGACCGCGCGTTCGCCTTCCCGGGCTTCGTCCCGGCCTACATCCGGCCGCTGTTCTGCGAGGGCAAGGGCCCGTTCCGCTGGGCGGCGCTCTCCGGCGACCCGCAGGACATCGCCAAGACCGACAAGGCCGTGCTCGACCTCTTCCCGGAGAACGAGTCGCTGCACCGCTGGATCAAGATGGCCCAGGAGAAGGTGCACTTCCAGGGCCTGCCGGCGCGGATCTGCTGGCTCGGCTACGGCGAGCGCGACAAGGCCGGCGAGCGGTTCAACGACATGGTCGCCTCCGGCGAGCTGTCCGCGCCGATCGTGATCGGCCGCGACCACCTGGACTGCGGCTCGGTCGCCTCCCCGTACCGGGAGACCGAGGCGATGCTGGACGGCTCCGACGCGATCGCCGACTGGCCGCTGCTCAACGCCATGGTCAACGTCGCCTCCGGCGCGTCCTGGGTCTCCATCCACCACGGCGGCGGCGTCGGCATCGGCCGCTCGATCCACGCGGGCCAGGTCACGGTGGCCGACGGCACCGCGCTGGCCGGCGAGAAGATCCGCCGGGTGCTCACCAACGACCCGGGCATGGGCGTGATCCGCCACGTCGACGCCGGCTACGACCGGGCCGACGAGGTCGCCGCCGAGCGCGGCGTCCGCGTCCCGATGAACGAGCACGGCCCGACGGGTGAGCTGTGACCTTCGAAGAGATGTGGGCGGAGCTGCTCCCGGTGGGCCGCTCCGCCTCCTCCGGCGGCTACCGCCGCTTCGCCTGGAACTCCGCCGACACCGAGTGCCGGTCCTGGTTCGAGGAGCAGGCCCGCGGCCGCGGGCTGACCTACGAGCTGGACCGCAACGGCAACCAGTGGGCCTGGCTGGGCGACCCGGCGGGCGAGGGCGCGATCGTCACCGGCTCGCACCTGGACTCCGTCCCCGACGGTGGCGCCTTCGACGGCCCGCTCGGGGTGGTCTCCTCCTTCGCCGCGCTGGACGAACTCCGCGGGCGGGGAGCCGAGTTCGACCGGCCGCTGGCCATCGTCAACTTCGGTGACGAGGAGGGCGCCCGGTTCGGCGTGGCCTGCATCGGCTCCCGGCTGAGCGCGGGCGTGCTCGGCCGCGACCAGGCGTACGAGCTGCGCGACGCCGACGGCGTCCGGCTGCCCGACGCGATGGAGAAGGCCGGCTACGACCCGGCCGGGATCGGCGCGGACGGCGACCGGCTGGCCCGGATCGGCGCCTTCGTCGAACTCCACGTCGAGCAGGGCCGCTACCTCGCCGAGGACCAGCCGGTCGGCGTGGCCGGCGCGATCTGGCCGCACGGCCGCTGGCGGTTCGACTTCCACGGGGAGGCGAACCACGCCGGCACCACCCGGATCGAGGACCGCCGCGACCCGATGCTCACCTACGCCAACACCGTGCTCGCGGCGCGGAAGAAGGCGCGGACGGCAGGGGCGCTGGCCACCTTCGGCAAGGTCGCGGTCGAGCCCAACGGCACCAACGCGATCGCCTCCCTGGTGCGCGGCTGGCTGGACTCCCGGGCCGCCGACGAGCAGACGCTCACCGCCCTGGTCGAGGAGATCGAGCGGGCGGCGTACGAGCGCGGCGACCGCGACGGCGTCCGGGTCGAACTGACCCGCGAGTCCTACACGCCGGTGGTGGAGTTCGACGGCCCGCTGCGCGACCGGCTCGCCCGGCGGCTCAACGCGGCGGGCGCCCCCGACGGCGTGCCCATCCTGCCCACCGGCGCGGGACACGACGCCGGAATCCTGGCATCGGCGATCCCGACCGCCATGCTGTTCGTACGTAACCCGAGCGGGGTCTCGCACTCCCCGGCCGAGCACGCGGAGACGGCCGACTGCCTGGCCGGCGTGACCGCCCTCGCCGACGTACTGGAGGACCTGGCGTGTCAGTAGGCCGTGCCGGAGGCGCGCACATGACGACTTACTGGGCGGAGCACGCCTGGCTGCCGCACGCCAACGGGCCTGTGGTCGAGCAGGACGTGCTGATCGCCACCGGCCCCGGCGGCCGGATCACCGCGGTGACGCCGGACAGCGGGCCCTGTCCGCCCGGCGCCGTCCGGCTGGCCGGGCTGCTGCTGCCCGGCCAGGCCAACGCGCACTCGCACGCCTTCCACCGGGCGCTGCGCGGCCACGTGCAGGTCGGCTCCGGCACCTTCTGGACCTGGCGCGACACCATGTACCGGTTCGCCGGGGCGCTCGACCCGGACAGCTACCTGGAGCTCGCCACCGCCGTCTACGCCGAGATGGCGCTGGCCGGGATCACCGCGGTGGGGGAGTTCCACTACCTGCACCACGCGCCCGGCGGAAGCCGCTACGACGATCCGAACGCGATGGGCGAGGCGCTGATCGAGGCCGCCGCCCGGGCCGGGATCCGGATCACCCTGCTGGACACCTGCTACCTGTCGGCCGGCTTCGGCGCCGAGCCGACCAGGCCGCAGCTCCGGTTCAGCGACGGCGACGCCGACGCCTGGGCCGAGCGGGTGGAGGCGCTCAAGCCGCGCGAGCACGCCCGGATCGGCGCCGCGATCCACTCGGTGCGGGCGGTACCGGCGGAGCAGCTCGGCACCGTCGCGCGGTGGACGGACGGCCGCCGGGCCCCGCTGCACGTCCACCTCTCCGAGCAGACCGCCGAGAACGACGCCTGCCTCACCGCGCACGGCGTCACCCCGACCAGGCTGCTCGCCGACCACGGCGCGCTCGGCCCGCGCACCTCGGCGGTGCACGCCACCCACCTCACCGACGAGGACATCAAGCTCCTCAGCGACTCCTCGACCGCCATCTGCATGTGCCCCACCACCGAGCGGGACCTCGCCGACGGCATCGGTCCGGCCCGCCGGCTCGCCTCGGCGGGCTGCCCGATCACCCTGGGCAGTGACAGCCACGCCGTCATCGACCCGTTCGAGGAGGCCCGCGCGCTGGAGCTGGACGAGCGACTGCGGACCAGGACCCGGGGCCACTGGACGGCCAACTCGCTGCTGCGGGCGGGCACCGAGGACGGACACGCCTCGCTCGGCTGGCCGGAGGCCGGGCGGATCGAGGCCGGCGCCCTGGCCGACTTCACCGTGATCGCCCTGGACTCGGTGCGCACCGCCGGGCCGCCGAGCCGGCTCGGCGCCGAGATCGCGGTGTTCGCCGCCTCGGCCGCCGACGTGCGGCACGTGGTGGTCGGCGGACGGCAGATCGTCCGGGACGGCGCCCACCAGCTGGTGCCCGACGTCCCGGGCGCGCTGCGGTCCTCGATCGCCGCGCTGAGCTGCTGAGTCCCCGTACCTCCCGGGGGCGGGCGGGGGCCGACCCCGCCCGCCCCCGGGTCCAGCCCCGAAAGGCCTGATGTGAGCACCCCGAGCAGCCCGCAGAGCCAGGGCATGCCGAGCACCCTGATCACCGGGATCGGCAGCCTGGTCACCAACGACCCCGCGTACGGGACCGGGCCGCTCGGCCTGCTCACCGACGCGGCCGTGGTGGTGGACGGCGGCACGGTCGCCTGGGTCGGGCCGGCGGCCGAGGCGCCCGCCGCGGACGAGCGGTTCGACGCGGCCGGGCGGGCGCTGCTGCCCGGCTTCGTCGACTCGCACGCCCACCTGGTGTTCGCCGGGGACCGCACCGCGGAGTTCAACGCCCGGATGTCCGGCCAGTCGTACACCGCGGGCGGGATCCGGACGACGGTGGCCGCCACCCGGGCCGCGAGCGACGCCGAACTCGACGCCAACCTGGCCCGGTTCGTGCGCGAGGCGCTGCGGCAGGGGACGACCGCGATCGAGTGCAAGTCCGGCTACGGGCTGACCGTCGTCGACGAGGCCCGGGCGCTGCGGATCGCCTCCTCGTACACCTCCGAGACCACCTACCTGGGCGCCCACGTGGTCGCCCCCGAGTACGCCGACGACCCGGCGGGCTACGTGGACCTGGTCACCGGCGACATGCTGGACGCCTGCGCGCCCTACGCCCGCTGGGTGGACGTCTTCTGCGAGAACGGCGCCTTCGACGGGGACCAGGCCCGGGCGATCCTGACCGCCGGGATCGAGCGCGGTCTCACCCCCCGGGTGCACGCCAACCAGCTCTCCTACGGCCCGGGCGTCCAGCTCGCCGTCGAGCTGGGGGCGGCCTCGGCCGACCACTGCACCCACCTCACCGACGAGGACGTGGCCGCGCTGGCCGGCTCGGAGACGGTGGCGACGCTGCTGCCGGGCGCGGAGTTCTCCACCCGCGCCGCCTACCCGGACGCGCGCCGGCTGCTCGCCGCGGGCGCCGTCGTCGCGCTCTCCACCGACTGCAACCCGGGCTCCAGCTTCACCAGTTCGATGGCGTTCTGCATCGCGGTCGCGGTCCGGGAGATGGGGATGACGCCGGACGAGGCGGTCTGGGCCGCCACCGCGGGCGGCGCCCGGGCGCTGCGGCGCACCGACGTCGGCGTGGTGACGGTCGGCGCCCGGGCCGACCTCCAGCTGCTGGAAGCGCCCTCGCACGTCCACCTCGCGTACCGGCCGGGCGTCCCGCTGACGGCGGCGGTCTGGCGGGCCGGGGTCCGCGAGGTCTGACCTTCACGGCTCCGGGGGCTGGGGGGCGACGGCGACCGCCGTCGCCCCCCAGGTCGTTACCGGCCCCGCGCGGCGAGGCCGCGGCGCAGGAAGTCCAGCTGGTGCAGCAGCAGGTTCTCCGCCACCGTCTCGTCGCTGGGGGAGTGGGTGGCCCCGCTGAGCGGCAGCAGCTCGTGCGGGCGGCCGGCGGCGAGCAGGGCGGCGGAGAGCCGCAGCGTGTGCGCGGGCAGCACGTTGTCGTCGGCCAGGCCGTGCACCAGCAGCAGCGGCCGGCGCAGGCCGGCGGCGTCGGGGATCAGCGAGCAGGCGTCGTAGCGCTCCGGGTGCTCGTCCGGGTGGCCGAGGAAGCGCTCCTTCCAGTGGGTGTCGTACAGCCGGTGGTCGGTGGGCGCGGCCCCGGCCACCGCGGCGTGGAAGACGTCCGGGCGGCGCAGCACGGCCAGGGCGGCCAGGAAGCCGCCGAAGGACCAGCCCCGGACGGCGACCCGGTCGAGGTCCAGCAGCCCGGGGCGGGCCAGTGCGGCCTCCCGCAGGGCCTCGACCTGGTCGTCCAGGACCGGCGTGGCGATGTCCGCGAACACGGCCTTCTCCCAGTGCGGGCCCCGGCCGGGAGTGCCGCGTCCGTCCACCACCAGGACGGCGAAGCCCTGGTCGGCGAACCACTGCGAGACCAGGTCGGGCCAGCCGCCGGCCGCGGTGGCCTTCTGCAGCGCGGGCCCGCCGTAGGGGTCGAGCAGGACGGGCAGCGGGCCGTCGCCGGGGCGGTGGCCGGTGGGCCGGAAGAGCGTGGCGCGAAGCTCGCGCGGGCCCAGCCGGAGCAGCTCGGGCCGGGCGGTGAGGACGGGGCGCTGCGCGTGCGAGCGCAGGTCGACGGCGGGGCGCCCGTTCCGGTGGACGATGGTGTGCCCGCCGGGCGCACCGGGCGTCCGCGCGGTGTGGACGAGGGTGCCGTCCCTCCGTACGCCGGTGTGCGCGCCGGGCGCGGAGCTGAGCCGTACGGCGCCCTCGGCCGGGTCGTACGACCACAGGTGGGTTTCGGTCGGCTCGGTGGAGGCGGTGAAGAGGACCTGTTCGCCGTCGGTCCCGAGCACCGAGCGCAGTTGGAGACCGGGCGGGGTGACGGGCTCGCCGCCCACGGTGAGCCGGCGGGTGTCGCCGAGGTCCGCGGCGTCGACCAGGACCCCGGCGGCGGTGCGGACGGGCAGGCCGGGGACGAGTTCGACCCAGTGCTCGTCCCGCTGCTCGGCGAGCGTCCGGGTGGCGCCGTCGGCCGGATCCACGGCGAGGGTGCGGACGGTGCGCTGGTCCCGGCTCTGCACGGCGGCGAAGGGGCCGTGGGCGTCCCAGCCGGCGGCGGCCAGGTACTCGAACCCGGCGCGGTCCCAGCGGGCCTCGGTACGGCCGCCGTCGAGGTCCAGCAGCCAGAGCGAGACGTCGGCGTTGGCGGTGCCGGCCAGCGGGTAGCGCAGGACGCGCGGCGGCCGCGCCGGATCGGCCGGGTCGGCGAGGTGGAGGCGGGCGAGCGGGCCGTTGTCCACCCGGGCGGCCAGCAGCCGGGTGCCGTCCGGCGACCACCAGTACGCCCGGGTGCGGTGCATGGACTCGGCGGCGACGTGGTCGGGGACGCCGTACGCGACCTCGGCGTGCTCGGGCTCGGCCAGCGCGCGGTCCCCGGTGCCGTCCACCCCGATGACGCGCAGCGCCCCGTCACCCACGTAGGCGATCCGGCGGCCGGTCGGGTCCGGGCGCGGGTCGTAGACGCCGGTGGCGGTCGGTATCCGGCGGACGCCGCCCCCGGCGGGGTCCGCCACCCAGAGCTCCCCGCCCAGGGCGAAGACGACCGTCCGGCCGTCCCGGTCGGCGGCGAAGGCGGTGATTCCGGTGGCGTGCACGCGGGAGCGCTCGCGGCGGATCCGCTCCGCCTCGGGGACGTCCCGGCCCTCGCCGCCCAGCCCGGCCGGATCGGCCAGCAGCCGCTCCTCGCCGCTGTCGGCGTCCAGCGCCCAGAGACAGCCGACCGGGTCGTCCCCGGCCCGGCTGCGCAGGAACAGCACCGTCCGCCCGCTGTCGCAGACGACCGGATGGGCGGGCACCCCGAGGGAGAACCGACGGGTACGGGCGAGCTGACGGGGCAGCGATTCACTCGACATGCCCGACACCCTGACACGCCTCGGGGCGGTCACGCGTCCGAAAAAGGGCCGGTACGGATCTTCCGATCCGTACCGGCCCCTCGTGCCGGGCGTGCCCGGCGGTGCTTCGGGGTGCGTCAGTGGACGTTGCCCATCAGCTTCACGACCTTCTTGCGGTACATCGCCAGACCGATGCCCGCGACGATCGCCATCGCACCCTGGACCGCGAAGTACCAGGTGCTGCCGACCACGCTGTCGCCGAGGACGAGCTGGAAGATGGCCGCGACGCAGTCACCGGCGGTGACGGCGAGGAACCAGACGCCCATCATCTGGCTGGCGTACTTCGCCGGGGCCAGCTTGGTGGTGACGGACAGGCCCACTGGGGAGAGCGTCAGCTCACCGACCGTCTGGATCAGGTACACCATGGCCAGCCAGAGCGGGGTGACCTTGGTGCCGCCCGCGGCAGCCGCCATGGCCAGCATCATGACGAGGAAGGAGGCGCCGATCATCAGCAGACCGAACGCGAACTTCATGGTGGTGCTGGGGTTCTTGGCCTTGTGGGAGAGGGCCACCCAGAGCCAGGCGAAGACCGGGGCCAGCGCCATGATGTACAGCGGGTTCAGCGACTGGAACCAGGTCGACGGGAAGTCGAAGCCGAACAGCGTGGACGAGGTGTTCTCGTCCGCGAAGATGCTCAGAGTCGAGCCCGACTGGTCGTAGATCATCCAGAACACGGCGGCGGCCACGAAGAACCAGATGTAACCGCTCATCTTGGACTGCTCGCCCGCGTCGAGGTCCTTGTCGCGCTTCACCTTGGCGAAGACGAACACGGGAAGCGCGATGCCGGCGATCGAGAGCGGCCAGATCGCCCAGTTGATCGTGAAGTGGCCGGTCAGCGCGACGACCGCGTAGAACACGGTGGCCAGCGCCAGCCAGAAGCCGGCCTTCCTGAAGATCACGCGCTTCTCGGCTGCCGAGATCGGCGAGGTCACCACGTCGCTCTTGGCGCTCAGGTGGCGGCTGCCCAGCATGAACTGGATCAGGCCGATCGCCATGCCGACACCGGCGAGGGCGAAACCGAGGTGCCAGTTGACGCTCTGGCCGATGGTGCCGATCACCAGCGGCGCCGCGAAGGCACCGAGGTTGATGCCCATGTAGAAGATGGTGAAGCCACCGTCACGGCGAGGGTCGTTCGGACCGTCGTACAGGTGGCCGACCATCGTCGAGATGTTGGCCTTCAGCAGGCCGGAGCCGAGCGCGATGAACGCCAGGCCGACGAAGAACGACACGCTCGCCGGAACGGCCAGCAGGAAGTGGCCGATCATGATGATCGAGCCGCCCACCGCGACGGTCTTGCGGGCACCGAGGAATCGGTCGGCGATCCAGCCGCCCGGCAGGGCCAGCAGGTAGACCATGGCCGTGTACACGCTGTAGACCGCGCTGGCCACGGCCATCTTCATGCCGAGACCGCCCTCCGTGATGGAGGCGGTCATGTAAAGGACCAGCAGGGCGCGCATGCCGTAGTAGCTGAAGCGCTCCCACATCTCACTCATGAAGAGAGTGGCGAGTCCACGGGGGTGCCCGAGGAAGGTCTTGCCGCTGGGAGAGGCCGACTGAATGCCGGACTCCAGGGTCGTAGACGCCATGTGTAGTGGTTCCTTGCTGACAGCGTCCGCCTAGGGGGGTACGGCGGACGTGGACCAAACCACTGTACGTGGCCAGATTTGGCGTTATCAGCTGACAAAACACGCCAATTAGGTATGGCGATGGCAAAGTCTGCGATCAATCTGATCGATAGATCCATGGTAGGGCTGGACATGTTCCTTCGGATGCAAGACCCAGCCGTGGAATCTTCGCCGAACGGGCGGCTGGGGCATGTCCGTTGAGCGGTGATCGCGCTCCGTATAACGATCACGCTCTGTGAACTACCTCACAGCGCAGGCCCCCTATCCCCGGCGGACTACCATCACCACATGACCTGTGTGCTGCTCGCCGAGGACGATCCGGCGATCTCCGAACCGCTCGCCCGGGCCCTGCGACGCGAGGGCTATGAGGTGCTCGTCCGCGAGGACGGTCCGGCCGCACTGGCCGCCGGGCTCACCGAGGAGGTCGACCTCGTCGTCCTCGACCTCGGTCTTCCCGAGATGGACGGCCTGGAGGTCTGCCGCCGCCTGCGGGCCGACGGCAAGAGCTGCCCCGTCCTCGTCCTCACCGCCCGTGCGGACGAGGTGGACACCGTGGTCGGCCTGGACGCCGGTGCCGACGACTACGTCACCAAGCCCTTCCGTCTCGCCGAGCTGCTCGCCCGCGTCCGTGCCCTGCTCCGGCGCGGCAACGTGGACCAGCTCACCACCGGCGCGCACGGGGTGAAGATCGACATCGAGTCCCACCGCGCCTGGCTCGGCGAGGAGGAGCTGACGCTCTCCGCCAAGGAGTTCGAGCTGCTGCGGGTGCTGGTCCGGGACGCCGGGCGGGTGGTCACCCGGGAGGAGATCATGCGCCAGGTCTGGGACACCACCTGGTGGACCTCCACCAAGACGCTGGACATGCACATCTCCTGGCTGCGCAAGAAGCTCGGCGACGACGCGGCCAACCCCCGCTACATCGCCACCGTGCGCGGAGTGGGCTTCCGCTTCGAGAAGAACTAGCCCCTCAAGAAGAAGTAGCCCCCGTAAGGGGAACGAACCACCACGGGGAGCGGCCGCGTGAAGCGCCGGATGATCAACTCGCTGCTGGGCGTCGTCCTGGTGGTGGTCGCGGTGTTCTGCGTCCCGCTCGCCCTGGTCGAGAAGCGCACCATCGTGAACTCGGCGCAGGACCGGGTGGACGCGGCCGCCGTCCGGGTGCTCGCCCTGGTGGAGAACCGGCTCTCCGCGGGCGAGCCGGTCACCGGCGACAAGTTCGCCAACCAGGTCACCGACGGCCAGTACGTCGAGGTGGACATCCCCGGCAAGTCCGTCGTCTCCAGCGGCGAGCGGCCGGCCGGGACCCACCTGCTGAAGTCCGTCGAGCAGGGCGCCAGCGGTGAGACCGTCACCGTCGAGCAGTCCCGGGCCGGCGTCGACCACGAGATCGCCAACATGCTGCTGCTGCTCGGCGTGGTGGCGCTGCTCGCCGTCCAGGCGGCCGTCGCCCTGGCCGTCTGGCAGGCCAAGCGGCTGGCCCGGCCGCTCACCGACCTCGCCGAGACGGCCGAGCGGCTCGGCTCCGGCGACCCGCGCCCGCGCGACCGCCGCTACGGGGTGCCCGAGCTGGACCGGGTCGCCGAGGTGCTGGACGTCAGCGCCGAGCGGATCGCCCGGATGCTCACCGCCGAACGGCGGCTCGCCGCCGACGCCTCGCACCAGCTGCGCACCCCGCTCACCGCGCTCTCCATGCGGCTGGAGGAGATCACCGCGGTCGCCGAGGATCCGGAGACCGTCAAGGAGGAGGCGACCATCGCCCTCCAGCAGGTCGAGCGGCTCACCGACGTCGTCCAGCGGCTGCTCACCACCCAGCGGGACCCGCGCAGCCCCACCGCGGTCGCCTTCGACCTGGACGACGTGGTCAAGCAGCAGGTGGAGGAGTGGGGCCCGTCGCTGCGCGGCACCGGCCGGGTGCTCCAGGTGGAGGGCCTGCACGGGGTCACCGCCGTCGGCACCCCCGGCACGGTGGCCCAGGTGCTGGCCACCCTGATCGAGAACTCGCTGATGCACGGCGCCGGGCTGATCACCCTGCGGGTGCGGCCGTCGGGGACGTCGGTGGTGGTCGAGGTGCAGGACCAGGGCGCCGGGGTGCCGCCGGAGCTGGGCAACCGGGTCTTCGAACGGGCGGTCAGCGGGCGCAACTCGACGGGGATCGGCCTGGCGGTGGCCCGCGACCTCGCGGAGGCGGACGGCGGCCGGCTCGAACTGCTCTCGCTGAAGCCGCCGGTGTTCGCCATCTTCCTGGGCCGCAGCCAGCGCGAGGCCTGAGCGGCAGGTCCTTCGCGCGGCGCTCCCGGTCCGGCCCCTGCGGTGCTCTCAGAACCGGGTGTCGCGGACCACGTCCAGGTCCGTGAAGGTCGGCGGCTCGTCGCAGAGCGCGACCATCTCCCGGAAGATCCGGTCGGTCTCGGGCAGCGAGGAGTTCTTCATCGCGTCCTCGTAGGAGGCGAACTCGACGATCTCCACCAGGTGCCGCGGGTCCGCGCGGTCGGCGCCGACCATCGCGTGTCCGACCGTCCGCCGGCCCTCGGTCTGTTCGGCCCAGCTGTCCATCAGCCGGTTGAGGTCGTCCACCTTGTCGGTCTTGCAGTCGATGATCTGGACGAACGCCATGGCGAGCCTCCTGGGATCCCCCGGGCCTCGATCGTTCGCCGGCCGTGCTCGCCCTCGGTCACCACTGTCCTCCCGCCCGAGCGGGCGGTGCAAGGGGGCGGGCCTATTCGGCCTTGGCGTACCGGATCTCCTCGGCGGCGAGCACCAGCTCGGCCTGCGCGACGACCTCGGCCGCCGGGGCGGGCTCGGCGCCGGTCTCCGGGACGGCCGTGAAGACCCACGTCCGGTAGGAGACGAAGCGGAACACCGTGGCCACCGCGAGGCCGGCCACCTTGGCGGCCAGCTGCTCGAAGTGCGAGTCCAGGCCGAGCACGTAGACCGAGAAGCCCAGCACCCCGGTCTCGATCAGCATCCCGGCGCCGCTGAACAGCAGGAACAGCGTGATCTCGCGCTTGCGCGAGGCGGCGTCGCGGTCCCGGTACAGCCAGTAGCGGTAGCCGAGGTAGTTGGTCGCGATGGCCACCAGGGTGGCGGCGATGTTGGACCGCAGCGAGGCCAGGTGGAACCCGTTGATGCAGATCCAGAAGACGGCGAAGTTGACCACAACACCGCTCAGGCCGACGATGCCGAACTTCACCACCTCGCCCGACAGACCGCGCAGTCTCTGCGTCAGCGGGGGGTTCGACGCTGCGGTCGTCGCCATACCGGGCTGCCTCCATGTGCTGCGGACGAGGGGGCCCGGAGCGGATGCGCGGCTGGCCCCTTGAGCCCTGCGTGCACGCACATGATCGGACCACGCGTACCAGGACCTAGCGGTCCAGGCTACCCGGTTCCGCCGATCGGCTCAGCCCCCAGGGCTCCTCGCTCCCTGGGACGGTGCCCGCCGGCCGTACGGTTCCATGGCGGTTCCATGGCCCCCGACCGGCCCGGATATCCTGGCGGGGTGACTTCCCCGGGCAATGCGAATTTTCCAGTAGTGGGCATGATCGGCGGCGGGCAGCTGGCCCGGATGGCACACCAGGCGGGCATCCCGCTCGGGGTCCGGTTCAAACTCCTCGCCGACACGCCCCAGGACTCCGCCGCGCAGGTGGTCTCCGACACCGTCCTCGGCGACTACCGCGACCTCGACACGCTGCGCCGCTTCGCGGCCGGCTGCGATGTGATCACCTTCGACCACGAGCACGTGCCGACCGAGCACCTGCGGGCCCTGCAGGCCGACGGCGTGGCCGTCCGGCCCGGCCCGGAGGCGCTGGTCAACGCCCAGGACAAGGGCGTGATGCGGGCCAGGCTCGACTCCATCGGGGTGCCCTGCCCCCGGCACCGGATCGTCTCCGGCCCGGCCGACGTGACGGCCTTCGCCGAGGAGGGCGCCGGCTACCCGGTCGTCCTCAAGACCGTCCGCGGCGGCTACGACGGCAAGGGCGTCTGGGTCGTCGACGACGAGGAGCAGGCGCACGCGCCGTTCCTGGCCGGCGTCCCCGTGCTGGCCGAGGAGAAGGTGGACTTCGTCCGCGAGCTGGCCGCCAACGTGGTCCGCTCGCCCAGCGGCCAGGCCGTCGCCTACCCGGTGGTGGAGAGCGTCCAGGAGAACGGCGTCTGCGCCGAGGTGACCGCCCCGGCGCCGGACCTCGACCCGGCGCTGTCCGACGAGGCCCAGCAGCTGGCCCTGCGGATCGCCGGCGAGCTGGACATCACCGGCCACCTGGCGGTCGAGCTGTTCCAGACCCGGGACGGCCGGATCCTGGTCAACGAGCTGGCCATGCGCCCGCACAACTCCGGGCACTGGTCCCAGGACGGCGCCGTCACCTCGCAGTTCGAGAACCACCTGCGGGCCGTGCTCGACCTGCCGCTCGGCGACCCCCGGCCGCGCGCCAAGTGGACCGTCATGGTCAACGTGCTCGGCGGCGACTACCCGGACATGTACCACGCCTTCCTGCACTGCATGGCCCGTGACCCCGGCCTGCGGATCCACATGTACGGGAAGGACGTGAAGCCCGGCCGCAAGGTCGGTCACGTCAACGTCTTCGGGGACGACCTCGACGACGTCCGCGAGCGCGCCCGTCACGCGGCCGCCTACCTGCGAGGAACGATCACCGAATGACCTCCTCTTCCCCCGGCCCCCTGGTCGGCATCGTGATGGGCTCGGACTCCGACTGGCCGGTCATGGAGGCCGCGGCCCAGGCCCTCGACGAGTTCGAGATCCCCTACGAGGTGGACGTCGTCTCCGCGCACCGGATGCCGCGCGAGATGGTCGCGTACGGCGAGGAGGCCCACCGGCGCGGCCTGAAGGCGATCATCGCGGGCGCCGGCGGCGCCGCCCACCTGCCGGGCATGCTCGCCTCGGTCACCCCGCTGCCGGTCATCGGCGTCCCGGTGCCGCTGCGCTACCTGGACGGCATGGACAGCCTGCTGTCGATCGTCCAGATGCCGGCCGGGGTGCCGGTGGCCACCGTCTCGGTGGCGGGTGCGCGCAACGCGGGCCTGCTGGCGGTGCGGATGCTGGCCGCGTTCGACCCGGAGCTGACCGAGAAGATGACCGACTTCCAGGCCGAGCTGAACAGCCAGGCCACCGAGAAGGGGAAGAAGCTGCGGGCCAAGGTGGCGGGTTCCGCCTCCTTCGGCTTTGGAAAGTAGTCATATCGGATACAACAGCTCGTATGACCTCTGAGCTGTTGGACTCCGCTGAGCAGCCCGACCCGGCCGCCCTGCTGGACCGTGCCCGCGCCCTCCTCCGCGACACCCCCGTGGTGGACGGCCACAACGACCTCCCCTGGGCGATGCGCGAGCAGGTCGGCTACGACCTCGACACGCTCGACCTGGCCGCCGACCAGAGTTCACGGCTGCACACCGACCTCGCCCGCCTCGCCGCGGGCGGGGTCGGCGCGCAGTTCTGGTCCGTCTACGTCCCCTCGCGGCTGGCCGGCGACCACGCCGTCAGCGCCACCCTGGAGCAGATCGACTTCGTCCGGGCCCTGGCCGCCCGCTTCCCCGACCGGCTCCGCCTCGCGTTCACCGCCGAGGACATGGAGGCCGCCCGCGCCGACGGCCGGATCGCCTCCCTGATGGGCGCCGAGGGCGGCCACTCCATCGACTCCTCGCTGGCCACCCTGCGCGCCCTGTACGAGCTCGGCGTCCGGTACCTGACGCTCACCCACAACGACAACACCCCGTGGGCCGACTCCGCGACCGACAAGCCGGCGGCCGGGGGCCTGACCCGGTTCGGCGAGGAGGTCGTCCGGGAGATGAACCGGCTCGGCATGCTGGTCGACCTCTCGCACGTCTCCGCCGACACCATGCGCGACGCGCTGCGGGTCAGCGAGGCGCCGGTGCTCTTCTCGCACTCCTCGGCGCGCGCCGTCTGCGACCACCCGCGCAACGTCCCGGACGACGTGCTCGGCCGGCTGGCGGCCAACGGCGGCGTGGCGATGGCCACCTTCGTCCCGAAGTTCATCCTGCCCGCCGCCATCGAGTGGACCGCCGCCGCGGACGAGAACATGCGCGCCCACGGCTTCGACCACCTCGACACCACCCCGGCCGGGATGGCCTGCCAGCGGGCCTTCGAGCAGGCCACCCCCCGCCCGGTCGCCACCCCGGCCACGGTCGCCGACCACCTCGACCACATGCGCGAGGTGGCGGGCATCGACCACATCGGCATCGGCGGCGACTTCGACGGCACGGCGTTCCTCCCGGCCGGGCTGGACGACGTGGCCGGCTACCCCAACCTGATCGCCGAACTGCTCGGCCGGGGCTGGTCGCCGACCGACCTCGGGAAGCTCACCTGGCACAACGCGGTACGCGTGCTGCGCGACGCCGAGGCCGTCGCGCGTGAGCTGCGGACCACCCGCCGCCCGTCCATCGCCACCCTCGCGCAGCTCGACGGCCTCGCCGGCTGAGCACCAGCGCGGCCGGCCGTTCCCGGCCCGGTCCGCCCGGGAATGGCCGGGCGGACCGGGGTGCTGGCAGTGGTTGAGTCAGCGGCTGCGAGGAGGCAGGGCATGTACGGCGACCCGGAGACGGTCCGCAAGATCCTTACCGAGCTGGGCGACACCTGGGCCGTGGTCGGCCTGTCGTCCAACCGCCGGCGCGCCGCGTACGGCGTCGCCGAGGTGCTGCAGCGCTTCGGGAAGCGGATCGTGCCCGTGCACCCGAAGGCCGAGACCGTTCACGGGGAGCAGGGGTACGCCTCGCTGGCGGACATCCCGTTCGAGGTCGACGTGGTCGACACCTTCGTCCGGTCCGACCTCGCCGGCGCGGTGGCCGACGAAGCCGTGGCCATCGGCGCCAAGGGCGTCTGGTTCCAGCTCGACGTGGTGGACGAGGCCGCCTACGCGCGGGCCCGCGCGGCCGGTCTCGCGATGGTGATGGACAAGTGCCCCGCCATCGAGATCCCCCGGCTCGGGCTCGGCGGGCGGTTCGGTTAGCAGGCACGAGGCCCGCCGGTCGTCGGAACGACCGGCGGGCCCCGGCGCGTGCCGCGTCAGCTCGGGCGGCCCAACGCCCGGTACGTCCAGCCGGCCGCGCGCCAGGCGTCGGCGTCCAGGGCGTTGCGGCCGTCCAGCAGGCGGCGCTCGGCGACCACCGTGCCCAGCTCGGCCGGGTCGAGGTCGCGGAACTCCTGCCACTCGGTGAGGTGCAGGACCACATGCGCGCCCTCGGCGGCCTCCAGCGGGGACTGCGCGTAGGCGAGGCCCGGGAACATCTTGCGGGCGTTGTCCATCGCCTTCGGGTCGTACACCGTGACCTGCGCGCCCTGGAGCTGGATCTGGGCGGCGACGTTCAGCGCGGGGGAGTCCCGGATGTCGTCGGAGTTGGGCTTGAAGGCGGCGCCGAGGACGGCGACCCGGCGGCCGAGGAAGCCGCCGCCGCACTGCTCGCGGGCCAGCTCGACCATCCGGGAGCGGCGCCGCATGTTGATCGAGTCGACCTCGCGCAGGAAGGCCAGCGCCTGGTCGGCGCCCAGCTCCCCGGCCCGGGCCATGAACGCGCGGATGTCCTTGGGCAGGCAGCCGCCGCCGAAGCCCAGGCCCGCGTTGAGGAACTTGCGGCCGATCCGGTCGTCGTGGCCGAGCGCGGTGGAGAGCAGGGTGACGTCGGCTCCGGCCGCCTCGCAGACCTCGGCCATCGCGTTGATGAACGAGATCTTGGTGGCCAGGAAGGAGTTGGCGGCGGCCTTGACCAGCTCGGCGGTGGCGAAGTCGGTGACCACGAACGGCACGCCGGCCGCGATCGGCTCGGCGTACACCTCGCGCAGCAGCCGCTCGGCGCGCTCGCTGCGGGCGCCGACCACGATCCGGTCCGGCCGCAGGGTGTCCTGGACGGCGAAGCCCTCGCGCAGGAACTCCGGGTTCCAGGCGAGCTCGGCGTCCTCGCCGACCGGCGCCAGCGCGGCCAGCCGCTCGGCCAGCCGGTTCGCGGAGCCGACCGGCACGGTGGACTTGCCGACCACCAGCACCGGCCGGGTCAGGTGCGGGGCCAGCTCGTCGATCGCGGCGTCCACGTAGGACATGTCGGCGGCGAACTCGCCCTTGCGCTGCGGGGTGTTGACGCAGACGAAGTGCACGTCGCCGAACTCCGCGGCCTCCTGGGCGGAGGTGGTGAAGCGCAGCCGGCCGGTCGAACCCTCGTGGCCCGCCACGTGCTTGAGCAGCAGCTCGGACAGGCCCGGCTCGTACATCGGCACCCGGCCGGCGGTCAGCGTGGCGATCTTCTCGGGGTCGATGTCCAGACCCAGCACCTCGAAGCCGAACTCCGCCATGGCGGCGGCGTGGGTGGCACCGAGATAGCCGGTGCCGATCACGGAGATGCGGAGGGTCACGGGTTCCCCTTTGCGGAATCTCGACCTTGCCTGCCGTGGGACGGGCAGGACGTGCGAGCACCGATGCTATCCGCCCGTCCGGACCCGGCCCAGGCCGTCCCGCCTGCGCCGATGTTCCGGGCACCCGGGTGCTGCCGCCGGGCGCCGGGTGTGCGCCGGGCGCGATCCGGCGGAACCCCCACACGGGCGCTGTGACCGGCGGCACAATGCGCGCATGGATCCGAAGCCCGAGAGCACGGACACACCGGACACACCCCACGCCGAAGAACCGCCGCGCCCGCCCCACGCCGAAGAACCGCCCCACGCCGCCGAGGCGCCCCACACCGAAGAACCGCCGCGCCCCGACGGGTCCGCCGGGCCGGCGGAGGGGCTCAGCCTCTTCGGGCCGCGCGCCGGCGGCGCGGAGGCCGCCGGGCCGGACCGGGGCCCCGAGCCGCCGGCCCGCCGCCGTCGCACCCGCCGCGTCCTGCTCTGGACGCTCTCCGCGCTGCTGGTGGTGGTCCTCGGTACGGGCGGCGCGCTCTTCTGGGCGGCCGAGCACTACGCCTCCTCGGTCACCCGGATCCCGGACGCCTTCCCGACGGCGCCGGAGTCCGCCCAGCCGAGGCCCGTCCCGGCGAGCGGCCTCAACCTGCTGCTGGTCGGCCTGGACGCCCGCTCCGACGTGCCGACCACCGGCAGCCGGGCAACGGCCCCGGTCTGGCAGGAGGGCGCGGCCCGCAGCGACACCATGATGCTGCTGCACCTGTCCGAGGACGGCCGCAGCGCCTCGCTGGTCTCGCTGGCCCGCGACACCTGGGTGGACGTCCCCGGGCACGGCAAGGCCAAGCTGAACGCCGCGTACTCCTGGGGCGGCCCGGCCCTGATGACCGAGACCGTGCAGAACCTCACCGGCATCCGGATCGACCACCTCGCCGTGGTCGACTGGAACGGCTTCCGCGCCCTCACCGACGCCGTCGGCGGCGTGGACATCACCATTCCGCGCACCATCGAGGCGGCCGGCGAGGCCCGCGCCTGGGAGGCCGGGACCCATCACATGGACGGCGCCCAGGCGCTGCTGTACGTCCGTGAGCGCTACGGTCTGCCCGGCGGGGACCTCGACCGCACCAAGCGCCAGCAGAACTTCCTGCGCGCGCTGATGCTCCGGGTCATGGACTCCGGCACGCTGGCCAGTCCGTCCCGCCTCGGCGGCCTGCTGCAGTCGGTCGGCGAGGTGGTCAGCGTGGACGACCGGCTCTCCAACACCGACCTCTTCCAGCTCGCCTGGGGCCTGCGCTCGCTGCGCGCCGACGACGTCCGCTTCATGAACGCGCCGTTCGGCGGCTTCGACACCCGCGACGGCCAGAGCGTCGTGCTGCTGGACGAGCGTCCGGCGGCGCAGCTCTGGGAGGCGATGCGCAACGACCGGATGCCGGAGTACTTCCAGGAGCACCGGGCCGGCGACACCCTCGGGTCCGACGTCGACTGAACCTAGGCAGCCGCAGGTCGGAGCCCTAGGATCTACTTAACGGTAACTAACAACTGAGCGGCGAGGCAGGCATCATGGCGGGCAGCGCAGGGTCGGCGGACTTCGATCTCTTCCGGATCTCCGAGGAGCACGAGATGCTGCGTGAGGCGGTGCGTTCGCTGGCCGAGGCGAAGATCGCTCCGTTCGCGGCGG